>JAZQRW010000192.1:0-7373 GCA_045629765.1 Eubacteriales bacterium
CCTTCACGGTGCGGGAAGAATTCTCGTGCCCGAGGTATTCCGCCGTGTCGGACTTAAAAAACTCTATACCGTTGACAGTCAGATGAACGCCGACGGTAATTTCCCGACCGTTAAGAAGCCTAATCCCGAGTATTCCGACGTATTCACAGAGGGTATTGAGATTGCGAACAGAGTAGGCTCAGACCTAATTATCGCTACTGACCCCGACTCCGACAGAGTTGGCGTTATGACTAGGACCAAGGACGGCGGCTTCGCCACTATCACGGGTAACCAGATGGGGGCGCTTTTGCTTGATTACGCCATTACGCAAAGGAAAGCACTCGGCACTATGCCAAAGGAGCCTTACTGCGTTAAGAGTATCGTATCCACCGATATGGCTTACAGAATTGCGAGCTATAACGGTATTAAGCTCTACGACGTTTTAACCGGCTTTAAATTTATAGGCGAGGTTATTAAGAACAACGAGGCTAATGGCAATACCGACGGCTTCCTTCTCGGATTTGAGGAGAGCTACGGCTATCTTATGGGCTCGTACGCAAGAGATAAGGACGCAGTTGAGGCGTCAATGATGATACTTGAGATGACCGCGTATTACAGCCGTCTTGGTATGACGCTTTCCGATGCTCTTTTGTCACTTTACGATAAATACGGCAATTACCGCGAGAGTGTAATCGATATATATATGGAGGGACTTGACGGCATTGCTAAGAGAAAGAGGATTATGAACACCTTGCGCAATAATCCGCCCACAGTTATCGGCGGCGTGACCGTTGCCAAGGTTGGCGATTACAAGTGCGGATACACCGTAAGTGTTGCGACAGGCGAGCGTGAGAAAATCACTCAGCCATCGAGCGATGTATTGTACTACACGCTTGAGAATGAGGATAAGATAATAGTTCGTCCCTCGGGCACAGAGCCAAAGATTAAGATTTACATTCTTGCGCACGATGATGACACAGCAACTCTCGGCGCTAAGATAGAAAAATATACTAAAGACTCAAGAAGGATGACAGAGGTATAAATTCCTCGTGGAAAAAATGACAGACAAGCAAAAACATATAAGGAACTTTTCAATAATTGCGCATATTGACCACGGCAAGTCAACCCTTGCCGACAGAATACTTGAGAAGACACAGACTATCTCAACAAGAGAAATGGAGTCGCAGATTCTTGACAATATGGAGCTTGAAAAGGAGAGGGGAATAACAATCAAGGCTCGCGCCGTTAAGCTGAATTATAGGGCTAAGAACGGCGAGGAGTACGAGTTTAACCTTATCGATACTCCCGGCCACGTAGACTTTGGCTACGAGGTATCACGCTCACTTCAGGCGTGCGAGGGCGCATTGCTCGTTGTTGATGCGACGCAGGGCGTTGAGGCGCAGACTCTTGCCAATGCCTATTTGGCGATGGACAATGACCTTGAGATATTGCCCGTTATAAATAAAATCGACCTTGCCTCTGCTGATATAGAGGGCGCAAGGCGTGAGATAGAGGATATTATCGGTATACCTGCCGAGGATTGTCCTGCCGTTTCTGCTAAGAACGGACTTAATATTGAGGACGTGCTTGAGAAGATAGTTACCGATATTCCCGCTCCCAAGGGAGATGAGAATGCGCCCTTGAAGGCTCTCATATTTGACTCTCACTACGATGCGTATCTCGGTGTCGTGGTTTATGTAAGAGTTGTTGAGGGTACTGTTAAGGCAGGCGATAGAATAAGACTTATGGCAACCGGTAGTGAGTTCGAGATTGTTGAGGTTGGTACAATGAAGCCATTCGGTCTTTCTAAGGGTGATTCTCTAAGTGCCGGTGAGGTTGGTTATCTTACCGCCTCGATTAAGAACGTCGGCGAGACACGTGTCGGCGATACAGTAACTACGGCTGAGGGTGGAGCAAGTGAGCCATTACCCGGCTTCCGTGACGTGCACCCCATGGTTTACTCGGGTATTTATCCTGCTGACGGCGCAAGATACGGTGATTTGCGTGAGGCACTTGAAAAGCTTCAGTTAAACGATGCCTCGCTCGTGTTCGAGCCCGAGACCTCTGTTGCTCTGGGCTTCGGCTTCAGATGCGGATTTTTAGGTCTTCTTCACATGGAGATTATTGAGGAAAGACTTGAAAGAGAGTTTAACCTTGACCTTATCACCACCGCACCATCGGTTATTTACGAGGTAGAGCTTCGCTCAGGTGAGAGAATTTCTATTGACAACCCCTCGAAGTTCCCATCACCCGATGAGATCGACCGCTCGTACGAGCCTATTATGAAGGCGACGGTTATAACTCCAACCGATTACGTTGGCGGAATTATGGATTTGTGCCAGGACAGACGAGGCGTATTTATTGATATGAAGTATATCGATACCGAGCGTGTTGAGCTTCATTACGAATTACCATTGAATGAAATCATATACGACTTCTTTGACGCCTTAAAGTCACGCTCTAAGGGATATGCATCACTTGACTACGAGCTTAAGGGCTACGCTCCCTCGAAGCTTGTTAAGCTTGATTTTATGCTTAACGGCGAGGTTGTTGATGCACTTTCCTTTATCGTATTTGAGGATAGAGCGTATACGAGAGCGAGAAAAATTGCAGAAAAGCTTAAGGAGAACATTCCGCGTCAGCTCTTTGAAATTCCTATTCAGGCGGCAATCGGCTCTAAGATTATCGCAAGAGAAACGGTTAAGGCAATGCGTAAGGATGTGCTTGCAAAGTGCTACGGCGGTGATATTACCAGAAAGAAGAAGCTGCTTGAAAAGCAGAAGGAAGGTAAGAAGAAGATGCGTAAGCTGGGTAGCGTAGAGGTTACTCCCGAGGCATTTATGGCGGTTCTCAGGCTTGATGATGACAACTGATAACGTAGGCTTATACGTACATATTCCCTTGTGCGTAAGAAAGTGCAATTACTGTGATTTCTGCTCCTTTCCGAGTCTTGACGAGGACGCGCGCCGCGCATATATAAATAGGCTGACTGAGGAGATTAAGGCTTATAAAAGGGATAGAAAAATTGGCGTTGATACCATCTTTTTTGGTGGCGGTACACCCACGCTTCTGACTCCATTTGAACTTGAGAAAATCACGCTTGCAATATCCGATAGCTTTAGCATTGCCGACGGCTGTGAGTTTACTTTAGAGGGCAATCCCGGCACGATAAGCGTCGGTAGCATCAAGGCGTACAAGTCCTTAGGCGTAAACCGATTTAGTCTTGGGTTGCAATCAATTCACGAAAATGAACTGAAAATCCTAGGCAGAATACACACTTATTCTGATTTTCTCCGCTCATACGCTATGATTTACGACAGCGGAATTACTAATATAAACGTAGATTTAATGTATGGTATACCACAGCAGACCAAGTTCTCTTTTGAGAAAACGCTTGCTGAAATTACCGGACTTTCCCCCACTCACATTTCAGCCTACGGTTTGATTTTGGAGGAGGGCACGCCCTTTTTCGACAAGCGCGCGAGTCTTGAATTGCCAAGCGAGGACAGTGAGTGCGATATGTACTACGCCTGCGCACAAATTCTAGCTGACAACGGATATTCACACTACGAGATTTCAAATTACCATAAGGACGGATACGCCTGTCGACATAACCTCAAATATTGGCACGCTGATGAATACGTTGGAGTCGGTATCAGCGCATATTCATATTTTGATGGCACAAGGTACGGAAATTCTCGCGATATGAATGAATATTTATCCTCAAGCGGTATACACTATACTACGAAGGATACGGTTGATTTTGAAACGCAGATGTTCGAGTACGCTATGATGCGGTTAAGGCTCAGTGAGGGATTTTCGCTTTCCGAATACGAAAGGCGCTTTGGCGCTTCATTCCTAAAAGGCAGGGAGAAGAACATCGCTCAACTTCAAGGTGGCGGATACTTAGAAATTGCCTCTGACCGCATTGCGCTGACCGAGCGTGGATTTTACGTTAGTAATACTATTCTTTCTGAACTATTATAAAAAACTCTTGACATATTAGCACTGATATTATAAAATATAGGTGTAAGGCATTTAAATACTTAGATTGGAGACATAACAATGGCAGATATGGAAAAGGAATTTGAAACAGAGGAGCTTGAGAGCAACATCGTTACTCTTACCGATGAGGAAACGGGTGAGGAGAAGGACTTCGAGCTTATCGCAAGAGCTACTATTGATGAGAAGCTTTATTTCGCACTTATTCCTGCAGAGGACGAGGACAGCGATGAGTACGTAATTCTCAGAGCAACCGTTGACGGCGAGGACATTCTCTTTGAAACTATCGAGGACGATGACGAGTTTGATAAGGTTGAGGATTACTTCAACGATCTCCTCTTTAGCGAAGTAGATTACGACGAGAACTAATTTTCTTCCTGCGAGGTTCGTGATATTGTAGTATTTGGACCGACACATTTAAAAAGGGAGCTTGGGCTTCTTTCTACGGGATGCAGGCCTCCTGAGGCGAACTGTCTTAGTACCTTCGCTTATCAGACGTTGGAAGCGCAAAGAGAAAGAGAGAGCACCCACCTGTCAAGACAGGGTTAAAAATTACTTTACACGGCCTATGCGGGTATCAAGAACGGACATTTTGTCCGTTCTTTTTTTGTTGCTCATAGCATATACTTTTCTGAGTACAAGTCTCGGGGGTATGTGTATATGAAATATAAAGGATTAAGCAACGCTGAGGTAAACGCATCACGTGCAAAAAACGGTAGCAATTCACTAAGAAAAATCAAGACCAAGGGCATCGTTCATACATTTTTTGAAAATCTATCAGATCCAATAATAAAGATTTTGCTTTTCGCACTTTTTCTGGAAGTCATTTTTACATTTGGAGATTGTAATTTTCTTGAGATTTTCGGAATAGTTGCGGCGATTTTGATTTCCACCACCGTTTCGACCATATCCGAGTATGGTAGTGAAAAGGCGTTTTTGAAAATGGAAGAGGAGGCGGCCGAGAGTCACGCAAGAGTAATACGTGATAGCGTATTGTGCGAGCTTCCCACCACAGATATAGTCGTCGGAGATATAATTCTGCTGTCCGCAGGCGAGAGTGTACAGGCTGACGGAATTTTGATAGACGGCGAGGTGAGCGTTGACCAATCTGCTCTTAACGGTGAAAATATTGAGGTAACCAAGCGAAAGGGAAGCTTCACCGATTGGGAGCTATCCTCGTCTACGGCTGTTTTTCGTGGCTCTATTGTTACCGGTGGCAGTGGCGTAATGCGTGTAATGAGGGTGGGAGATAAGACCTATTACGGTATGGTTGCGGATGACGTTCAGGCACAGACGAGAATCAGCCCCTTGAAGCTTCGCCTCTCACGCTTAGCGCGGCAAATCAGCATTTTTGGCTATGTCTGTGCTTTTTTCGTTGGATTTATCTATATTTTCAACGCACTTGTGGTTGATAACGGTTTTGTTCCTACGCTGATTTTAGAGTCGGTACGTGACTATAAGGCTTTGTTTTCTCTCTTGATTCGTGCGCTTACTATGATGATAACCGTTGTTGTCGTTGCCGTGCCCGAGGGCTTGCCGATGATGATAACTGTTGTTCTTAGCGCAAATATGCGACGTATGCTTAAGGATAAAATCCTTATTAAAAAGCTCGTCGGCATCGAAACATCGGGCTCGCTTAATATTCTCTTTACCGATAAGACGGGTACTCTTACAATGGGTAAAATGAGTCTTGATAGAGTAATCACCGAGGAGGAAACCTATAAGAGCCTCGGTGCGCTTCGCAGTAGCGGTGCAATATTTGACCGACTTCTCTTATGCGCAAAATATAATACCGATGCCCGCTGTGAGCGTGGGCAAATTTTAGGCGGCAACAGCACCGAGCGCGCAATTGCGGAGTTCTTCTCTTCGGTTGATGCACCGTCTGTTAAGCGGATAGATTACACACCCTTTAGCAGTGAGAGAAAATGCTCTAGTGTGTTAATTGACGACTCGCTTTATATAGTTAAGGGTGCGCCCGAGTTGATTTTGCCACGCACTCACTCATACATCAATAAGAACGCAGAGGCGATAACCTCGAATTTTGCTCGCATATACAAGGAATACAGCGAGGCGCTAGAACATGGCCAAAGGGTGATTGCCATTGCTGCAGGGCGTAGCGAGGATAGCCTTAGCTTGATTTGCCTTGTGGTACTAAAGGACAAAATAAGAAGTGGTGTTAAGGAAGCAATAAAGACGGTTGAGAATGCAGGCATACAGCTCGTTATGTTAACTGGAGATAATATAAAGACCGCAGAGAGCATTGCCACAGAATGTGGCTTTTATGACTCCGCGCACACGGATATTGCCTTGACCTCGGCAGAGCTTAACGCCCTTTCGGACGATGAGGTAAAGTCGCTGTTGCCACGTCTGCGTGTGCTTGCACGTGCGCTCCCGTCGGATAAAACGAGGCTCGTCAGACTCTCACAGGAGCTTGGTAAGGTTGTCGGTATGACGGGTGACGGAATTAACGACGCCCCCTCGTTAAAGCTTGCCGACGTCGGCTTCAGTATGGGAAGCGGCACCGATATTGCTAAGAGCGCAGGCGACATCGTGATACTCGACGACAGCTTTTTCGCTATATCTAAGGCGATACTTTACGGCAGAACTATATTTAAGTCTATAAGAAAATTTATCACCTTCCAGCTTATTATGAACCTAGCCGCCTGCGGCATAACCCTTCTTGGTCAGTTTATGGGTATCGATAATCCGATAACAATAATACAGATGCTATGGATAAATATCATTATGGATACCCTTGGCGGTATAGCCTTTGCAGGCGAAGCTCCGGAGAAATATTATATGAAAGAAAAGCCAAAGCGCAGGGAAGAGCCTATTCTTTCAAGAGGCTCGCTGTCCCACATCGTATTGAACGGCGCATACACTCTTCTTCTCCTTATTCTGTTTTTACGCCTTGACTATTTTAAGCACTTTTTCGGCACTACTGAAAGACTTTTAAGCGCCTTTTATGCGCTCTTTATCTTCGCAGGGCTCTTTAATTGCCTTAGCGCAAGGAGTGAGAGAATGTGGCTATTTTCGGGCATATCTAAGAATAAGCTCTTCATTTACATAATGCTATTTATAAGCGTAATCCAAATTCTCATAATCTATTTCGGTGGTGAAATTTTCAGGAGCATTCCCCTTACCGCAAGCGAGCTTACGCTGACACTAATAACCGCCTCAACGGTGCTTGCATTCGACGGCTTCCGCCGCATTCTTACAAGGTGATTTATAAAAGATGAGCGTATCAGCACACAGAAAAATATTTATTTTAACTTAAAAAAATAATTCTTACAGGGTATTGACAAAAGCATATTAAAATGTTAAAATAATATACGCTGTGTTGCTGATGTGGCTCAGTTGGTAGAGCAGTTGATTCGTAATCAACAGGTCAC
>JAZQRW010000193.1:0-13393 GCA_045629765.1 Eubacteriales bacterium
GAACGACATGGCTACGATCCGACTTAGGCATAACGTGATGCCAGTCGTAAGACTTGGATTCATCAGGGTTAGAGCCGGTCAACTGAAGAATGGAGAGATATGCCGCGTTTATATTCTTAAGTGCATTCTCTACAGTCTGAATATGAGTTCTGAGCGCACCAAGCGAGCATTCAAAGTACACTCTGTATTCTACACCCTCCTTAAAGTAGAAGGAGAATGGAATATTATCGTCGGCACTGATAAATTCAGATTGCCAATCATCGCTATAATTGAACTGCGCGTTATATGCCTCTGCAAAGGGAGCCTCAGGTGCTCCATCAGAGCCGTACATTCCGTCACTACTCCAAAGCTTGATTGTACGGCAAATAAACATACCCTGCAACGCACTCTGCAAGTATCTCATGGAAATATTATACATACCGGTCTCGGTAACACGGAATGAGTACGCTGCCCACTGTCCTACTGCGCTGTATCCGTTCTCACCGATTACGTTGAACTTAGATGCACCTGCCTCGATAGGATACGTAGCAACGGATGAATTATCGTTTGTAGGTGTAACAGAAGCATCCGACACCATATCGGGAAACTCTGCCTGAATTTCTATTACGCTACCATTCGTTGCAACCGTATTGCTAGGCACGCTTGCAAGATATTCCTGATAGGTAGGAATCCTGTTAGCATCCTTCGTAACCTTTTCAAGCGTTATCGACTTGATAATCATAGGCTCACGAACTGCCTCAAGAGTGAACGTAGTTTCAACATCATCAAGATAGAAGCTGAAATAGCCATCGTAATAGCCTGTGCTATCGGAAAGATAAAGTGTCTTCCACGAAGGCACGCTATCCATTGAAGGTGACATAGAGTTACCGACAATATCCTCGGAAATGACGTATTTGGTTACCGTCTTAAAACCGCCCTCGATAAGAGTGACAATCTTAGCATAGCCGGCAGAGTCATCATTACGATACTCTACTCGGTAATCATCATCCTCGTTCGTAGGTTCTTTATCAAGAATCACCTCGTAGTTGCTGTAAACCCAGTTCTTATCGAAATTGATTACGCTAGCCTCGGTAAATGGAACCTTGCCGTTAATGAGGAACTTCTTTTCGATTGAGCTTACACTGCTCTGTCCCGATGAGGAGGTGTAGCTACCGTCAAACTCAATGTTACAGGTAAAATACTCAATCTTTATGTAATATAAGCCTGCTTGCTCCGTGGAAACGTTAAAGATCCAAGAAGCCGAGCCGTTAGAAGGAAGATACACGGAGGTCGCGCCTTCTTCTTCAAAATTGAAGTTTTCCCACGCCTTAGCGTTAAAGTCGTAAGACGCCTTGCAATCCTCGCTCCAAACGCCATCCTTGATTACAGGCTCAGCGCTGCTGCCATTAGCCAAGTTAGCAATGACATCAATAGTCGGAGCGTAAACGTTATCCTTAACGTAGTACTCATCGGGAATCTCACCCTTTGAGTCCTTCATTGCTTCAATGTACTCTGCATACGTGCTAGTACCAACCAACGACTGCATCTGCTCCAAAGTTGAAGGAACGTATGGATTAGCATCGTCAGGATCGTATTTACTATACTCAGAGTCCGAAGCTGCTGAGACAGTAAATCCGAAGAGTGTAAATAAAACCGTCACACAAAGCAACATACAAATGGCTTTGTGAAACATTTTCTTCTTCATACCGAAGACCCCCTAAAATTATTTGCATACATGCGGACGCGGAAGAAAAAATACCGCGATATTATCAGAGTGACACCTATGCTCGTTACGAGACGCCAATCTGATAGCATCGCAAAAACGCAGTCCCATAAATATGCAAGGTAGATTATAACACAAAGCAAAAAAAAAGTCAATATAATATATATATAGTATGTGGAGCAAAAAAGCTGAAACGGAAGCCGAAAATTAAATCCGATTATATCAAATGTAAATATTAGTTTACAGCAATTTTAAATCCGCAAGTCGCAAATATGAGTATTGTAATTTAAATTTACTAAAAATGGAGTTTTTAAGCCATTTTTAAGCATTTTATATCTTTATAGTAAATTATATTTACTTTTTACCGAATGCAATCACTGTTTTTGCAAAATCAAACTTCCTGATTAGCTTTTGTGTATTTTGCATAAAATCAAAAACCTAATTTCTACGCTTTTCACAAAAATCTCATTTTTGAGGCAAATTTATAAATTCTTTTTCAAAAAAGCTCAAAAACACGGCCGAATTTTGTCTATTTTCGACAATCCAGTGACAAAGTTGCTTTTGCTTACGCATATTTCACAGTATAGGAGTCTTTTAAAATTGACGCAAAAAAAGAGCAACCATATTCGCCTTTTTTGACGTTAAGTTGCTCTTGCTATCTTTACGATTATTCGTTTTTCTTCTATTATATTATATATTATTCGACTTTCAAAATCTGCAAAATGCGGAATTCTAATCCGAATATTTAATTGTGCGACGAGTAAATTATACCGCCAAAAAGAAGGCGTCCACCGTCGTATGCGACTGCAGATTGTCCCGGAGTAACCGACTTGAATGGCTCGTTCAAAAGCAATTGTGCCGTACCATCAGCATAAATATGCGCTTTCGCCATGACGAGCGGAGCTTGATATCTAAGCTTCACCATGACATTATCAATTACAATATCGCCATTTTCGTTCCTTCTATCTTCAACGATAGCCTGACATACAATGTCCTTAAGCATCACTACCGAGCTATATGCTATGCTTGATGAAACGCGAACGGTGTTGGTTGTGCTATCTATCGAGGTAACGTAAAGCTTCTTAAGGCTAGGTATTTGCAAGCCCTTACGTTGACCTACCGTATATCGGATAATGCCCTTGTGACGTCCAAGAACTTCACCGTTCTCATCTACGAAATCGCCCTCCGGAAGCGCACCGATTCTATTTTCTATATATTGGGCATAGTCGTTGTCGGGAATGAAGCATATCTCTTGACTGTCTGCTTTTTCCTTAACGAAAGATAGCTCACTAGGTGCATTTTCACGCAAATCCGCCTTTATCTCATCTCCTAAAGGAAAAAGCAAATACGAAAGAGTATTCTCGGAGAGTCTGTAAAGCATATAGGTCTGGTCCTTGCTTAAATCACGCGCAGTCGATAGCGTGTGATAGCGCCTTCCGCCAAGGTCAAGCTCCAAAATTCTTGCATAATGTCCGGTAGCAATCTTATCAAAGCCATTTTCCAGAGCAAATTTCAACAGATATTTGAATTTTACTTCCCTATTGCATATTATGCAAGGATTCGGAGTCCTGCCATTTTTATATTCATCAATGAAATTATCAACCACCAAGGAAAACTCTTTAGTGCAGTCAATAACGTGGAGCGGTATACCCAGAGAATCAGCACTGTAAACAGCACTGCTGATATCGGTATGCTCGTGCATCTTAAGAATTGCCCCCTCAACGACGTGCCCTTGGCTCTTAAGCTTAAGAGCAGCGTAAGAGCTATCGAAGCCTCCGCTAAGACCAAGTAATACTTTCATACAACCTCACATCAGACCTAAGTCGTTTCGTTCAAAGCCAAGAAATGTAAAAGCAAACTATTGTTTACAAAAATACTCGAATCATATCAAAAATTGTAAAATCTAGCATGAAAACAATTGTTACCGAATAGCTTGTTTAATCTATAGAACAAGCGTGATCGTCATCCTCATCGGTATGGTCATCATAATCAAAATCAATTTCCCTGCCGATTTTTTTGTAATAGTCAGCAATAGCATTCTTAACCGCATCTTCTGCAAGAACGGAGCAGTGAACCTTTACAGGAGGCAACCCCTCAAGCGCCTCAACAACTACACTGTTGGTAAGCTTTAACGCCTCCTCGATGGTATGTCCTTTTATAAGCTCAGTTGCCATTGATGAGGTTGCAATAGCTGCGCCGCATCCGAACGTTCTAAACTTGCAATCGGTAATTATGTCATCTTCTATCTTAAGATAGATTTTCATAATATCACCACACTTGGCGTTACCTACGGTGCCAACGCCGTCTGCATTCTCAATCTCACCTACGTTGCGTGGATTTTTAAAATGATCCATTACCTTTTCACTATACTGCATATATTTCCCTCTTTTCCATTATTTCTCTTGTTTTTTTGCTATTTTCTCCCAAAGCGGACTCATATCTCTGAGTCGATGTACGATTGGGGGTAAATTCTCTATAATATAATCGATATCCTCATCTGTAGTCTCATGCGTTATAGAAAGACGTACCGAACCGTGTGCTTTCTCGTGTGGAACGCCCATAGCCAAAAGTACGTGTGAAGCGTCGAGCGATGCAGACGAGCAGGCTGAGCCGGTAGATGCGCAAATTCCCATCATATCAAGCCACAGCAAAATACTCTCGCCTTCAATAAACTCAAATCCTACGTTACAGTTACCCGCAAGACGTTGTGTTGGGTGTCCGTTAAGCTTAGAATACGGAATATCCGTAAGCGCCTTAATAAGTCTGTCGCGTCTTTGCCTTACCTTATCAATCTCAGGGAGCTTCTCCTTAGCAATTTCAAGCGCCTTGGCAAGACCTACGATATAAGGAACATTTTCAGTGCCGCCTCTCTTGCGTCTTTCCTGTCCGCCACCGTCTACAAGGTTGCTTATAACGACTCCGCGTCTTATAAAGAGCATACCAATGCCCTTTGGCGCGTGTATCTTGTGTCCCGAAATAGCAAGCATGTCTACCGGTAGCTTAGATAAATCTATATCGATGTTGCCAACAGCCTGTACAGCATCGGTAAACATAAGCGCTCCGTGACTGTGCGCAATCTCGCAAATCTCGGCAATCGGCTCAATAGTACCTACCTCATTATTAGCATACATAACGGCTACGAGAGCAGTATTATCAGTTACCGCACTTCTTAGCTCGTCCATGTCTATAATTCCATATTCGTCAACGCCGATATACGATACCGTGAAGCCTTCTTTCTCTAAAGCCTCGCAGGTATGAAGGACTGCGTGATGCTCAATCTTAGAAGTCACTATATGGGTTCTACCCTTTTTCTTCATCCGCATCGCTGCGCCCTTGATAGCCCAGTTATCGCTCTCAGTTCCGCAGGAGGTGAAATATATCTCATTCGCTTCACACGAGAATACGTCTGCTATTCTCTTCCTCGCATCATCAAGAAGCGCCTTTGCCTCATTGCCCTTGGAATGCTGGCTCGAAGGATTGCCCCAAGCAGTCTCAAAGCAAGGCTGCATAGCAGCTATAACCTCCGATGAAACCGGAGTTGTAGCAGCGTTATCCGCATACACAAATCTTGTCATCTTTATTACCTCTAAAATACAAACTTTTTTACCGTGGTATATTGTATACCATTTTTGTGTATATTTCAATAGCCTTGGCAAAAAATATCAATTCAAAATGTTAATTTTTTGTGAATGCGCGGGCGCGTAGTATATAATCAATATTGACAACACCGCTAAAGTACTGTATAATATGAACATACTGAAAAACAAGGAGAATTGATATGTACACAATCGGTATTGACCTTGGCGGCACGAACATTGCCGTTGGATTATGCGATGAAAATTTAAATATTATAGATAAAATTTCCTCACCTACAAACGCGCATCGAGGCGCTGAGGAAATAACGCGCGATATGGCAAGTCTTGCTTCAACCTTGATTAGCAAAAACGGGCTTAAGCTATCAAATATTGCCTCTATAGGTATAGCCTCTCCGGGTTCGATTGACTCGAGGCGCGGTATCGTAGAATACTCAAACAATATACTTATGAGAGACTTCCCTATGGTCGAGGTATTTAAGAAATATCTACACGTAGACAAGGTATATCTTGCGAACGACGCTAACGCTGCCGCATACGGCGAGTCCTTGACAGGCAGTGCTAGGGGGGCAAGAAGCACAGTTATGATTACGCTTGGCACAGGTGTCGGCGGGGGAATTATACTTGACGGCAAAATTTTCACAGGCGGCATTAACTGTGTTGGCGCAGAGCTTGGACACACAGTCATAGTAAGCGGCGGCAGACAATGCTCATGCGGCAGACGTGGTTGTCTTGAAGCCTATGCCTCTGCTACTGCCCTGACGGCGATAACTAAGGAAAAGATGCACGAGTTAAAAATCAAGAACGTTCCCTCAGCATTATTCGATTGTGAGAAAAAAGAAGGAAAAATATCCGCAAGAACAGCCTTTGACGCTATGCGTGAGGGCGACAAATACGGACGTGAGCTTGTAGAGAGCTATGTAAAATATCTGGGTGAAGGTATCACAAACTTTATAAATATATTCCAGCCGGAAATCGTATGCATCGGAGGTGGAGTATGCAACGAGCGCGAGTATCTTCTTAAACCGCTTACCGAGTTTGTCAATCAGGAGCAATACACAAGAGGTAACGCAGTAAAGACCAAGATAGTCATTGCATCACTCGGAAACGATGCAGGTATAGTGGGTGCTGCAGGACTCGGAATGTAGGCATAATAATACCGGTGAATTTGAAAAAAGTGGAAAACTTCCACTTTTTTCTTTGCCCTTAATAGCTGCTCTTAACAATTTCTTTGCAATTAGTTTATGCTTTGTTATTGATATGACGACAAAAATATTATAAAATATATGTATATTATAATTTTTAGGAGGACTCGTGAGTAAAATCATTGCCTTATCACTAGCCGTTATCTTAATTTTTCTTAACATAAATATACTATCCTCCTGCAAAAAGGACGATGAAATCACAGACGATACAAATGAAAAAGAAACGCCCCAGGACCAGGAAGGTGAAAATGTTAACAAGCTTGACAATATTATCGTTGTACCTCCTTACAAGGATTACGGACGAGGAAGCATTGACTTTGACAAGCTTGTCTACAAGCGTCCCAACATTGATGATGCTACGGATGAATTCAAGCGCGTTATAGACATAGTAAACGCAAATCAGGAGAGCTACGAAAATCAGCTCAGCTATATAAAAGCGCTTGAGCCAATATATGAAAACGTGATTTCGATGAACGAATATGCACGTATCCTATTATCGATGAACACTACCTCGGAGTTTTGGACAAATGAAACTGAATACTTCGAGGACAATTATATGTATTTTCTTCACAGCATCGAGGAATTATGCATAGCATTATCTCAATCGGAGCACAAGGAGCGCTTTGAGACCGATTACTACGGAGAAGGGTATCTCGACAACTATTCACTCGGCGGAATACACACCGATGAGGTTATTGAGTATTTCGTTCAGGAGAGAGTATGGGAAGAAAAGCTCTTGGCTCTTTCACCATCTAACATCAAAATCACTTATAATGACGTCGAAAACTACGCAAAGATATTTATAAGTGAATATCAAAGCGATACATCCGCGCTTAATACAATAAACAATTTATACCAAATCGCATACGAAAACGAATGCGATAAAATCACGGTTGAGCTCGTCAAAATCAGACGCAAAATTGCGGACAAGCTTGGCTACGACAGTTACATAGATGTAGCTTATAAAATTCATGGGTATACCCATACAACCCAGGAAATGCAAAGTTTTATTGACAATATCTACGATTATTTCGCTCCTTTCTACATAGATTACATTAGCAATGTTAATCTTTCACAGCCTATAGAGAAAAACTATCAGAGGCTGTTAAACATTCTGTACGGAACATACGAGGATATGGGAGAGCATACCTTTGAGGCATACTCGTATATGCTCCAGCACAAGCTCTACGATATGGCCAAAACTACTGATACCCGATTAAACAACTCCTTTACCACTTATATCAGCAGTAATAAATCGCCATTCATTTTTATAAATCTTAAAAACACTATCGCTGATATATCTTCAATATCGCATCAGTTCGGCAAATTCACCTACTATTACTTCAATAAAACGATGCCGTACAGCGAGGACGTAAGCGAAATATACGCATATACAACCGAGCTGCTCTCATACCAATTAACAAAGGACAGAATGCTCACTGAGGATGCGTTAAGACTGAAGTTTAGCTCAATCACCTCTATCATCAGAACAGTTTTAAATAACTGCGCGCTCTCTTCCTATGAATTACAGATTTATGCGCTTAGTGAAGAGGAAATCACTCTGGAGAAAATCAAAGAAATCTCAGCATCTGTAAATAACACAATATACACAGTTACCAATCAGGAGCTTTCCTTTAACAAACACACACACGACTTCGCAAGCTCCATGACAAATCCGATGTCCCTGCAGCTCAACGCTGTATCGGTTATTCCGGCATTTGAAATATTCTTTAGCGAGGTGGAAAGTGAAGGCACGGGAGTTGCTCTTTACAACGATCTGTTAAAATCCGGTGCTTGTACTTTGGATTCGATTATTTCCGCCTTATCACTCTCATCCCCCTTCGACCAGGAGTTGATAGAGAAAATCAGAGGAGCTTTGGTAAGCTATACATTTGGAACATAAAATAAAAACGAGATAGGAATTGCATAAGCTTTGCAATTTTCTACCTCGTTTTTTGTTTGCCGTGCCTAAATACGACAACCGCCTTTTTAAATAAATTTAAACAAAATTATTTCTCTTGGTATCTATCCGCTTGAGTCGTAAACAGCTTGTGATAAATTCCCTCAAGCTTCATTAACTCTTGGTGATTACCCACCTCAGCAATAGTGCCTCCGTCTATTACAATTATTTTATCAGCCGTTGTTGCACTTGAGAGTCTGTGGGATACGAATACGCTTATTCTATCCTTGGAAAGCTCTGTAAAGCGGTTAAACACCTCAGCCTCAGCAAGCGGGTCAAGTGAAGCCGTCGGCTCGTCTAAAATCAAAATGTCGGAGTCCTTTAGGAACGCGCGCGAAATAGCAAGCTTCTGCCAACTACCGCCCGAGAGCTCAATGCCATCGTCCTCAAATATCCTTGTCAGTGGTGTATCAAATCCGCTCGGGAGCGCGCGTATAAAATCAGCAGCATAGCCACGCTCAGCCGCCAATGTTATGTCTTCATTGGTATGCTCAACAAGAATATCGCCGAAGGATATATTATCAAACGCTGTCTCGGAATATTTGCCAAAGTCCTGGAATATGATGCCGAACATATCGTGTAGCTTTGAAACATCGTACTCCTTGATGTTGCGTCCGTCAAGCAAAATTTCTCCTTCAGTCGTGTCGTATAGACGGGTTAATAATTTAATTAAAGTCGTCTTACCTGCGCCATTCAAACCAACAAGAACTATATTTTCCGAATTTTGTAAAGTTAGATTTACATTTTTAAGCACAAACTTATCGGTACCGGGATATTTAAACGCTACGTTTATAAATTCAATCTTATGCGGTGTATGACGTCTTGGTATAATCGGCTCGCTTACCGACGGCACAACAGTAACCTTTTCCTTCGTAAAGGCTATCATGTTATCAATAAAGAGCGTACCCTCGTAAATTGTCGCTGTGGAAGTAAGAATTGTGGCAACATACGTAGAAATCGAGGTTAACGCTCCTGAATAAAGCGAGTAATCACCAATCATTCCGCCCTCGAAAACGACCGTATACGCAATATAGAGGAACACTCCGCACTGAACGATAGTGGATACCAAGGATACCAGAATATGAGCAATCCCTTCCTTGATATACAGAGCCTTAAGCCCCTTAAAGTATTTTTTAAACACTGTCTTATACTTATTGATAAAGGTATCCGAAAGGCCGAGGATTTTTATTTCCTTAGCCATATCCTTATTAACCATAAGACTTGAGTAATAATTCATCTGACGGCGTTCCTTTGAATGCCATCTTATGTATCTGAAGCTCTTGTTTCTGTACACAAAATTCACAAGTGCTGTCGGAATGGATGCCGCAATCATTATAAGCGCGATATATGGGCTGATTACCGACAAAATAGCAACAAAGGAAACTGCACTGATTACGCTTGATATAACACTGAAGGTTGAGTTGATGATACCCAGAGGACGCATTCCCGCCTCACGGTTGGCATTCTCAAGCTTCTCGTAAAACTCGGGTTTATCAAACGACGCCATATCAACACTGCGCGATTTATTTATTATCATAAGCTTAATGTGATTTGCAACCAGCTCACCCGCTATTGCCGTAACCGCAATCGATACTCGGTTTATTACCTTCCTTGCAAAAAGATAAATCAAATTTAAAAGAAGCATAATTAGCAGCGGTACGAATGTCTCGAAGCTCTCTTTATTCAACACGCCACCGGCGTTATCGGTAATAAGCATCTGAATTTCATTAAGCAGCTCTGCTGCGACATATGCACCAAGCACCGGCAGAACACCGTCTAAAAGACACAGAATGCACATAACGAAAAGCAATGCAGGTGTCGCCTTATAAACTAAAGCGACTATATAAAACAGCCTATGGAAAAAGCCGTGTATTTTCTTCTTTATGTACGACGGATATTCGCTTAAGCTTTTCGGCTTTACAAGACCGTCAGTCGGAATAGGTGGAGGACCAAATCTGCGGTTCATATTTTCTCCTTAATCAACCAATTTAGTTTAAGACTATTTTAGCATAAATAAGTGTTTTTTTCAACACTTTTTCTTAAAATTCAAGCCTTTTGTACGAAAACAGTGCATTATTCCCATCAAGGGTCAATACACCAAAGCTTGCATCACTGTATCCACCGATGCTCCCGGGATTACATAAATACACCCCGTCAATCTGCGTCTCTCTCGCAATATGAGTGTGACCGTAAAGGACTATATCAGCACCGTGCTCACGCGCTAAGAGTAGAAGTCCTGAGTCACCGTACTTCGCACCGTACAAATCACCGTGAGTTATAACGATTTTTTTACCTTCAAAGCAAAACGATTCAACCTTTTTATAGTCGGATAATGCCGAGAAATGGTCGCAATTACCCAAAACAGCATATACGTTGAGCTGCTCCAAGGTACTTTTAATGTATTCAATATCTCGTATTCCGTCACCCAGAAAAATTATGCCGTCAACCCTACCTGCAGTCTTAACGGCACGCATGACGTTATCAATATTGCCGTGTGAATCCGAAATAACTAAAAATACAATCATGTATGCTCCTTTAACATTTTCTTTCCTCTTCGAATAATATAGTATCAGAAAGGGGAATTATATGAAGTTTAGTCAAGAAAAAATGGAAGCGCTCTCGAAAATGAACGATAGCGAATTATGGGCACAAATAAGAGTTATAGCGAAAGGATACGGAATAAAGCTACCCGATAATACACCGTCTTCGGAAGAATTAAGCAAGCTGCGTGGACTTATTAACGGCACATCAAAGATAAGTATCTCTGATGCGTACAAGATTATAAATCAGTACAAAAAGGAGAAATAAGGTGAGTAATAACCCCGATATTTCTAAGATAATAAATCTTATTATGGAAAACCCGCAAATAATCGAGCAAATATCAAATCTTGCAAAAAACGATAGCACAAAAAAATCGCAAGACGCCAGCCCACCGGAAAGCGAACCCGTAAACGTGCAGGCAACGCCAATAACTAATATCGATAGAAAAAGCAATACGCGAAATGAACTATTGCGCGCAATGAAGCCCTACCTATCCGAATCACGCGGACGCGCAATTGATTCTATGTTATCTCTGTCCGGAATTTTAGATGTGATGAAAAGAGGGTGAGATATGTACGCACAAAGCTACCAAGACGAAAATTCAAGAACTATTCCGGATACATATTCAGGAGTGGCATTGAGGGATAGCCAAAATGCAACAAACGATAACGAGGAGATATTTGCAAATTCTTCCCCCATTAAAAATCCTTGGGAAAACCCATGTCAATCCAAAGATGATAAGAAGCAAAGCGGTGGCTTTCTAAACGATACATTTACAAGCATTGTAAATGCATTCGGTTTTGGAAAAGGGGAGCGCAGCTTTAAATTAGGAACGGAAGAAATCTTAATTATCGGGGTTGCCGCCTTTCTTCTGTTCTCCAAAGAGCGCGATATAGAGTGTATCATTATGCTCGTTGCATTATTACTTATTTCTTAAGTTAGTTGGGACTGTAAGTGATTCTTACAGTCCCTTTTTGTTTCGTTTTGTTTACATTTTGCGTCAGAAGAATGAGAATTGATTAGTTTCAGTCAGTTTATCAAGAACTCTGTTGCGCCTTAATATATCTATAACAGCCTTAGAAATTCCTGTTCTCAATCTTAACTCCTCAACCGAATACAAGTCGTATTTGGCGCGTGCCTCAACGATTTTAGCTGCCGCCGTATCACCCAGTCCCGGTAGTGAATTTAACGGCATTCTGATTTTACCGTTTTCCGGCAGGAACGCTGTGGCATCTGACTTCTGTAAATCAACGTCCAAGAACTCCACTCCGCGAGCCATTGCTTCACGTACCATGTAGAGTGTGGTGCACATTTCATTATCCTTTGCCGTAGCATCCGGCTTCTGTTCAAGCTCCTTGATGGTCGAGTTTACTTTTGAATAGCCACCGCTGACAACCTCACCGTCAAAGCCACCGGGCGCAACGGTTAAGAAGGCTGCATAGAACTCCATAGGATAGTAAATCTTATACCAGCCAAGTCGAATTGCGGACATATCGTATGCAGCTGCGTGTGCCTTAGGGAACATATACTTGATTTTTTTGCACGACCAGATATACCAATCCGGAACATCGTGTGCAATCATATTTTCCTCATACTCAGGCTTAAGTCCCTTACCTTTTCTTACATCCTCCATTATCTTGAAGGCTGTTGAATCATCAAGACCCTTGCTAATCAAGTACAGCATAATTCCATCACGCGTGCCCACAACCTCGGAAATGGTGCACACGCCATTCTTGATAAGCTCCTGCGCATTGCCGAGCCATACGTCAGTACCGTGTGTAAGTCCCGAAATCTGTAAAAGGTCGTCAAACGTGCGTGGCTTTGCATCAAGCAGAACCTGCTGAATGAACTTTGTACCCATCTCGGGAATGCCATACGTACCTAAAAGACATCCGCCTATGTCGTCGGGTGTTATTTTAAGTGGCTTTGTAGATGCAAATAGCTCGTAAATCGACTTATCGTTCATCTTAACGTCGAGAACGCTCGTACCGGTGTATTTCTCAAGCATCTTATACTTAGTCGGAATATCGTGTCCAAGCTCGTCCAGCTTCAAAATCGTGTCGTGAAGATACGAGAACTGGAAGTGCGTCGTGATAATATTCGAGTTGGCATCATCCGCAGGGTGTTGCACAGGCGTGAAATCATAAATATCATATTCCATCGGTATAACGATAATTCCACCCGGGTGCTGTCCGGTCGTACGCTTAATACCAACAAGGTTAGTTACCATGTGTGCAACCTCTGCCTTGGGTATTTTTATTTTCTTTTCTTCCAGATATTTGCTGATATATCCCCACGCTGTCTTTTCGACAAGAGTACCGATAGTTCCTGCGCGGAACGCGTGTCCCTCACCAAAGAGCTCCTCGGTGTACTTATGCACTCTGCCCTGCAC
>JAZQRW010000194.1:0-12869 GCA_045629765.1 Eubacteriales bacterium
TGAGGTGCCTGCAGGGAGCGCACTGGCGGTTAATCGCGATGAGTTTAGCGAATATATAACAGAAAAAATTAGGCAGAATTCGAATATCACCGTAATTAACGAAGAAGTTACGGATATTGATTTTGATGAAATCACTATTGTTGCTTCGGGTCCGCTTACGTCGGAAAATTTGGCGAATAGGATTTCCGAGATTACCGGTGGCGGTGAGCTTCATTTCTTCGATGCGGCGGCACCTATCGTAGATTTTGCCACAATT
Organism: Eubacteriales bacterium; assembly: GCA_045629765.1. Classification (GTDB taxonomy): domain Bacteria; phylum Bacillota; class Clostridia; order Oscillospirales; family CAG-272; genus UBA1740. The sequence continues at coordinate 257 of JAZQRW010000194.1, forward strand.
GATATGTCGCGTGCATTCTTTGCTTCAAGATACGGTAAAGGAAATCCCGAGGATTACCTTAACTGTCCTATGACAAAGGAAGAGTACGACGTATTTTACAATGCGCTGATCAGTGCAGAGCTTGCGCCGCTTAAGGCGTTTGATAAGGAGCTTCAGGAGGATTTGAAGGTCTTTGAGGGCTGTATGCCTGTTGAGGTTATGGCTTCTCGTGGATACGACACTCTTCGCTTTGGCCCTATGAAGCCGGTTGGACTTCCTGTGCCTTCTACAGGCGCAGATGCGTTCGCAACAGTACAGCTAAGACGTGAAAATAAAGAGGGAACTATGTATAACCTCGTCGGATTCCAGACACATTTGACCTTTGGCGCTCAAAAGAGAGTGTTCGGGTTGATTCCGGGACTTGCCAACGCTGAATATTTCAGATACGGTGTTATGCATAGGAACACATATCTTAATTCTCCCTCTCTCTTAACAAATACTTATTCAATGCGTCAGCACGCAAAGCTCTTCTTTGCCGGACAAATGACAGGTGTTGAAGGGTACATCGAGTCTACCTCGTCGGGCTTTGTTGCAGGTATAAACGCCGCGCTCTTGGCATTGGGTAAGGATAGCCTTGTATTTCCGCCAGAGACAGAAATCGGTGCGCTTGCAAGGTATGTCAGCGAGGGCGGAATCAGTTCTTCGTTCCAGCCTATGAATGCTAACTTTGGCATCATAGCGCCGTTTGATAAAAAGATAAAAGGAGGTAAGAGAAACAGAAACGAGGCGTATGCCGAGCGCTCGCTCGAGATTATACGTTCGCAGTTTGGTTTCTTAAAGCCATGAGAATTTTAGTTGATGCAATGAGTGGCGATAACGCCCCTCTTGAAATAATTAAAGGTGCACAAATTGCATCTAAGGAATATAAGGATCATCAAATTATTTTAGTTGGTGACGAGAATGTGATCTCCGATGTTGCCGTTAAGAATGAGATTGACATCGACGGTATTGAAATTATCAGCGCGAAGAGCGTTATCACTATGGAGGATAGCCCTCTTGCAGTAATTCGTGAGAAGCGCGATTGCTCTATGAGTATTGGTCTTAAGGCACTTGCAAAGGGCGATGTTGATGCCTTCGTTAGTGCAGGTAATACAGGTGCTTTGATTACCGGAGCTACCATTATCGTTAAGAGAATTCTCGGTATTAACCGTGCGGCAATTGCTTCGGTTTTACCGCTTAACAATCCGGTTCTTCTTATGGACTCCGGAGCTAACCTGACAGTTACTTCCGATAACATATCCCAGTTTGCTTTTATGGGCGCTAAGTATATGGAAAAAATATACGACATTGATCGTCCACGAATTGGACTTCTTAACAATGGTACAGAGTACAACAAGGGTAACGCACTTCAGCAGGAGTCTTATCAGATGCTCTCCGATTGCGGTCTTAATTTCGTTGGCAATGTTGAGGGTAAGGAAATACCGTTTAATGCCTGCGACGTTTTAGTTACCGACGGCTTTACAGGTAATATTTTCTTGAAAACCGTTGAGGGTATGGGTAAATTCATGCTCGGTGTAATTAAGGAAGTGTTCTATACCAATATCGCCACTAAGGTATCCGCTCTTACCATGAAGGAAAAGATTAAGGATATGAAGCACAGATTCGATGCCTCTGAGCATGGAGGAGCGCCGCTTTTAGGTATTTCCAAGCCTGTAATTAAGGCGCACGGTTCATCCGATGCCAACGCAATTAAGAATGCGGTAAGACAGGCTATTCACTTTGTTGATACGAAGATCAACGACGATATCACCGCATTCGCAGCGGATTACGATGAGAAAAAGATGCTCGCTGATGCCGAGCGCATGTACACTAGCGAAATATAATAACATTTGGAGAGACGATGGGAATTGGCAAGGAGATATTTGAGCTTTGCGATAAAATTAAATATACCTTTGCAGATATAAGCTTCCTTGAATGTGCGCTTACCCATTCGTCTTACACAAATGAGATGAAGGCGAAGGGAATTCGAGCTCAATCCAATGAGGCACTTGAGTTTTTAGGTGACGCGGTTTTACAGATTCTCATTTCCGAGGAGCTTTTCGATAGATACGGCTCGCTTGGCGAGGGTACGCTTACCAGAATGCGTCAGCATTTGGTTTGTGAAAGCACGCTTGCGCGGATTGCGCGTACTATTAACCTTGGCGATTATCTGAATATAGGAACGGGTGAGGAGACCTCGCTTTTACGAGAGCGTGATAAGGTACTCGCCGATGCTACCGAGGCGTTGATTGCTGCCGTTTATAAGGATGCAAGGGCAAATTCATCTGAAGAATACAAGCGAGTAATTTTTGATTTGTTCGCAGAAGAGTTTTCAAGGATTGCGAATAATCGCTTCTCTGATTACAAGACTACGCTTCAGCAATTCGTAGAGAAGAATCCCGACTCGGTTCTCCGATACGAGTATGAGGAAACAGGACCCGAGCATAACAAGAGGTTTTTTGCAACCGCGTATATAAACAATAACCGCGTTGGTACGGGAACGGGTACCACCAAGCGTGCATCTGAGATGCAAGCGGCAAAATCGGCACTGCGACTGTTTGGTATTCTAAAGTAAGAAAATGAAAAAACATATAAATATACCAATTTTCATTCCGCACTTAGGCTGTCCCAATCAATGTACATTTTGTAATCAGCGTTCTATATCGGGAGTCAGCGAATTTGACGAGAATAGTGTAATTAAGCTTATTGAGGACTCGCTCTTAACCGTTAAACCCGAGACAGAGGTTGAGATTGCATTCTTTGGCGGTTCGTTTACGGGCATAGACCGTGGACTTATGATAAGGCTCTTAAAAATTGCTAAGGTATATATCGATAAAGGTGCAGTTTCATCTGTCAGATGCTCGACAAGACCAGATTACATAGATAAAGATATACTTGGCATATTGCAAGAATACGGTGTTAAAACAATTGAGCTTGGTTTGCAGAGTATATCCGATGATGTGCTTTTAGCCTGTCGCAGAGGTCACACCTCTTACGATGCAGAGCGCGCTTGCCGAATGATAGTTGATAATGGATTTGACTTAATAGGACAGATGATGATAGGCTTGCCCGGTTCGAGTATCGAGAGTGAATGCAAGACGGCGAGATTTATCTCGGAAATGGGCGCAGTCGGAGCAAGGATATATCCGACTATAGTCTTTCGGGATACCGAGCTTGCGGCGTCTGTAAATAAAGGTGATTATCAGCCTTTGCCGCTTGATGAGGCGGTGGAAAGAGCCGCAGCGATATTTGATATCTTCCTAAGCAGTGGTGTTAAGGTTATAAGAATTGGATTATGCGATTCGGAAAATTTGCATAACGGCGACACCTATTTATGCGGGCCGAATCATCCCGCTATAGGAGAGCTAGTCAAGAGCCGCGTATTTTATTATCGCATTAAAGAAGCATTGATTAGTTCGGGATATAACAAAGAAAGTAAATACGTGGTAACGGTTGCTAGGGGTGCGTTATCTATGGCGATCGGACACAAAAAAATAAATTATGAGAGGCTGATTTCAGAGCTCTGCCTTACGGATATTAAATTTTGCGAGGATAACAGCCTTTCGGGATATGAGCTCTTAATTCATTGTGAGAGGAATTAAAGATGTATTTAAAGTCACTTGAGTTACACGGATTTAAGTCATTTCCAAATAGAACTGTGCTTACTTTTGACCGTGGCGCTACAGTAATTGTCGGACCTAACGGAAGTGGTAAATCAAACATATCCGATGCCATGCGTTGGGTACTTGGTGAGTTATCAAGCCGTAATATTCGTGGTACTAAGATGGTTGACGTAATTTTCGGAGGTACTGACGAGCGCAGACCTATGGGATTTGCTGAGGTATCCGTTACCTTTGATAACACCGATCCTGATAACCGCCTTGACTCCGAGTTTGACGAGGTTACGGTTACGAGAAGGTATTACCGCACGGGTGAGAGTGAATACCTTATTAACAAGGAGCCTAAAAGACTTCGCGATATTCACATGCTCTTTATGAATACGGGTGTTGGCCGTGAGGGATATTCTATAATCGGTCAGGGTAAGATTGCTGATATTATTTCCAAGAAGAGCGATGAGAGAAGAAGTATCTTTGAAGAGGCTGCAGGTATCTCAAAGTTTAGATACAGAAAAGAGGAGTCTGAGCGTAAGCTTGCAAACGTATCGGACAACCTTGACAGAATTAACGATATAAGACTCGAGCTTGAGGGAAGAGTAGGCCCACTTGAGAAGGAGGCTGAAAGAGCAAGGCGCGGTCTTGAGGTGTACGAGCAGAAGAAGCGCGCTGACGTGTCACTTTGGTTGTTTGATACCAAGAAGATTAGGCAGGATATTGAAGAGGCAGAGAATGCATGGAAATTATCTCGCCACGAGCTTGAAACGGTTGAACAGATAATTTCCGACCTTGAGCAGCAAAGTGATAATCTTTTCAATAAGTCGCAATCAAGTAAACTAAAATCAGCTGAATTGCTTGAACAAATACAGCAAACTACAGAGAAGCTGCACGACCTCGATAATTCGCTTCGTGTGGCAGAGGCAGATTTTGCACACTCAGCTGAGATGATTGAGGAATGTAAGAGGCGCATAGTTGAAATCAATGTGGCTGTCGGAAATGTTGAGGCAACTAAGGTTGAATATCTTGGAAAACGGGGAAAAATCGAGGCAGAACTCGACGACCTCTTAGATAAGAAGATGGACTTCTTAAATGAGATTCAAAACCTTACCGAGAAAATCGCCGATCTTGATAAAAAGCTTCAGCACGCCCTTGATGATTTGACAGTTGAGGAAAATTGTGCGACCGATTTGAAAATTCGTATTGACGTACTTAAGAATGCTAAAATCAGTGACGGCACTCGTTCACACGACATAGAGCTTGAGATTGAGAAATATGAGGCTGAGAGTGTAAAGCTTAAAGAAGAGGCAGATAAGTGCGAGGCAAACGCCGCAGGCTTTAAGGCACAGATTGCCGAGAAGGACGCAACTATTACCGAATCAGGTGAAAAAATCAGCGACCTTAGTGCCAAAAAGGAAAGCTTTACAGACGAGCTTAATCAGCTTAAGCTTCAGCGTGACGCGGCGACACAGCGTGCAGATGCACTTCAGCGCATGAACGAGCATTTTGACGGCTATCAGGAAAGTATTAAGTTCGTTATGCGCGAGTATAACGCAGGTAATATCAGTGGATCAGGTCAGATATATGGCCCACTTTCTTCACTGATCAGTGTTGAAAAGCAGTATATTACCGCTATCGATACCGCTCTTGGTGCAAGCTTGCAGAATATCGTTGTAGAAAATGAGCATACGGCAAAGGCTGCTATGCAGGCACTTAAGCGTGCAAACGCAGGTAGAGCAACGTTTTATCCCATAAGCGCTATTAAGTCTGCTTTGGAAAATGATGAGATTAAGCGTGCAAAGACTATGACCGGCTTTATCGGCAGAGCAGATACCTTGGTAGATGTTGATAATAAGTACCGTTCGATTATCGAGTGGCTGCTTCTTAGAACCTTGGTCTTTGATAATATTGATAATGCTTCATCCGCTGCAAAGGCAATCGGCTACCGTGTGAAGATGGTTACTCTCGACGGACAGGTTATTAACGCGGGCGGTTCATTCACCGGTGGTAGTGCTAAGCGTGATAGCGGTATCCTTACAAGGGCTTCGGAAATTGCTACACTCCGTGAGAAGAGCAATGAACTTAGTAAGAAAATTGATACTCATACCAAAGAGCTTTTGGCGATTGATAAAGAGCTTAAGGATGCCCAGAATGCCTCAAGAGATGCTGAGCAGGAAAAGGAAATTCTCTTAACTCTCTCTCGCTCGCAGTTTGCAGCTCTTGATAATGCGAATGCCAAATATGATGCAAACGCTAATATATTGCATAAATTTAAGCTTGACTATGAGGCTTTACAGACCAATCAGTCTAGAATTGACGAGGAGATTATATCGCACACCGGTGCATATAACGCTGCTCTTGAGCGAATTGAGGGACTCAAGGAATACAGAGCAAAATATGCAGAGGAAAAGGGAGTTCTTGATGAGAAGTGCGATGAGCTTAACGAGAAGGCTAACGACTTTAACGTAAAGATTGCCGAAACCAAGAAGGAGATTGAGTCCACCGATCAGCTTATCAATTCAATTGATTTGCGACTTGCTGATCTTAATGCGGATTTAGAGGCTCAGAATAACCGAATTGCTACGCTTTCTGATAAGCGTCGCGGAATTGACGATATCAAGAACGAGCATAAGAACGAGTATGAGGCACTTTTAGCACTTCGTAATTCTTTAATGGACGAAAGACGAGAGATTGAAGGCAATACGTTTGAATTTGAGAAGGAGCTTGCTGAGCTTCGTCAGAAAATTAAGGAAAAGAACAGCTCGCAGAGTGCTGTAATTGAATTCAATCTACGAAATGAAAATAACGTAACTCGCTTAAAGGAAAAGCAGGACAAGCTTGGGTCTCAGCTTTGGGAGGATTATGAGATTACTTATGAAGATGCAGTTGCCCTCGATTATCCACCGGTTACTGCAGAAAACCGTGATGAAATTGCGGCAATTCAGTCCTCCTGCCGTTCTAAACTTCGTAGCATTGGTAATTACAATCCCGGCGCTATTGAGGAATACGCAGAGGTAAAGACAAGATATGAGTACCTCAACTCACAGTATCAGGACCTTGCTAAATCCAAGGAAGAACTCATAGAAATTATCGGAAGAATTGAAGTTGAAATGCGCTCTAGCTTTGTTACTGCGTTTGAAAACATCAATAAGAATTTCGACATTACCTTTAAGGAGCTGTTCGGTGGAGGTAGTGCTGAGCTGCTTCTCACCGAGCCCGATGACGTGCTTACCTCAGGCATTGAGATTAAAGCTGCTCCTCCCGGTAAAATTATTAAGAGTATGTCACTTCTTTCCGGTGGTGAGCAGTCCTTCGTTGCTATCGCTTTGTTATTCGCTATTCTTAAGGTTAACCCAACGCCGTTCTGCATTCTTGACGAGATTGAGGCAGCGCTCGACGAGGTTAACGTATTTAGATTCGGCGAGTACGTTAAGAGGTTTGACGACGATACTCAGTTCATTCTTATTACACACCGTCGTGGTACTATGGAGATTGGTGACAGACTCTACGGCGTTACAATGCCGCAAAGAGGTATTTCACAGGCTATAGAGCTTAATGTAAACGAAATTGAAGGAAAACAGAAGGAGCTACTTGATGGGGTTCTTTGATAAATTAAAAAACGGACTTTTAAAAACAAAAAACGCAATCGTAGGCAAAATTGATAATCTTTTTAAGATGTTTCAAAGCGTTGACGAGGATTTGTTTGACGAACTGGAGGAGCTTCTGATTTCCGCCGATATAGGTGTAAATACTACCGAAGAGATACTTGACGAATTACGCGATACCGTAAAGGAAAACAAAATCAAAGAGCCTGAGCTTGTAAAGGACGAATTATTCGCTATTCTTAAGCGAATGGTGGGTGAGCACGAGCCGTTGAAGCTTGATACTAAGCCGTCTGTAATCCTGGTAATAGGTGTAAACGGAGTTGGTAAAACTACTTCTATAGGTAAGATGGCGGCAGACCTTAAATCCAAGGGCAAGAAGGTAGTCGTAGCAGCAGCTGACACTTTCAGAGCCGCGGCTGCCGAGCAGCTCACGGTTTGGTGTGAGAGAGCGGGTGTTGATATAATTAAGCAGGCGGCGGGCGCTGATCCGGCGGCGGTTGTATTTGATGCAATCAATGCGGTTAAGAGCCGCAACGCCGACGTCTTAATCGTCGATACTGCGGGCAGACTTCACAATAAGAAGAATCTTATGGACGAGCTTGCAAAGATTGACAGAGTTATAAAAAGGGAGCTCGCAGGCTCTTCTATGGAAACACTGTTGGTTCTTGACTCCACCACCGGACAGAATGCCGTTTCGCAGGCGAAGGAATTTAAGAACGCTTCCAATATTACCGGTCTTGTACTTACCAAGCTTGACGGTACAGCTAAAGGCGGTATTATATTGTCAATAAATAAGGAGCTTGGAATTCCCGTGAAGTTTATCGGTGTTGGTGAGCAGATTGACGATATGAAGCCGTTTAATGCCGAGGAATTCGCAAGGGCATTGTTTGAAAAGGAATAATTTATGCTTAACAGTAAACAGAGAGCTTATCTGCGCTCAATGTCGCAGAAGCTCGATACGATATTTCAGATTGGTAAGGGTGGTATCAGCGTTGAGCTTTGCCGCCAGATTGCCAACGCTCTCGAGGCAAGAGAGCTGATTAAGGTAAGAGTTCTTGATAATAGCGGTTATACTGCCAAGGAGGCGGCAAATGCTATTGCCGAGGCCGTAGAATGTGATGTGGTTTCTTGCGTTGGTACGAGATTTGTTCTTTATCGCGAGTCCGAGAATAAAAAGAGGATTGAGCTTCCATGAGCGAAAAGAGAAGGTTAGGAATCTTCGGTGGCACGTTTAATCCGCCACACATTGGTCACGTTGAATCAGCGAAAGCGTTTATCAAAGCGTTATCCCTTGATAAACTATTGATTATCCCTACTTTTATTCCGCCGCATAAGATTTCTGATGATATGGCAACGCCTGAAAATAGGCTTGAAATGTGCCGTCTTGCGTTTTCTGGTATTCCTAAATGCGAGGTTTCAGATATCGAGATAAAAAGGGGCGGGAAGAGCTATACCTACTTAACCTTAGAGTCGCTGAGCGCCCCTGACACTCATCTGTTCTTGCTTTGCGGAACGGATATGATACTTACGATGGACAGTTGGGTAAATCCTGAAGTTATCTTCAAGCTTGCTACGATTTGTTACGCAAGGCGTGAGAACGATGAGTTGAATAACACAAGTATCAACGAAAAAATTGCAATTTATAGACAAAAATACGGGGCAGAAATTGTGTTTTTAAATACACCTGTGATTGAGATTTCATCCAGCGAGATACGTCGCAAGTTAAGAAGCGGTGAGTCGTATCAAGAATTTTTATCCACCCAAGTCGAAAAACATATTATTGATAGTGAGCTTTATAAATGAATTGTGATTTTGTAAGCCTTAGAAATAAAATCAAATCATATATGAGTGAAAAACGCTATATTCATACCTTGGGAGTGGAAAAAGCGGCAAGGCGAATAGCCGAGGTCTGCTTACCGTCAATGGAGGATGAGATTGCCGTGGCGGCGCTTCTTCACGATATAGCAAAGGAGCTGCCATCTGATTTGCAGTGTGAATACGCTCAACAGTCCGGTTTTTCTCTTACAGATGACGATATCGAAACCTTGCCTGCTCTCCATTCATTTGCGGCGCCGTACGTTATAAAGCGTGATTTTTCTGATCTCGCAACCGAGAATATTCTCAGTGCGACCTTTAATCATACGGTTGGTGCCCCCGATATATCGCTCTTTGATGAAATTATTTTCGTCGCCGACTACGTAGAAGAGAATAGGGAATATTCGCATTGTAAGCAAATGCGGGAGCTTTTGTTTGGCGATTTAAATTCTGATTTTACTACCGAGCAAAACTTAAGCTATCTTCACAAAGTATTTTTGGCTATTATTGATTTTACCATTCATTACCTGAGTGAAAGAGGAATGAAGGTAAACGGACGTACCTTGCTTACAAAAAATGCTTTTTCAGGTGTTAATTGACAGGGATTTTAGTTTTGTTTTACGCTAAAGATAACAAAAACTTTAGGTGAATAAAATGAAAAAAATTCTCTGTCTATTATTGGTGTTTTTGTTGTGTAATTTCGGCTTTAGCGTATCTGCTGCGGGCGTCGCTGGAGATTGTAGCAGCGAGGGGGATTTCACCTATCTTATATTGGGACTTGATGATGCCGGTGAAAATACCGACGTTATGATTCTCGTTAAGTATATTGCTGGGTGTAATACTGCCACGGTAATACAAATTCCTCGTGATACCTATATTGATGTCGGTACCTTTCAGAATAAAATTAACCAGATTTATGCTTCTAAAAAAAGCAGTGGAGCAACTAATAAAGAAGCTATGTCATCGCTCCTGTCCATTCTTAGCTCTGCTTTTGACTTGAAAATTGATGGATATATTGCTTATACTACGAAAGCCTTCGTTAGCTTTGTTGACGCGCTTTCGGGTATTGATGTGTATATGCCGTTTGACGTTACTATAAGTGACGGTGACTCGGAGATAATGTATCGTAAAGGGGAAATGCATTTAAGCGGTAACGAAGCAATTGGTATTGTGAGGTATCGTAAAGGTTATGCTATGGGCGATCTTGCCCGCATCGATGTACAGAAGATATTAGTCAGCTCCATAATTAACAAGGTTAAGGGTTCTGCGAATATTGTTAAGCTCTTGATGCTTGTTCTAAATAACAAAAATGAAATGCTAACGAGCCTTAAGGCAAGTGATATTATCAATATTGCTTTGAAAAATCGTGGCAAAATCAAGAAAATGAACTTTGAGTATTTAACACTGCCCGGAAGTAGTGTTAAAAGCAAAACGGGACTGTGGTATTTTTCGGTAAATCGATATGCAACGCAGTCATTTTACGATGATAAGAAATTTGACGCTGAATTTGATAAGAACAATATTTTTTGTAACTTTGATTCAGTTGAATTTAAAGACATATATTTCAGTAAGAAAATCACTCCGAGAATTTATGACGATGAAAGCTTGAAGAAAATCACGGTACGTCATAATGCGGGATAGAGAAAGGTATTTTGATGCAAACGAATAATGAACTTGATTTGGCTCAAGCTGACTCCTTGACGCTAGCCGAGGAGGCTGTTAAAATTCTTCTTGAAAAGAAGGGAATTAACGTTGCTCTCTTTGACGTTCGCGGTATAACTTCTGTGACTGATTTTTACATCAATGTTACAGGACGATCTTCAACTAACGTTTTAGCACTCGCGGATAACGTTATAGACGAGCTTGAAAAAAGAGGTGTCGCGCCACAACACACCGAGGGAAGAAGTGGAAATGCGTGGATTTTGGTTGATTATACCGATGTAATAATCAACGTTTTTGATAAGCCCTCACGTGAGTTTTATAATTTTGACAATCATTTACCTAAGGAGAGCGTTGTAGATATCACACCGCTCATCGCTGAGGTTGACAAAAAATTTGAAATAAATTAAGCTAAAGGAAGACAAAATATGCTTTACGATTATCCAAGAATTGAGAAAAAATGGCAAAATAAGTGGGACGAGGCTAAAGCCTTCGAAGCGAAACAGGATTTTACGCTCCCCAAGTATTTTCCGCTCGTAGAATTTCCGTATCCCTCAGGACAGGGACTCCACGTAGGTCATCCAAGACCTTACACTGCGCTTGATATTATATCAAGAAAGAAGAGAATGCAGGGATACAACGTCCTTTATACTATGGGCTGGGATGCTTTCGGACTTCCTACCGAGAACTACGCTATTAAGAATAAAATCCACCCAAGAATCGTTACGGAGAATAACGTAGCAAGATTTAAGACTCAGCTTAAGTCACTTGGTCTTTCGTTTGACTGGTCGCGCGAGATTAACACTACAGATCCGTCATATTACAAGTGGACTCAGTGGATTTTCATTCAGCTCTTTAAGGCAGGACTTGCATATAAGAAGGAGATGGCGGTTAACTTCTGTACTTCGTGTAAGGTAGTACTTGCAAACGAGGAGGTTGTCGGCGGTGTATGCGAAAGATGTGCCTCGCCCGTTATCAGAAAGGTAAAGAGTCAGTGGATGCTCAAGATTACCGAGTATGCTGATAAGCTTATCAATGGCCTTGAGGGACTTGATTTTATAGATCGCGTTAAGGCTCAGCAGATAAACTGGATTGGTAAGTCCAACGGCGCTGAAATTGACTTCAGCACTACTACGGGTGACAAGCTCCGCGTATATACTACCAGATGTGATACACTCTTTGGTGCTACATATATGGTAATAGCTCCCGAGCATAGCTTCGTTGAAAAGCATAAGGACATTATCAAGAATTACGACGAGGTAGAGCTTTACAAGCAGGCTGCGGCGAGAAAGAGTGATTTTGAGCGTACTGAGCTTGTTAAGGAAAAGACAGGTGTTAAGCTTCAGGGCGTTATGGCAATAAATCCTGCAAATGGTAAAGAAATTCCGATTTTCATTTCCGATTACGTTCTTGCAGGCTACGGTACCGGTGCTATTATGGCAGTTCCTGCACACGACGAGCGTGACTGGGATTTCGCCAAGAAATTCAACCTTCCGATTATAGAGGTTGTAGCAGGCGGTGACGTTCAGAACGAGGCATTTACCGACGTTGCGACAGGCAAGCTTGTTAACTCCGGCTTCCTTGACGGCCTTGAGGTTGCTGATGCTAAGCGCCGCATGATTGAGTTCCTTGAGAGCAACGGACTTGGTGAAGAAAAGGTTAATTTTAAGCTTCGTGACTGGGTATTTTCACGTCAGAGATATTGGGGTGAGCCCATTCCGGTAGTTAACTGTGAGAAGTGCGGTTGGGTAGCAATTCCCGAGGAAGAGCTTCCTTTAGAGCTTCCCGAGGTTGAGTCCTACGAGCCTACCGAGAACGGTGAGTCACCACTCTCTCTTATGACTGATTGGGTTAAGTGCAAGTGTCCACACTGCGGCGGTGACGCTGTGCGTGAAACTGATACTA
>JAZQRW010000195.1:0-5868 GCA_045629765.1 Eubacteriales bacterium
GCTCCGTTAAGGAGGGCTTCCGTAAGGGTAGAGGCGCAGGTTCCGGCAACGGAAAGACAGCAGGTAAGGGTCACAAGGGTCAGAATGCTCGTTCTGGCGGTGGCGTAAGACCTGGATTTGAGGGTGGTCAGCTTCCCCTCTACAGAAAGCTTCCTAAGAGAGGCTTTAACAACAGTCGTTTTGCTAAGAAGTATGCGACAGTAAACGTTGCACTTCTCAACAAGTTCAACGACGGTGATGTAGTTGACATTGCTGCTCTTCTTGCAGCAGGAATCGTTAACACCGCTTGCGATGGTGTTAAGATTCTCGGTGAGGGTGACCTCACTAAGAAACTCACTGTAAAGGCAACAATCTTCTCAGCTAACGCTAAGGAAAAGATTGAGTCGGTAGGTGGAAAGACTGAGGTGGTATAAATGCTTCAGACACTTAAGAACGCATGGAGAACTAAAGAACTCAAAACAAAGATTCTCTTTACTCTCTTTATTGTATTACTTTATCGTATTGGTACTGTAGTTCCCGTTCCTTTTGTCGATGCAAGCAGTTTCCAGAGTTCTTTCAATGGTACTATTCTCGAATACATGAATTTGTTATCTGGTGGATCTCTTGGTAATGCAACACTGTTTGCACTTGGCGTATCACCTTATATCAACGCATCAATTATTATCCAGCTTCTCGCTGTTGTATTCCCAAATTCACTTGGTGAAATTGCGAAGAACGACAAGAAGAAGATGGGCTTTATCACAAGAATTGTAACTGTTATCCTTGCTATTGTAACAGCAATTGGTTACTACTTCCTTCTTAAGGGTAAGAGTGGTCAAAGCGCGCTTATGCCTGCTGCAGACCCTTCTCAGAATGAAGCAACGGCATGGATTTACGCTGTTGTAATTATAGCTTGCTACTGTGCAGGTGCTGCACTTGTTATGTGGCTCGCTGAAAGAATTAACGAGCATGGAATCGGTAACGGTATTTCGATCATACTCTTTGCAAATATCGTTTCTACGTTGCCCTCACAGGTTTACGGCCTTATCGATGTAATAGGTGATACATTCAACTATACACAGCCGGCAGCTTATACAATCGTTTCTATGATTATGTTCGTTCTTTACGCTGTAATTGCAATTGCACTCGTTGTGTTCGTTGTTTATATCACGGGCTCAGAGAGAAGAATTCCAATTCAGTATGCTAAGCGTGTCGTAGGTCGTAAGATGTACGGCGGTCAGAACTCCAATCTTCCCATTAAGCTTAACATGACCGGCGTTATGCCTGTAATTTTTGCAAGCTCAATCGTATCTTTGGTACCGACTATCCTTGCACTTTGCAACGTAACGAATGAGACTAAGGGCTTCTGGGGCGGAGTATCCAGAGCTATCGGACAGGATGGTATTATTTATCCTCTGTCACTCTTCGTTCTTATCATTGCTTTTGCATACTTCTACACTCAGATTACGTTTGATCCTATTGATGTTGCTAACAACCTCAAGAAGCAGGGTGGTGCTATCCCCGGCATCCGTCAGGGTAGACCTACATCCGATTACATCAGAAAGATACTTAACAAGATTACTCTTGCCGGTGCTCTCTTCCTTAGTGTAATCGCAGTGCTTCCTGTTATTACAGGTTCACACATTGTTGATCCTATCTTTGAGTGGATCATCAACGGTACAACAGAGGGTTGGTCTGATATGGACTTTGTCTACTATCAGATTTACAACAATGGATATACGTTTGCTGAGGTAGCAGCTCAGAGAGCGTCGTCCCTTGCTTCAACATTCACCTTCGGTGGTACATCGCTTATCATCGTTGTTGGTGTTGCTCTTGAGACATTCAGAGAGCTTGAGGCACAGCTCACAATGCGTAACTACAAGGGCTTCCTTAACTAATAAGAGGCTTTAGTAGTTGTTAAACCAATAATATTCCTGATCTACTGCAGTGCTTAGCACTCAGTAGAGACGGGGTTTATTGTGCTAAGCTTATTGCTTAGCGTATAAAGATCGGACTGCGGACAAAACTCATCCTTTTAGTTTGCAGCTAGTGCTAAGAAAGTTTAATATGGTTATTATTAAAAATTCAGAACAGCTTATGCTGATGAGGCAGGCGGGTAGAATTACAGCCGAGGCGCTTCTTGTAGCGCGGGATGCAATTCGAGTGGGTGTATCCACAAAAGAGGTTGATACAAAGGTTCGTCGCTATATTGAAAAATGCGGCGCAGAGCCATCATTCCTTGGATACGGTGGATTCCCAGGAGCAGCTTGCATATCTATAAACAATGAGGTCATACACGGAATACCGTCTAGTAAGACTATTATTAAAGACGGAGATATCGTTAAGGTTGATGTCGGAGCTCGCTACCGCGGCTATAATGGCGACAGTGCAAGAACGTTTGCAGTCGGCAAGGTAAGCGATGAGGCTCTGAGGCTGATTGACGTCACTGAAAAAAGCTTCTATGAGGCGATGAAATACGCAAGAGTAGGTTATCGCATCGGAGACATAGGACACGCGATTGAGAATTTCGTCATTTCAAATGGCTTTTCTATTGTAAAGGATTACGTCGGACATGGCGTAGGCGCAGAGCTCCATGAGGACCCGCAAATCCCTAACTATGGTAGTGAGGGCAGAGGTCCAAGACTTTACTCAGGTATGACACTGGCAATTGAACCTATGGTCAATGCAGGTGGATTTGGAGTAAAGGTTTTAAAGGACGGTTGGACTGTGGTAACTGAAGACGGTAGCCTATCGGCTCACTATGAAAACAGTATTGCAATCACGGACTCAGACCCGATTATATTAACTGATTCAGAAAAATAAACCACTCGGTTGTTTTAAGAGGAGGGATTGTTCTTGTCAAAGAACGATTTAATTGAATTTGAAGATTGCTTGGTTGTAGAAGCACTTCCAAACACAGTCTTTAAGGTAAAGCTTCCTAACGGATTGATTGTTACGGCAACAATCTCTGGTAAGCTTCGTATGAATTATATCAAAATTCTCGTAGGCGATACAGTAACGGTTGAGGTGTCACCTTATGACATTTCTAAGGGACGTATCACTTGGAGAAAAAAGTAATAATTACTTTAAAAAGGAAAGGTATTTAAAAATGAAAGTTAAGCCTTCCGTCAAAAAAATTTGCGAAAAATGCAAGATCATTAAAAGACACGGTAAGATAATGGTCATCTGTGAGAACCCCAAGCACAAGCAGCGACAAGGCTAATTTGTGATAAGGTTTTAAAGCAAATCTGACGACATTAAATTCAAAAAGGAGTATATATCGAAATGGCTCGTATAGCTGGTGTTGATATTCCCAATAACAAGCGCGTAGAAATCGCGCTCACATACATCTACGGTATTGGCCTTAAGAGCTCTCAGGATATTCTCGCTAAGACCGGCGTAAATCCTGACACTCGTGCAAAGGACCTTACCGAGAGTGAAATCGCTGCTCTCCGTGATGAGATTGAAGCAAACTACAATGTAGAGGGTGACCTTCGTCGTGAGGTAGCTCTTAACATCAAGAGTCTTGTTGAGATCAACTGCTACCGCGGTATCAGACACAGAAAGAATCTTCCTGTAAGAGGACAGCGCACAAAGACAAACGCAAGAACTAGAAAAGGTCCTAAGAAGACCATCGCTAATAAGAAGAAGTAATAAGGAGGAGAACCAGACATGGCAGTTACTAAGAAGGTTGTTAAGAAGCGCCGTGAGCGTAAGAACGTTGAAAAAGGCGTAGCTCATATCCGCTCTACTTTCAACAACACAATCGTTACAATTACCGATGTAAACGGTAATGCAATTGCATGGGGAACTTCCGGCGAGATGGGCTTTAAGGGTTCTAAGAAGTCTACCCCATACGCAGCACAGACTGCTGCAGAGCACGCAGCAAAGATTGCTGTTGACCACGGTATGAAGACAGTAGAGGTTCTCGTAAGAGGCCCGGGAAGCGGCAGAGAGTCTGCTATCCGTGCGCTTGCAACCGCAGGTCTTGAAATTACAATGATTAAGGACGTTACACCTATTCCTCACAATGGTTGTCGTCCTCCTAAGCGCAGACGCGTTTAATAAATAGGGAGGTAAATGAAAAATGGCAAGATATACAGGTCCTAACTGTAAGATGTGCCGTCGTGAAGGTACTAAGCTCTACCTCAAGGGTGAGAGATGTACAAACGGCAAGTGCGCATTCGACCACAGAAGCACAGCTCCCGGTCAGCACGGCGCAGCTCGTAAGAAGGTCGGAGAATACGGCAAGCAGCTTCGTGAGAAGCAGAAGGCTAGACGTTACTACGGTGTTCTTGAGGGTCAGTTCAGACACTATTATGAGTTGGCTGAAAAGATGGAAGGCATCACTGGTGCTAACCTCCTTATCCTCCTTGAGAGACGTCTTGACAACGTAGTATACAGAATGGGTATGGCAGCATCCAGAAAGGAAGCTCGTCAGCTTGTTCTTCACGCTCACTTTACTCTTAACGGCAAGAAGGTAAACATTCCTTCCATTCTCGTTAAGGCAGGCGATGTTATCGCTGTTAAGGAGACAAGTAAGGAGAATGCAAAGATCAAGGCTCTTGCTGAGAACTTCGCTACTGCTACTGCTCCAAAGTGGCTTGAGAATGATGTAGCTAATCTCGCAACTAAGGTTGTTACTCTTCCTGCAAGAGAAGATATCGACTTCGAGTTCGAAGAGCAGCTTATCGTTGAGCTCTATTCTAAGTAATCCCTCCGAAACCGTAATAGTTGAGTTTGGAAGCTATGCTTTCATTCTCAATGGTTTCAAGTTTTGTATTTTATAAATTGATTAAAACAGGAGGTAAACGTTAAGATGAAAGAAATGGAGAAATTTAATATCACCACTACTGACTTAACAGAGGACGGTAGAGAGGCTGTATTTGTAGTTGACCCGCTTGTTTCCGGATACGGTATTACAATCGGTAACTCACTTCGCAGAGTTCTTCTTTCCACTATTCCCGGTTATGCAGCAACCAGCATTAAGATTGATGGCGTGCTTCACGAGATCTCTTCTTGCAACGGTGTTAAAGAGGATGTTCCGGAAATCGTTATCAACGTTAAGGGTATCGTTGCTAAGCTTATGTGCGATGAGCCTAAGACTGTTGTTATCGATGTAACAGGTCCTTACAATGTTACAGCAGGTGATATAATTCCCGATGCTGAGATTGAAATTCTCAACCCTAAGCATCATATCTGCACGGTAAGTGACAACACTCGTTTCTATATGGAAATCACGTTTGATAAAGGACGTGGATACAATCTTTCCGAAGCGAATAAGCAGAACTACCTTGCCAACGCAGGTACAAATATGGGTGCTCCTATCGGTCTTATCTTCATTGATTCTATCTTTACACCCGTGTATAAGGTAGAGGTAAATGTAGAGAATACCAGAGTAGGTAACATTACAGACTACGATAAACTCACAATGAAGGTTCTGACAAACGGAACTATAACAGCTAAGGAAGCGGTATCACTCGCAGCCAAGGTTCTCAACGAGCACCTCAAGCTCTTCGTAGATATGTCTGATGAAGCAAAGAATGTTGAAATTCTTGTTGAAAGACCCGAAGTGAAGAAGGAAAAAGTCCTGGAGATGACCATTGAGGAGCTTGACCTATCTGTTCGTAGCTTCAATTGCTTGAAGCGCGCTAGTATCGATACGGTCGAGGATTTGATTAACCGCACTGAAGAGGATATGATTAAGGTTCGTAACCTTGGTCGTAAGTCACTTGAGGAAGTAATCCAAAAGCTGAATTCTTTGGGTCTTAGCCTGAAGAAAGAAGAAGATTAATTAGGAGGAAGACGAACAATGAGAAATAGAAAGCTAGGCAGAACAACTGCACAGCGTCGTGCTATGCTCAGAGGTATGGTAACTCTTCTCCTTGA
>JAZQRW010000196.1:0-10628 GCA_045629765.1 Eubacteriales bacterium
CTTGGTACCAACGAAGAGGATCGTGCCGCCCTCCTGGGCCATCTCTGCTACGTAGTTGTAAGCCTCTTCAAACTTCTTAACGGTCTTCTGAAGATCTACGATGTGAATACCGTTTCTCTGAGTAAAGATGTACTCAGCCATCTTTGGGTTCCACTTCTTTGTAGGGTGACCGAAGTGAACGCCTGCTTCAAGCAACTGCTTGATTGAAATATCGAACATTTTATGTTCCTCCTTGGTTTTTTCCACCATAGCGACACAGCTATACGACTCATAGAGCACCGGTATAGCTCCCACTCGCTATGTGCGAATTGAATTTTTTGCGCATTACACGCGTGTTATATAATATCATATCTTTTGCGCGTTGTCAAGTTTTGTCTGTCACTTTCATCACTTTTAACAATTTGTTAACATTTAAAGATAGGTTGGGAGCAAAATTATCCCCCTTGCGACAACGTCCGCTACCCGTCGCACGTCCGCTTTAGAAAGAGGAAATTTGCTCTTTCCTACCTTGAGGTCGAACGACGGAATACCAAGCGCACCCGTGTAATTGTAAAGCCCTGCGTAATCCTCGGTGTCCCGTGCCGTATTAAAACCGCAGGCGGTTGCTTTGACTATACGTGTGGCAATCCTCTCGGTGCGTGCCTCCTTCGGCGCATAGTAAAGTCCATCGCCATCCGCGCCGAGCGAAACAACCGCGTACGGATTTATCAATCGAATAAAATTCGCAACGCTGCGGCACTCAGGCTCACTCTCCTCATACTGACCTGCATACATTTCCTTCCCCGCTTTAATTCCTCGCTCATTTTCATAAGCCTTACGCTCTTCAAAACGATAACCGTAGTTATAATTCAAATCTACACCTCTTGCGTTAGCCTGCCAAGAGGAAAAATCTCCACCGCTCATTCTTATCTGCCTCTCACGAAGCAAATTTTCGTCTGCACCATGGAAATAAAGCTCTACACCATCGGGGTTAACACACGGGACAACGTAATAAGTATACTTATTCAAAATCAACGGTATATTTGCCGATTGCAATGACGCTGACAGTGCAGGCTTTGAAAGATAAAGCCCTATTAAAAACGCGATATTCACCGTTATATTTTCCGTAGCGTGATGAGAGGCAAAAATACATATTTTCTTCTCACCCTTTCCTATTTTCATAGCTTCAATCGGCCGTGAAAGAATGCTTCTGCCCAGTGTTATAAGCTCGAGCTCACCATTATTTTCCTTGATGATTTCTGTCAATTTTCCTCTGCCCGAAGCGTCGGGCAATATACTGAACAATCTGTCGGTTTGTTCTATATTCGGCTCATTGCTTTGTATAGTATGCATAATTTTACTCCTACATATTTATCTATATTAGCCCTTGAAGAGCTATCCACTTTATGCTAAAATATTATGAAAGATTACTAAATAAGGAAATAGTATGTTTTTTGATTACAGAAAATCCGTAAGTCGCAGCTTTTGGATACTGGCGATTATGAATTTAGTCACCTACGCCTGCTATCATACGTGGTATAATCTAACCACTGAATCGGGCGCGGAATCGCTGATAACCGCGTTTTATTACCTTCATATCGCCGCATCAAAGTGCTGTGATTTTCTTTTGCCGGTAATTATTGCATCGATTGCGTTATTACTGTACGGCAAATGCAATGGTAGAAAATGGCTGATATGCGCCTCAATTCTTTCTACGTCCGTTATATTTTATACGTATCCCTATTACTATGTTTACCACGTGGAAATAGGCTTTAGCACCCCCGAAGCATTAGGATATGCTATGCTTGCCACCTTGGTATCGATGATTGAAATTACTGCGCATTCTCTGCTTCTGTTTCTTGTTGCGTATCTGTGCGTGCGATTTGACAAAGCCCACGGAACAGCAAGAGAAAAAATTGCTCTTCGCACGGTATATACCGAAAAACTCAATCTCAAAGGCGGTATCGGATATTTACTGTTCCTTATCTGCCTTTGCGAGATGATTTTCCGTATTGCCACCGAGATATACGGTACGGCAAGCTTTCTTATTGAGTTTTGGTATTCAATCAATCTCGAAGAAACGCTGACTATTATATTCAGTTACCTACTAATTATCGCGCTTTTCGTCGTAAGCGTATTCATTTGTGATGCTATGCTAAGATATAAATTCAAGAATGATTTCTACGAGGTAATCGATGATGGAAAAGACGATTAGGCTCTGGGAAACACCGCCCTTTCTGCAGGATGGCAATAAATCACCGACACTCAAGTATTTTCCCGCTGAGAAGAAAAACGATTTTAGAAGCTGCGTTTTAATTCTTGCCGGCGGCGGATATGAAAACGTGTGCGTAAACCACGAGGGAATGGGCTACGTGCCATTCTTCAACGAGCACGGTTTTGACGCGTTTATTCTCGACTACCGTGTAAAGCCGTATCAGTTCCCCGTCCCCCTGCTTGATGCAAGGCGCGCGATGAGAGTTATACGTTATCACGCAAAGGAGCTTGGAATTAACGAGGATAAAATCTTGGTAATGGGCTC
The DNA here is from genome assembly GCA_045629765.1 of Eubacteriales bacterium. Classification (GTDB taxonomy): domain Bacteria; phylum Bacillota; class Clostridia; order Oscillospirales; family CAG-272; genus UBA1740. Next base: position 2,519 of record JAZQRW010000196.1, read on the forward strand.
GAGCGCAGGCGGTCATTTGGCAGCGCTTCTTTCAACCTACTTTGAAGCAATTGACGGTGAAGGTGTTGACGAGATAGACAATATTGACTATCTCCCAAACGGACAGGCACTCTCATACCCCGTAATTGAGCCTATGGGTCACATACGCTCGTTTATGAATTTCACAGGCGGTGACGAATCTCGCTTTGAGGAATTTATGCCAAGCCTAATCGTGAGCGAAAAGACTCCCAAGGCGTTTATGTGGCACACTATGCGTGACGGGTCGGTTAACGTAATCAACACGCTCCACTATGCAAAGGCGCTTAAGACGCACGATATCAGCTGTGAAATGCATATATACCCCGACGGCAAGCACAGTCTTGTTATGGCGACGGGCGACGACGATATTCAAAGGCACGTGCACAGCTGGGTTGCACTATTTGAAAAATGGTTAAAATACATGGATTTTTTGAGGTAAACAATGGCTACGACATTAAAACTGTGGGATAACCCACCGCTTATGATAGAGGGAAAGAAATCCCCTACTTTACATTACTATGCTACAAATAAAAAAAGCGAGAACAAGGGCTGCGTTCTCATCTTCCCCGGCGGAGGCTACGGCTCGGTTATGATGGGCTACGAAGGCATAGAATACGCTGAGTATCTTAACGAGCATGGACTTGACGCCTTTGTGCTCGACTACCGTGTCGCGCCTTATAAGTTCCCTGTTCCTCTACTTGACGCAAGACGCGCAATGAGGGTTATACGTTATCACGCAAAGGAGCTTGGAATTAACAAGGATAAAATCTTGGTAATGGGCTCAAGTGCGGGTGGACACCTTGCGGCTTTCGTAAGCACCTACAAGGAGAAAATCGATGGTGAGGGCGTCGACGAAATCGACGACATCAGCCCTATCCCCAACGGACAAATTCTCTGCTATCCCGTAATTGATACGGTAGGACATCTCGGCTCTTATGAAAATCTACTCGGCGATTTGCCAAATTACGACGCATACACTCCTACGGTGCTTGCAGACGAGAACACTCCTCCCGTATTTGCGTGGCATACTATGCGTGACGATATTGTAAACGTTACGAACACGCTTAACTATGCAATCAGACTCAAGGAGCTTGACGTCAGCTGTGAAATGCACATGTTCCCCGACGGTAAGCACGGTCTTGGACTTGCCAACGACTCGACTATCGCACTTCGCCAAGAGGACGAGAAAATCGGCAAGCACGCAAGAAGCTGGAACGAGCTGATGATTAAGTGGTTGAACTATATGAATTTTACAAATTAACTGAAAAATATAAAAACTCCTTAGTGGCTACAAAATGTACCATTAAGGAGCTTTTTCTTTGTTTTGTTATATTTTCGGCTATATCTCGCCAAATTTTGCTCTAGGACTTTTCTCAATCAAGAAGAAGTACGGAGAATCAGGAGAATTTAAAATTCTAAATTCCGAGGGGCAAATTCTGTACTTTGATAGTGTCTTGAAATACTCTCTTAGCATATCACCCTCAAGCGCGCCCTCCTCGTGTCCGGGGTAAATCGCAACTATTAAAACCCCGTCCGGAGCGAGCAATTCAAGCGCCGCCCGCACCGCAGGCATAGTCGTTTCACGCATCGTAGTCTTTGCCTTATTTCCACTTCTGGGAAGATACCCGAGGTTGAAAATTCCCGCCTTGATAGGCTCGGTTACGTAGTTCCTTACGTTATGATGCGAGTCGCAAATAAGGGTATAATTCTTAGGTGCGCCGCACTCGGTAAGATGAGCACGCGTTGACTCAAGCGCGAGAGGCTGAATATCGAAAGCGTAAACCTTGCCTTCCTCGCCGACGGTAGTTGATAGAAACAAAGTATCGTTGCCGTTACCCATCGTAAAATCTACGGCTACATCACCTGCACCGAGATGCTCTAGTATAAAATGCTTATGAAGGTCGGTAAGATTAACCATTTCCTATCTCCTCCCCGGACTTACGGTCAACGTACGCTGTATAATTGGTTTTATAGATTACGAAGCCCGGCTTTGCGCCCTGCGGCTTCTTTATGTTCTTCACCCTAGTGTAGTCTACGGCAACGTTGTCGCCCTTAGCCTGTGAATAATATGCCGCCACCTGACACGCCTCGGTGTAATCGAGGTCACTCGGCTCCTCGCCGTCGGTAATCAGAATAACATGCGAGCCCGGAATATCCTTAGTGTGGAACCACAAATCGTCCTTCGACGCCGTTTTGAAGGTCAATTTATCATTCTGAATATTGTTTTTACCCACAAGGAGCGTAAATCCGCCCGTTGTCTTAAATGTATAGGGGGCAGATTTTATCTTACGAGGGGACTTATATCCCTTCATACGAGAAGCATATCCGCTATTATAAAGCTCGTCACGAATTTCGGCAAGGTCGTCCTCGCATTCGCTCCTTTCAATAAAGCCTCGTACCGTTTCAAGATACTTTAGCTCACTCTCCCAAGTCTTAATCTGCTCGCTAAGAACAATCTTCGCCGTCTTAGCCTTGTTGTATAGCTTAAAGAATCTTTGCGCGTTTGCAGACGGAGAAAGACGGTTATCCAGCTCAATCGTCACAGTCGGAGCTGATTCGTCGTAATAGTCAATTGTTTCGAAAGAAGTCATACCGCGCTCTAAGCGATAAATGTTAGCGGTTATAAGCTCGCCGCGCCTCTTGTACTCCTCAGCACGCTCAGCCGAAAGAAGCGCCTCACGCTGAATGGCAAGCTTGCGGTGCGTCCTCGCCTCAGCATTGTTGACAAGCGTTATAATATCGTGCGCACGCTGTCGTATGCGCTCAAGTCTGTCGCGCTCACCGAAATACGAATCCATCATGGAAGAAAAGCTGTCAAACTCACGGTAAGCAACGGCATCACCTAAATATCCTATTTGCATATAGGAGTAATCAACAGGCTTTCCACTCTTATCAAGTGCCATCGTAGGGCGGTAAATGTGGTTTATAAGCCCACCTTGCCAAGTGGCAATAACCTCGTATAGCTTCTCAGTGTCTATCTCGGAAATCGGCACGTCGAGCTGACCTGCCGTTCTAAAAACGAGCTCACGTGCTACCTGAGTAGCAATGCCCGAATACGTACCCGTGATAAATTTCTCGGCAGTTTTCGAAGTATCGAATGCGGAAAGAGCGTTGTCAAAATCGCTTCTCGTTGCCTCCATAGGTATTATTTTTGCCGGCATTACAGGTATCTGATACTTAAGACCGGGGAGAACTTGTCTGACGCTACTCGATGCAAAATCAATCACTTTGAGGGCAGAAATTATCTTATAATCGCCATCAAGTAAAATAAGGTTTGCATATTTGCCCATTATTTCGCAAATTACGTGCTTGGTCGTCTGATATCCCATCTCGTCATACGCTTGAATTGTGAAATCAGCAATACGGTCAAATCCGGGCTGACTAACCCCGACAATTTTTGCACCTAAAAGATGCTTGCGAAGAAGCATACAGAACATTGGTGCTTGAAGCGGATTTTCCTTAGTTATATCGGATAGCTGGAGTCTTGGCGCATTAGGGCCAACGTTAAAAACGAGCCTGCGCGAGCTCTTCCCGTAATGCACGACAAAGGCAATTTCATCATTTTGCGGTTGCAACACCTTTTCAATTTTAGCCTCCGGAAATTCTTTAGAAAACTCCCAAAGCACACTTCGCATCATACATGCATCAAACGCCATATATCTTTCTTCTTCCTATGCTTTTGAATTTTATAGTAATTTAGGTATTTTGACAGTACCATCGAGCGAGATGGCTGCCACGGAATATGCATAATAAATTGGTATTCCTTCAAAAAGTCTGACCTCAGAGGGATATAATGTAATTGATGAGGGAGGATTTTTACTGTATTTTGTGAGATAAAGCAAAGCCGCAACTAACGTCTCGGCTAACAAATCACTCTCGGGGTCGCTCAAAAGCCTAAGCGCACCCATATGAGAAAAGGCAACTGCTCTTTGACAATTTTTTCCCGAGCGCAAAAATCTAAGATGCGCTAAAACAGTCGGCGAAAAGCAATCCAAATTATTGACATTAAGAAGTCTTATTGCGTCATACCCAAAGTAATCAGCGACATCAAACTCAGTGAAATCCGATGTTTTTGTTCTATATGTCAATATTTCTTTACTAAAATCGACATTGACGCCATATTTATGTGACGCATCGACATAAAACGCGTAAAAATGCACACCGTCAATACACTGAATATTCATATGCTTTTTATATCTGCCTCGCACCTCAAACAAGTAAGTAAAAAGAGCGAGAATATACTCGGGGTAAGGCATTACCTCTGCACCTTGAGCATCTTGACAAGTAAGCGTCATTACCTCGCCGTTATCCCTTACGACAAGCGTTCTGTAACGCGGCGCAGTGTTTGGTAAAGACGAATAATTATAGTAAACGTAAAAGGGTATATTAGCAACAAAAACCACAGCACAATCCACTGTAAACAGCCTCCAAAAAAGGTTTTTGTTACCATTATATGAAATAAATTCACCTCTTGCCCCGAGAATACCCGTGCGAGTTATTTGCTTAAATAATCAAGCAGCGCCATGTGCGAATTCTCGCACTCACCGTCAATTACGGCGATGAGGGCGCGTTCAAGCGCCGTGCCGATTTCTGCACCGCTATACCCCAATGAGCACATATCAGTACCGTCAACGGCAAGGTCGCGTATGCGATAAACAGGACTACTCGAAAGAGTGTCTGAAAGAGCGTGTAAGGCAGCATCCGTGCCATCTATTAGGCATATAATATCAGTGCAAAGAGTAATTGCCTGCTCGCCAAATCGCATAAGCCCGCGCAATATAGCGCTCACCGTGTCAAATTTTACATCAAAATACGCATTTATTGCGTCTTTAAAAAGTGTCCTCGTCTTATTGTCCGAGCGGAGTCTTAAGAGCGCACCATCCAGCGCATCGAAGGATTTCTCCGAGCCTAGTATAAATAAAGAACACAAACGCGTCTGCCACTCAGCTCGCGCAAAACGCTCTTTGTCGGGTAATGTTACCCTGTCAAGCTCAGGTAAAATAAATCTGATGACCTCTGCATATTCCTCTATAATTCTGTGCGCGCCTACACCTGCGAGCAGTTTTTTTAGTTCAACAAGCACGCGCTCGCAAGACACGTTAGCAAGCAGTCGATACTGCGCAAGGATAGCCTCCGAGGTTTCACTTTCAATCTCAAAGTCTAAGACCGAGGCAAAGCGAAGCGCGCGCAAAATGCGTAAAGCATCTTCCAAAAACCTTGTCTTAGCATCACCCACTGTGCGTATAATCCTGCTATCTAAATCCTGCACACCGCCGTACAAATCAACAATACCGGACCTATCGTTATAGCACATAGCGTTGACGGTAAAATCGCGCCTTGCTAAATCGTCATTAAGATTTCTCGTAAATTCAACGCTCATTGGGTGTCGGTTGTCTCCGTACTCACCGTCAAGGCGGTAGGTGGTAATCTCGTAGAGCACACCTTCGTAAATTACAGTAACGGTGCCGTGCTTTATACCGGTATCTACCGTGCGGAGCGAGTTGAACACACTCTTTATTTCCACGGGACTTGCTGAAGTCGTAATATCATAGTCGTCTATCGTGCGCCCAAGCATACCGTTTCTCACAGCACCGCCTACCACGTACGCCTCGTACCCTGCGTTACACAACGAATCGATTATATATTTTACTCCGTGGGTCAAATTCATTCTAAACATTTTGACACCTTTCAAACCTTTTAGATAACAAATATCTATTTATATGCACACTTTACTTTACATTTTTTCTAAATTTTAAATCTTCTTGCGTAAGCGCACTTCTTACATAGCTCCTCTATGGCGCATTTGTTTTTAAAACCCTCGCGGATATTTACGCTTCTTTCAGAAGATAGAATATCGTCAATATTGCCATCAAAAGCGTTGCCAAGATTAACCACGCCCTCACGGTCAAGGCAGCAAGGCACTACCGTGCCGTCAACCAAAATTCCAAAATGGTCGCCAAGACCGTAGCAGAATACCGTGTCGGAAATTACCTCGTTTTGCCTATCGGGCCACTCAAATCTCTCTCCGTATTCAAGGTGCAGCTTGTTCCTTATCCTCGCTCCGTTTGCGCCCCATACCCATTCTTCGCTAAAGCGCTCCTTGAGCATAGCGAGCGTATCGATGTTGCGACCCTTATCGTAACCCTTATTCCAAAGGCGTAGCACTGTAAGCACCCCTGATGCCGAAGCACTGTCGGCAAAGTCCATAATATCCTCAACGTATCTCAGGTAATCCTCACGCGCGCCATCCTCGAAGCTATGTACGGATATATTGACCTTATAAGCTCCACTAGAGATAATCTCATCTCCGCGCCTATCAAGCAGCGTGCCGTTAGTCGTGATTGCAACCTTTAAGCCCTTGCTCTTGCCGATTTCAATAAAACGTGAAAGCTCAGGGTGTGTCAGCGGCTCACCCATAACGTGCAAATAGACATAATCGGTAAGATGCGTAATCTTATCGGTAATTACCTCAAACTCCGCCTCGCTCATACGCCTTGGCGAACGCACAGTACCGGGGCAAAACGAGCAATTTCTATTGCAAATATTTGTAATTTCAATATAAATTCTTGAATATGGCTTTTTGACTTTCATTTCTCTACCTATTATTGATTTAAAAGCGCGTGAGTGATGGGTTATTTCTCGACATTTTTCATTAAATCAAGCGTTTCTTTAGCCTTATCGTATATGAAATTCCAATCTCCGCCCGCAAAAACTATATCAAAGTCGAATTGCGACCAAAAATTCAATGTTTCACGGCTCGCGCCACACGCAACGCCAACCTTCTTGCCGTGCTTTCTTGCAATTTCGGTCGCGCGCTTAATTTCATTCACGGTCTTCTCGCCAAACACATTCAAGAATTCGCCAACCGCACCCGACAAATCGTTAGGACCAAAAATAAAACCGTCAACAAATTGATTTTTTGCAATCTCAGGGAGTTCGTCAATCATCGACACACTCTCAATCTGCACAAATCGGCAAAGGTCGAGACTATCACGCTGAACGTAATCAACCGCCTTGCCGGCACAATAATCAATCGCACGCATCGGCCCAAAGCCACGTGTGCCGTTAGGCGGATAGAGCGTCATTTCCATAAGTGAATTAAACTCGGCAAGGCTCCTTACCATTGGAAAAATAACGCCGTCAGGCCCCATTTCAAGTATCTTCTTGGTGGCGGTAAGGTCATTTTGCGGCAATCTGACAAGTGTAGATATACCCGATGAACGTGCGCCGTTTAGGTGACACAATACATCCTTATAGCTTACATAGGTATGCTCGGTGTCAATCCAGACGCAATCGTATCCAACGTTGCCTATAATCTCACAAAGGCATGGGTCACTAAGGCAAACCAACGTACCTAAAATTTTCTCATTATTTCGTATTTTCTCTCTTAAAGAGTTGAGTTTCATGATTTTTCATTTCCTCTATATGGTTTTTTATCCATTATATCATAAAGCTCATCGCTTTTCAACCTTTATAATAAAAAAGGCACCACACGGGTGGCGATTGCAGTAATGAATAATGAATGATACAAACAAAAAAACCGCATTCATACTGAAACGAACACGGATTTTTATTTGGCAGGGGTAGCAGGATTCGGACCTACGAGTGAGGGAGTCAAAGTCCCTTGCCTTACCGCTTGGCTATACCCCTACGTTTTAACCTGTAAGATTATATCATAAATACACATTTTTGTCAAGTCATTTTTTAATATTGCAACATTTTATAAAAAAAACAAAAAATTTCAAAAAAGGTATTGACAAATAAAAACCTTTCTGCTATAATATCAACTGTTCGAGATTGCTGGTGTGGCTCAATGGCAGAGCAGCTGATTTGTAATCAGCAGGTTGTTGGTTCGACTCCGATCACCAGCTCCATTATAGGGGGGAATTCCCGAGCGGCCAAAGGGGGCAGACTGTAAATCTGTTGTCACTGACTTCGCTGGTCCGAATCCAGCTTCCCCCACCAACAAAAAAGGACACCATTTCGGTGTCCTTTTTTGTTGGTGGGGGAAACGTCTTCGGTCAGCCTCCTTGTCACCGACAAGGATCTGGTTCGTTCTTTTTCGAGTAAGCCGTTGTCAGCTTGCTAGCAT
>JAZQRW010000197.1:0-4363 GCA_045629765.1 Eubacteriales bacterium
TATGTACTAAACTCTTTACAAGCTATCAAACTTATGTTATAATAATCCGGAAGAAACTTTTGGATTTATTATTATGTCATTCAAATGCTCTGCAGAGGGGTTATGAGTAATGTAATGTTTTGGGATTTTGACGGAACGCCGGTTTATCCCAACACACGATTTATTGAGAAGTTTTAAGCATTTTATGATGCTGTATATGGTTAAAAAAATTTTGGGGATTTTGATTTATAATTACCAATGAAATGACAAACGATGAGGAAACAATATATGAAACGTGTCATAATAGCAATCATTATATTACTTGTCTTACTGTGCTTACTCGCATTTGTCGGGTACGCTCATATATCAGAGCAAGAAGTCTTGCTGGTCGGCTTTGCAAAAGTGAATATATCCCCAATTGATGAAAACGGCGATATCATTCCCGTTCCGCTCGGCGGATATGCAGGATTAAGAATATGCGAATCAATCGAGTCGGATATTTTCGCAACCTGCACCGCATTTGAGGATGAGGAGGGCGACAGAGCGCTCGTTTATTCGATTGACTCCATCGGACTTTCGGAGAGCACTGTCGATGAGGCACTGAACGCAATTTCAGAGCAAACCCAAGTTCCACGCAACAATATTATTCTCAACTGCACACATAACCATACTTCCCCGGAAACAGCGTCAACAATGGAGGAATCCGGAATATATACTGAGCTGCTTATCAATTGGCTGGTTGATGCCGGTAAATCAGCAATAGATGATCTTTCGCTTTGTACTAAATTACGCACGGGAGAAATAACGGTCTCAAATCTCAGCTATATTAGACGAGAAGACGAGCAAGCAACAATTGACGAAAGCGTGCCCGTGGCTCTCTTTAAGCGCAAAAGTAATAAAGACGTGCTCTTAGTTAACTGGGCGGCGCATTGCGATACTATATCAAGCACTCTTAACCTTTCTTGCTCCAGCGACTACGTCGGTGTTTTTCGCGATTATATTGAAAGCAAGCTTAATGTAAATGTATCTTTACAAATGGGCGCATGCGCGGACGTTAGTCCGTATATGACCGAGAAAAACACAGAGAATAAATATAAGAAGGATTTTTACGGTGAAAAGCTTGCACGGGCGGTAATGGGTAATCTTTGGAAGCTGAAAACGAAGAAAATAGTCAGTAACATAGATTCAGCAATTATCACGCTCGGTGCTGAAATAAACCATGCCGACGACCACTTAGTAGATAAAGCATCGGAAATTCATCTTTTGTATTACGCCTACAAGACAGAAGAGTACAAGGCAAAGTGTGAAGAATACGGCATAGAAAACGTCTACGAGGCGGTTTCTATAGTACATCGCTATAAAGACGGATTGTATAACGACATCACCGTAAGCGCAGTGAGCATCGGCAATATTGGATTTGCCACAGCGCCTTACGAAATGTTCGCAAAAAACGGAGCAAATATAAAGGCTCAGTCGCCATTTGACCTGACCTTCGTTATGGGCTACTCCAACGGACGCTACGGTTATATTGCCGCCGATTATGCCTATGACGTCGGTGGGTACGAGGTCTATTCCTGCCAGTACGCACGCGGCACAGCGGAGCAATTACAGAACAGAATGATATCGATGCTCACAAATCTCTACGCAGGTACAAATTGCAATCACGAATTCATTGCGTATCAAAAAGATGCCGATTATCATTGGCTTTATTGTGATATTTGCAAAGAAAAGTTTACATATCCCAACAAACACACATTCAACGACGTCGGCATCTGCGAATTATGCGGCTTTGAGCACGAGCATCAGTGGCAGGAGCTGACAGGATTTACAGGCATGTCAATGTCCGCACTGGGCAGCAGCACCACTATGGGCGCAGGCATTGAAAAGTCCTATCCTGACGTAGTAACAGAAATCCTTGGACTAAATGAAGTCTATAATTACGGCATCTCATGGTCTACCCTCGGCTATAAGGAAAATTGCACCTGCGACCACCCGTATCTGCCCGATGATTACAATCACAATCCTATGGTATTCAGATACGCCGATATGGAGAGTGCAGACATAATCTGCGTATGCGGCGGTCTTAACGACTTTGGTGTGGATTTACCGCTTGGTGACATAGACGACAACGATGTTACCACATTCTACGGTGCACTTAACTTTTTGCTTGAATCCTTAAAAAAGACGTATCCCGATTCTTATATTTTCCTGATGACCGGATTTAACTATTACGACGGATACGTAAATGATAACAGAGATTCTTGGAAATCATTCAACGATGCCATGAAAGAGGTGTGCGAAAAGCAAGGGATTGACTGTATGGACGTGTATAACACCTTGCCCTTCAATTATTTAAAGGATACTTACGATTATACCCATGCGACACAGGAGTTTACCAGCGAGATATTGGGCCCTGCCATTGCACAGTTCATAAAGCAAAACTACCATCCGACTTATTATTGGAACGGCTGTACACTTTGCAGTAAGAAGGAAAAAATCGAATACACAAATCTCTTCACCGATACGGTGGAAAATCACGGAAAAGTATGCACTTATGATTTGGAAAGCCGACACTTTATAGAAAAAGAGCTCGACTATGCCTCATATACGCTGATAAACGTTGAAAATCTAAACGGCTTGCGCTTTGCCTTTTCCGAGGAATATAAGTCTGTAGCTTGGAGTTATTTCTTCTATGATGAAAACGATATATGTGTCGGCGGCGGAAATTTAACCGTCGGATTGACGGACGTATACGTATCAGTGCCGGATTCAGCTGTATACGTCGGCGTGCTTTACAATCCAAATCACGTATACGGTGTATACGGTGCCCCGTAATAAATTTGTGTAGGTTTTAAGTACCGTCAACACAGCGTAAGAAAACGGACGCAACTGAAAAAGAATTGACGGAGCGCATTCGCAAAAACAAATATTTATCATTTTTCAAAAAATATTTCAATAGATATTGCATTTTTAAAAAATATGTGATACAATAGTCACATGCAAATAAACTATTGGAGGTGTTCATTATGAAGCACATCAAGACTATTGAAACTAAGAATCTTTGCGAGAGCGCAAAGAAGGGTGGCTGCGGCGAGTGCCAGACCTCTTGCCAGTCCGCTTGCAAGACCAGCTGCGGTATTGCTAACCAGCAGTGTGAGAACAAGAAGTAATTTTGTTCCTATAAAAATGCCGTCAACAGCTGTGGCGGCTTTTTTTAGTGATTTTTGAAAGGATAACTATCATGGTACATCAGTACAAGCTCGGCGGCTATAACATCGTATTGGATATATGCTCAGGCGCAGTTCACGTCGTTGACGAGGTTGCGTACGACGTAATTGAGCTTTTTGAAAAGGAAAGCCGCGAGAATATAATCGATAAAATTGCCTTGAAATACGAGGGCACAGAAGATATAAGGCGCACAGATATTGAGGAGTGCTACGACCAGATATGCGAGCTGCGCGACACGGGCAAGCTCTTTACGCCCGATACCTTTGAGCCTATGGCAGATACGCTTAAGGCGAAGACCGCAGGCGTTGTTAAGGCACTTTGTCTGCACATAGCGCACACCTGCAATCTCAATTGCTCCTACTGCTTTGCAAGTCAGGGCAAATACCACGGCGAAAGAGCCGTAATGAGCTACGAGGTTGGTAAACGCGCGCTTGACTTTCTTGTGGAGAACTCAGGTACGAGAAGAAATCTTGAGGTAGACTTCTTCGGTGGTGAGCCTCTTCTTAACTTCGACGTTGTTAAAATGCTCGTTGAGTACGCAAGAAGCATTGAGAAGGAAAAAGGCAAGAACTTCCGCTTTACCCTGACTACTAACGGCGTGCTTATCGACGACGACGTTATTGAGTTTTCAAACAAGGAAATGAGTAACGTAGTGCTCAGCCTTGACGGACGCAAGGAAATACACGACAGATTCAGAGTAGACTATCAGGGTAAGGGCAGCTTCGACAAGATAGTGCCGAAGTTCCAAAAGCTCGTAGACGCACGAGGCGGTGCAAACTACTACATGCGCGGTACATTCACGCATGCAAATCCCGACTTCCTTGAAGATATAAAGGTGATGCTCGACCTCGGCTTCAACGAGCTGAGCATGGAGCCCGTAGTATGCCCCGAGGGTGATCCCGCAGAGCTGACCGACGAGGATATCAAGATAGTTTCCGAGCAGTATGAAAAGCTCGCAGAGCTCATGCTCCGTAGACACCGAGACGGTAATCCGTTTACTTTCTATCACTACATGATAGATTTGAAAGGCGGCCCGTGTATTTATAAGCGTGTATCCGGTTGCGGTTCGGGTACAGAATATATGGCTGTCACACCGTGGGGTGACTTGTATCCTTGCCACCAGTTCGTAGGTGAGGAACAATTCAAACTCGGAGAT
>JAZQRW010000198.1:0-2139 GCA_045629765.1 Eubacteriales bacterium
CCGCCACCACCACTACCTCCACTGCCGGAAGCAGCGTTAGGGCTAATAACGTTAAGCTCGTCAATGCCGAGGGTGGCGTTCTTGAGTGCCTTGGCAGCTTTGGTCGCATCCTCCAATGCTCCCGTAGCACCGCCTGCCGAATTAGCAACGCCGTCAAGTGCGCCTGCTCCCGAGCTAACGCCAGAGCTGAAATCGTTCCAAGTGTCGCCTATATCCTGAATTTCAATACCGAATAGAGATGCAAGCCAGAACACGCCCTCTTTAAGCAGTTCAACAAATGCCTGCACATACGGCATTACTTTTACGAGGATAGGAATGAATAAGGATCCAAATGCCTGCGCCAGCGATTTAAGCTGCTGGGAGAAGGTACGCATCATACCCTCTGCCGTCTGCATCTCACGGGCATAGGTTCCTACAACGCCCTTGCGCTGTGCCTGATCTACAAGTTCAAGATAACGGAGATAGGATTTCTGCGCCTCGGTTGCGTTTGCAAGAGATATATTTAGACCGTGATTTGCGGCAGTCTGCTCAAGGGTTGCCTCAACGATGGTGAAACCTGCACGACGGATAGGCTCAACCTCACCTGCAATAGCAGACCTTACGGCAGCCATAGCACCGTCAGCACCATCCAGAGTTTCATAGACGTTGTTGAATGCCGCCCAGATATCATAGGCGAGCTGAGTATAGCCAAGGCCCATCTCTCGTGCGTCGGTTTTATCAACGCCAAAGCCGATTAACATGGATGCCGCCATAGCGGAGTTTTCCATAAAGGCTTGCTTATTTATCATAAGCGCCTCGGTTATCTTGGTTATTTTGTTGTAGTATTCGTCAGCCTGATCGCCGAAAGCGTTGCCGAACTGATACTTAACGCCGTCCCACTGAGAGGCTTGGTGTATGAACTCAGCGAGCTTCTGGATTATAGCGGTGACAGCCTGTATTACCGTTTGCGCTATCTCAATGAAGCTTGTCATATTGAGAGCCGAGGCGTTAATGCCGTCGCCAAAATCCTCTACGCTTTCGCTTGCCTTGCGAGCGCTGGTATTAATGGCGTTAAAGCCCGTCTTAATGGTAGCCATTTTGTCCGAGAGGGGAGCGAGCTTTTCATTCAGGAGTTCAACCTTTTTAGCAAATCGCTCAATGGTAGCGTCGTCAAGGCTCTCGGTGACTTCGCCCAACCTCTTCATACTGTTAACCATTGAACTAAGACCGCCTGCCTTAATGTTTGACAGAGGAGCAACAGTATCGGCGACCTTCTGAATCTGCGGCGCAACCCTGTCAAGATTTATGCCTGAAACAGACTTTAAAGCCGCCGGAAGTTTTGAAAGACTATTGGTAAGGCTCGCCACCGAGCCTACGCTCTTAAGCTTCTCAATGGAGTTGGCAAGCGTCCTCAGTGCATTGGAGGCGCTATGTACATTCGGGAGATTTTTTAGCGCAGCCGATAGATTGTTCAAGTTAGTAGATACGGTCTTGAACGAACCGTTTTTCTTAAGCTTTTCCAGTGATCCAGCGAGAGCGTCTAAACCCTTAGAGGCGTTGGTAGAATTGCTCTCTATTTCTATCTGAATTGAATCAATGGTTACTTCTCCCACAATGAATCACCTCACTTTCGGGAGGTAAAATAAAAGAGCGTCCTACCTTTCGGTAAGACGCTCTGGGCGTTCTTATTAGATTGTTCTATCGTCACCTTAATTATAATAGGATAATTCTTCCAAGTCAATATAGAGACTCCATATATGGGGGCGTATTCTCACCCCTAAACTACTAATTAAAACACGACATAAAGAACACAATAAAAATTACAAAAACAATCAATCCTAAAACAAGATATATATTACTTAAAGCTTGCTGTTTTTCTTGTTCTTGGGCTTCCTTGATAAGAGTTGATTCAAAGAGTTCTTTCTTTTTCCTTGCTTCTAAAGCCGCTGTTTTAAACCATTCGGCCTTCTTGAGATATTCGTCATTAGAATGCTGAATATAATACTGATTATACACTTTTGAGCACTCCTCAAGAATAGCAATAATGTACTCCTGATTATCTGTGTCAATGACAATTTTGCCGTATGTATCAACTATATAAGATTTTTGAGCAACTCTAATATTGAGTTGTATTTGCTCATAAACACTCTCGGCACAACT
>JAZQRW010000199.1:0-9928 GCA_045629765.1 Eubacteriales bacterium
ATAATCGTCAAAACAACGATAATAAGGGCTACAAGAGCGAGTAATCCGAAATATACCGAATTAAAGGCGTTAATTACCATATTACCTCCGATGAAGTCGAATAATAGTATATTCAAAGTAATTATACTATATATTATATAAAAAGTCAAGATGTGACAAATAATACTGCTCTCAAATATTGGTCATTTTTTAAAAAAATACTTATAATCGACTTTGACTTTTTTGCTACATCATACAAAATTTCAAAAAGTAGATAAAAAGCATTGACAATTAAAGGAAAATAGGGTATACTGTACTATAGTTAGCCACTGCTAACTCAAAAAACTGACAATCCGTCGGAAAGGAGCCCTCGATGAATCTTCGTGAAGCACAGGACGGAAAAGAATACGTCATCAGCAGTATCAACACAGATGATGAAGAGTTGAATGCGTTCTTGTTCTCTCTTGGCTGTTATAGCGGTGAGACGATTACGATTGTTCGTCACTTGAAAGGCGGGCTTATAGTTACCATTAAGGACGGAAGATACCATATAGACAATCAACTTGCAGAGGCGATTGTAGCACTTTGATATAGCACCTATGCGGGCTGATAGTTTTTTAAGCCTAGCGGTTAGCCTATGCTAACTAACACTTTAAGTATGATAAACGTAAGGAGGGAAGACGAAATGAGAATTGCTTTGGCAGGCAATCCCAATTCCGGTAAGACTACTATGTTTAACGCCTTGACGGGCAGTAGCGAGAGAGTCGGCAACTGGGCGGGTGTTACCGTTGATAAAAAAGAGCATGCAATTAAAAAGGCGTATGCGTGCGACAGACACTTGATTGCTATTGACCTTCCCGGTGCGTATTCTATGTCACCCTTTACCAGCGAGGAAAGCGTTACAAGCGATTATGTAAAAAATGAGAAGCCGGACGTTATTATAAATATTGTAGATGCTTCAAATCTTAGCCGCAGCCTTTTCTTTACAACACAGCTATTAGAGCTTGGTATCCCTGTAGTTATAGCTCTTAATAAGAGTGATATCAACAAGAAAAAGGATACCAGAATAGATATGGCTAAGCTTAGTGAAATGCTTGGTTGTCCTGTAGTTTCTACTGTTTCTACTTCAAAATTGGGATTAAAGCAGCTGGTTGATACTGCCGTTTCTCTAATTGGTAAGACGCAAAGAGCGCCTTACCGTGATTTAGAGCCCGACCTTACAAATAAAGAGTTGGCTGATGCCGCAGACCGTAAGAGATTTAATTTTGTAAACGGGATTGTGAAAGAAGTAGAACTTCGTAAGGTACATATGAGTGAATTGAGCATCGGAGACAAGCTTGACGATGTTCTCACTAATAAGTGGCTGGGTATTCCGATTTTTGCACTGATTATGTGGGCGGTATTCTGGATTTCTCAGGCTGGGCCCGGTGCATGGTTGGCAGAGGGCTTGGATATAGGTGAAACACACCTATGGGGCTTGGTTGATTGCATTAGCTGGTTTAAGGATATTGTGGCAGTCTGGCTTGACGGTGCTAACGATATTATTCAGGCGATTATTCTTGAGGGCATTATTGAGGGTGTTGCCGCTGTCGTCGGATTTTTGCCTCTTGTAATGGTGATGTACTTCTTGATTTCGCTTCTTGAGGATTGTGGATATATGGCGCGTGCCACGGTCGTTCTTGATCCTATATTCAAAAAGGTAGGACTTTCAGGCAAATCGGTGATACCTTTTATCGTTGGAACGGGTTGCGCAGTACCCGGCGTTATGGCGTGTCGTACAATTCGTAACGAGCGTGAGAAGAGAGCTACTGCTATGTTAGCACCTTTTATGCCCTGTGGAGCAAAGCTTCCTGTTATTGCTCTGTTTGCCGGTGCGTTCTTTGATAATGCTGAGTGGGTTGGCACAACGATGTATTTTTTAGGCATTGTAATTATTCTTCTTTGCGCCCTGCTTGTTAATGCAATTACGGGCAATAAGGCTAGGAAATCTTATTTTATTATCGAGTTACCCGAGTATAAAGTTCCATCGTTCATTCAGGCACTTAAGGCTATGTGTCAAAGAGGCTGGGCGTACATAGTCAAGGCAGGTACTGTTATTCTCGTTTGTAACTTCATAATTTATATGATGCAGACTTACAGTTGGAGCTTTAAGATTGTGGAAGATCCTGCAAATTCTATTCTTGCAACAATTTCTACTCCGATTGCGTATGTAATTGCTCCTATCGTTGGTGTAGCACTTTGGCAATTGGCGGCTGCAGCAATTACAGGTTTTATTGCAAAAGAGTGCGTAGTGTCAACTCTTGCAACCTTGTTTGCCTTTGAGCATCTTATAGGTGATGAGCTTGAAGCAACGGGCACAATCGGAGCTGCCAATATGGGAGGTATTTCGGTTGTGGCGGGTCTTGCGTTCCTTCTGTTTAACCTCTTTAGTCCTCCATGCTTTGCAGCCCTTGGAGCAATGAGCGCCGAGCTTAATAGTAAAAAATGGTTCTTCGCGGGTGTGGGGCTCCAATTCTCCGTTGGATACACTCTGGCATTTGTCACATTCTTCTTCGGTACGCTCTTTACAAGCGGTGATTTCGGTGAAGTGTGGATGCCTGTTCTCGGTTGGATAATCGTTCTTGCTATTGCGGCGGCCTACACAGCTTTGATTATTAAGAAAAATAAGAAAAAGACAAGACATGACGCCGTGTCTGCTCTAAAGGTGTAAATATGGGAACTGTTGATTATATAGCAATTCTTGCAATATTGCTTATTGTTGGCGGTGCCGTATTCTATATAGTAAGGGCTAAGCGCCGCGGCGATAAGTGCATCGGTTGTCCTCACGCTAAGGCATGCGCCGGCAAGTGTGGCTGTAACTGCTCGCAAGATAAAAATAAATAGATAGTAAAAGCGACAGCTTTTTTACCTTTAGTGGTAAGGCTGTCGCTTGAATTTTTTGTTAGATATTAAGAATAAGCACTATAGGATTCATAGAAAGCACGGTTTCTTTAACCGTAATTTTATCTCCATCAACGTCAAATTCGACAGGCACAAGCTCCCCGTTTTCGTTTAGCATTTCTACGCTCTTTACATTGTGCTTAACTACCAGAGGAAGATCTTCAAGTACATCGTGTGAGAGATTGAATGCCGCGGCAAAGAGTCTGCCGTCTGTGAGCTTACCCGCTCTTAAATAAAGCTCCGCGTCCTCGGGATAGTAAAGAGGGAGTAGGTCGTTCTTTTCAAGGATTTCGATAAACTGCTTTTTCCTTGTTTCGTTAAGAAGCGAGAATGCGGTGAAATATTCAAACGGCATTTCAGGCGTGCCCGAGAATACTATGCATTCGCCGCCAAAGCTTGTCTTATGGCGTGTAACACCGGGGTAAAGCGGCTCGATTTCACCCGTGCCGCCATCGACGTGAACGACTTGTGATAGCCATTCCGTTTCATTTGACAGCGGGACGAGTTCACGCTTGCCGTATTGTGGGGACGTGAGAATTTTACCTATATACTCGCATGAAACGACCTTCTTATTAGGGTTAACTATGGCAGCTCCCGACTTATTGGTGGTGGTTTCCTCAGGCTCGACCGTAACTCCAAGCTCGTTGGCAAATCCACGTTGGCAGAGCTTATCTGCGGCGTTTACGGAGAGAATCAGAGTTCCCTTCATAAAATTCTTGAACTCTTCATCGGTGAAGCCGTCAACGCAATAGTCGTCTATAAATACCGCACCCTCACCCTCATTCGAGAAGTATAGAGGCAGGCCAAAGCGCTCAAGCACCGAGGTTGCCCAAGGCGCAAAACGGAAGTTAAATCTTGATATTTTATAGAAGAAATTTTCCATGTGCGTAAGAGGCAGACGACAGCCGAATGGATGAAGCTCCTTTACGTATTCGCAAAGCGCCTCGTAGAATTTGCTGTATTTTGCAAGCTTCTTTCTGTATGCCTTACCGGAATTTAGCTCATAAGTTCCTATTCTGCTAAGCCAATGCTTAGCGCCTGTTGCTCCTTCAACAATAGATGCTGTGAAGTGTGAGTGCAGGAGTGTTGCCGAGGTTGAATAACGGTTCTGTGGGCAGGTATCGGTTTCTGCAAGGAAAATATCAACCTTGTCCTTGGAAATTTCCTTAAGAATTGCCGCACGGAAGAAGCTACCCGTAAAGTTTCTTGCGCCACCTGTCGCGATAGAGTTTTGGTAAGGACCACCGTTGAGTCTTATAATGGTTGGATTGCCCTTTCCTGCAAAGGCTACGGCATTGCGGTCGGAGAATTCTCCGCAAGTAGATGCGTACGAGCCTGAAATTACACCCTGTATTGTTGGGTCGACCATATCAAGTCCCTCGCGCATTGCTTCAACCGCTCCGACGATGGAGTCAGCGACTACCTCGACGTACATCTTCTTGTAGTATTCGTCCTCCACGCTCTCACCCTTAGTGTGCTGATAAAGCTCCTCGCGGGTGATAGGCTTCTTAAGACGTCTGTTCAGCTCTGCCATGTGATACTTACATGCACAGCCTTGAGATTGCTTATACATAAGTCCGATATCGTCATCAAGCATTACGATTGAGGGGTGATGCTCTGCAAGAATGCGGAACTGCTCCTTTATGTATACTCTGAAGTTAGGGTCGAGCGGACAACATGTAACGACTCTGTCCTCGCCGCTTGATAGGAATACTGTGGGCTGGAACGGATATGGTTCGAATGGAACGGTGATGTGTCCAAGTGTTGCCTGAACGAGAACTCCGTGCTTCGCCCCCACCTTGTCTAATTTTTCACGGAAGAGATCATATTTTTTGCATTGCTGTTCAGCCTTATTTACTGCAGGTGTGCCCTCAGGGTTAAACTTCATCATAAACATAGCGTGCGTGGATACGCCATCTCTTTGCTGTTCTACAACATCCTCTACAATCTCGTCAATGTGTTCAGTATCGAGCGATGTAATTGAAAGATTAAGCATAATTTATCTCCTTTAGTGATGTAATCTAATGTGTTTTTTTGAGTATTCAACAACTTATATTTACATTTACAAGAAATAATATCACTGTGTATTGATTAAATGCTAAGAATAAGCACGATAGGGGACATTGGAAGCAGGGATTCATTTACTGTTATTCTGTCTCCCTTACGGTCAAAGCTTACAGGTATAAGCTCGCCGTTTTCGTCGAGCATTTCAACACTCTTTACATTGTCCTTAACTACGAGAGGGATTTCATCCAGCATATCCTGTGAGAGATTGAATGCTGCAGCAAAGAGTCTGCCATCTGTGAGCTTACCCGCTCTTAAATAAAGCTCCGCGTCATCGGGATAGTAAAGAGGGAGCAGGTCGTTCTTTTCAAGAATTTCGATAAACTGCTTCTTTCTGGTTTCGTTGAGAAGCGAGAAGGCAGTGAAATACTGGAATGGCATATCAGGTGTGCCCGAGAATACTATGCATTCGCCGCCAAAGCTTGTTTTGTGACGTGTTACGCCGGGGTGGAGTATCTCTTTTTCACCTGTCTTGCCATCGAGGTGATACACCTCGGAGAGCCATTCTGTCTTGTCTGATAGCGTGATAAGCTCGCGAAGTCCGTATTGCTTGCCGACTGAGACTCCGTTAATTTGCTCGCCACTGACAACCTTAGCGTCTTTAGGGGTGATTGCCGCGCCCGAGGCATTAGTATTCTGTACCATCGGCGCAACAGTAACTCCAAGCTCCTCGGAGAATCCGCGCTGACAGAGCTTATCTGCAGCATTTACCGAAAGAATCAGAGTTCCTTTCATAAATTCTTTGATTTCTGTGTCGGAGAATCCGTCAACCGAGAAGTCGTCAACGAATATCGCACCCTCACCCTCGTTTGAAAAGTAGAGAGGGAGTCCGAAACGCTCAAGGACCGCTGTAGCCCAAGGTGAGAATCGAATGTCAAAGCGTGATATTTTATAGAAATAGTCCTGCTTGCGCGTTAAGGGAATGCGACAGCCGAATGGCGATAACTGCTTGTAGTATTCGCAGAGCGACTCGTAGAATTTGCTGTATTTTGCTAGCTTTTTCCTATATGCCTTGCCCGAGTTTGGCTCGAATGCACCAAGTCTTGTTATCCAATGCTTAGCTCCGGTTGCGCCCTCAAGGATTGATGCTGTGAAGTGCGAATGCAGAAGAGCTGCTGACGTGGAATAACGGTTCTGCGGACAGGTATCTGTTTCCGCAAGGAAGATATCAACCTTATCCTTGGTGTTCTCGCGTAAAATTGCCGCGCGGAATGGGGCAGACGTAAAGTTTCTTGCACCTCCTGTTGCGGTTGAGTTCTGATAAGGACCGCCGTTAAGTCTTATAATAGTCGGATTGCCCTTGCCCGCAAAGGCTACGGCTGTACGGTCGGAGAATTCGCAGAACGTAGATGTGTATATGCCCGAAACGACGCCTTGTATCGAGGGGTCAACCATATCAAGCCCTTCACGCATTGCAGATACTGCACCGACGATAGAGTCGGCAACTACCTCGGCATAAAGTGCCTTGTAATATTCGTCCTCCTCGCTATTTCCTCGTGTGTGCTGATAAAGCTCTTCACGAGTAACTGCCTTTTTCGCACGGCGGTTAAGCTCCGCCATGTGATACTTACAAGCACAGCCTTGGGATTGCTTATATAGCAGACCTAGGTCGTCGTCAAGCATTACGATAGATGGGCGATGGGTGGCAAGAATATGAAATTGCTCCTTTATGTACTCCCTGAAATTAGGGTCGAGCGGACAACACGTAACGACTCTGTCCTCACCGCTTGAGAGGAATACCGTTGGCTGAAATGGGTATGGCTCAAAGGGAACTGAGATGTGTCCGAGCGTTGCCTGTACTAAGACGCCGTACTTAGCCCCTCTTTTGTCTAATTTCTCGCGGAATAACTCGAATTTTCTGCATTGCTTCTCCGCCTTGTTTACTGCGGGTGTACCCTCAGGGTTAAACTTCATCATAAACATAGCGTGCGTGGATACGCCGTCTTTTTGCTGTGATACAATATCCTCTACTATCTCGTCAACGTGGTTGACGTCAAGTGGCATGATTGAAAGATTAAGCATAATGCTTACCCCCCCTTTTTTATTTTAAGAAAACTAGTATTCAGGTACATTGTATAATTACTACGTGCAATTGTCAATAGCAAATATTGTTGTCTCACATTGTAAATTTTGCGGTGAGGTTTTAAAATTTGTTCGTATTGACAGTTAACGCGCGTCGGTTGGTTTTCTAGCGTTAACTTTTGCTTGGATTGTATCAATTTTAACCGTTGTACCTGTTTTTTCTCGGAAAGAGGAGATTTGATAACTAAACTTTACATTTATATGATATATAATTCGTTTTTCTTGCCTTCGAAGATCGTGCCGCCTATTTCAATGGTTGCGTCCTCGTGGAATGCGAGTTGGATTTGACCGTCGTCAAACTCCACTCCCTGAACGCATGCGTCGTTGAATAGAATTCTCGCGCCTACAGCCTTGCCTCTGCCTGTTACCGCGTATGCGTAGGTATTGCCGGTGCTGTAAATCGTCGGCTGGAATACGTCACCCTCTACTTCAAACTCGTATTTCGTATCAATTACAGACAGGTCGTTTCTACCGCTCTTCATTTTACGGTGTTCAACCTTGAATGCGATTTCGTCTGCTTCATTAAGATTATAATATGTAAATCCACCGCATGATGCGGAATTTTCGTCGTGAATTTCAACGTCGGTAGCGTAGCATTGGTCTATAGTGGTATAGATTTCCTTACCGCTTTCGTTCTTGATGTCAGATCCGAGGACAACAAGTCTGCCATTTTTAGCAAAGTAGGTAGCGTAAAGGGAAATGCCGTCGTGGTTTACCTCTTGGGTGAGTATAGCGGAGTCACCCTGAGTCTTGCCAAAGCAAATATCTCTCTCGGTCTGGCGATATTCCTCGGACCAGCTTCCGTCCCTTGCGAGTAATTCCTCGTCGGTTTCGTAATACGAGGTTGTGCCGGGAACTGCGGAATAATCCCAGATTACATGGACGTTTCTATACTCAATACCGCTCGCCATAAAGCAATTTCGCGTGCCGTACGACATATTGTAGCATAGCACCGCCTCCTTGTTGCAATGCTCAGCACCGAGCTGATTTTTGTTTATGCAGGTGATGCCGAAATAGTTACCGCCATAAATGTGTGATAGGTGGCTGACATAAGGGAAGTAAACCGTTTTTTTGATAGGTGAATTGGGATTATACTCGTTTGGAGTCGTGGTTTCCTTAATGTATTCCTTAAGGTCGTCCTTTCTTGGAATATGGGGTGTGTTGATAAGCAGAACGACTGTCGGATTGGGGGCTTTAGGGCCATTGCTGACGCCACTCTTCTTAGCGATAAATCTTCCGCGCGCATTAAAGTCCATATTTCCGTTCATGGAAATATATCTCCAACACTCGAGATACTGACCGACCATACTTGCGATACCGTTGTCACTAAAAAGATAGTCGCCCTTGAGGAAATAGTGTATAAGATGTGATGCGTTTGATAAGAACGGATTGCAATATCCTCCGGAATACCAACGCCTCTTATGCTGATAGAATGAGTGGTCTGGCTTCATTCCCTCTTCGCCTTTTGGCTTGCTTATGAGCATATCCATTTCGTAATGCACAGCCTTTAGTATTTCCTCGTTCTCCATAAAGAGTGCGTACATAAAGGTTGTGTTCATGCCCCAAATAAAGTTTGCGCCCACCCAAGTGCCGTTGGGTGCCTTATCACCGTCCCAGTTGTCAAAAAGACAATGTGTGAACATAGGAAGATAGTAGGGAGTACCCGTGTAAACGATTTTTCCGAGCGCTTCCTTAACGTCATCGGGCATATAGGATTCTACCATCATTGCTATTCTTCCAAATTCAAGTGGTACGCTGATTTGCCTGTGATACCAGTTATCGCTCTTGTAGGTATGAGTTGTCCAATTTCGTATCAAACGTTCGATTGTCAATCTGTGGCTTTCACTATTTTTAAGCTCCGCTTCGCCGTAATAACGAAGGAGTGAAAGAATTCTTGAAACGTGCGAGCTGGGTTGCCATTGAGTTCTTGAGCGGTCATCGTAGTCAATGTCAGAAAAGCATAAGTCACCCATATCGTCCTCTGTAATTTTGTCGATAAAACTATCGATTTTTAAATCTGGATTGGGTGTATTTTCCCAAAGATATTCTAAATAAGCTTCCTTAACCTTCTTAAGTGATGGCATAGCTCTATCTCCTAATATAATAATGTATGATACAAGGCGATTATAGCATAGCCCCAAATTAAAGTCAATAGAACTGTGCAGGTTTGCAACCCGATGTCGTAGAATAAAGTTGTCTGATTTTGTGCAAAATTACAATCTAACGAGGGGAAAATAATTGAAAGCAAAAAAAAATCAAAAAATTGAAACATTTTTAGAAAAAAGACTTGACAAATGGTTTAGCCTTTGATATAATAGTAGAGCATTTGACGGAAGGTTAGCTCAGTTGGGAGAGCATCTGCCTTACAAGCAGAGGGTCACAGGTTCGAGCCCTGTACTTTCCACCAAGGCTTTAAAAGCCTACTATTTGGAAAATGGCTTGGTAGCTCAGTTGGTTAGAGCGCTAGCCTGTCACGCTAGAGGTCGTGGGTTCGAGCCCCATCCGAGTCGCCATTTCCGTAAAAACAAATAACCACCTAAAATTGCCGATGCCTCTGTAGCTCAGTTGGTAGAGCAGAGGACTGAAAATCCTCGTGTCGTTGGTTCGATTCCGACCGGAGGCACCATATTCGCGGATTTAGCTCATTTGGTAGAGCGCGACCTTGCCAAGGTCGAGGTGGCGGGTTCGAGACCCGTAATCCGCTCCAGCCTAATGGCTCGAGGGACAGAGCAATCTGTCCCTCAACTAATATGGCGACATAGCCAAGTGGTAAGGCAGAGGTCTGCAAAACCTTTATTCCTCGGTTCAAATCCGAGTGTCGCCTCCAACGCAAAGCACACCGTAAGGTGTGCTTTTTGCGTTG
>JAZQRW010000200.1:0-7598 GCA_045629765.1 Eubacteriales bacterium
TAAGCTGACCGCAAACCTCTACCTCGTCTAACTCACCTCTGCCATTGATTTTCACCTTATAGGCTTCATTTCCGTCGTTATCGTAAACGGTGAAGCCGATAAAGTTTTCGTCCATATGGTCGTCCCTGTTATCCTTTTCCAAGCCTTCTACCGCGTACTCAAACGCATGCTCCCAGCCGAAAAAGGTACTGTCATCAAACTCACCTTGCAGATCAAGGGTTAATGCAAGCTTCTGCTCACCACCGTAATTATAATAGAGCTTGAAGGTTGCAGGACCGTCGGAATCCCAATATTCACGTACAAGATCTCCGTATATTGAAATACCAAGGTCACACCAGCCGGACTGAACGTAGCTTTTCCACTCATCGTCAAAGCTTAAATTGATATTGTCCTTATGACTTCCCTTAATTGAGATGTGAGGCGTATTAAGCGCAGAAGCACCGTCTACCGTGTAGTATAAAGAGTTATACTGCTGGGGAATTTTAATCCATTCTCTGATTTCTTTCTCAATTTCCGGGGTTAATTTTTGGAAGTTGCCATATTTCTGATATATTTCCCAGAAATGGTTATCACCTGTTGCCATCTGACACCAAAGCATATCAAAATACAGAAGAAGTGCCATCATGGTCTCCTGATGTTTCGGATCATTTGGGTCAATTGACAAATCCGAGTACCATACATCATTCAAATACTGCTCAAAATCAAGCTCCAGCCTTGATTTCCACTTATCGGTGAGCATTTGAGCCATTTGATTCTGATAGTGATAAAGGCCTGCTCTCAGGTAGCAATAAATCTTGCTCTTATCATTGCTAAGAGTGGCATCACCCTCAACCGAAGTAAGCTCAAAGATAAATCTTCTCGTGATGAGCTTATCCTTGTTTTCATCACCGTTTTCATCGGAGGTGTAAAAGCCGTCGTCAAGAATACTTGACTCGATCGTCACCCTCGCCTTATAGCCGTTAGATTTACTCAGAGTCACGAAAGCGCCAATGCCGACACTCTCGTAGTCGCCCCATTTTACAACTGCGCTGTCGTCAACGGTGCGGTAATATACCACGACGTCGGACTCATCATTCGGTGCTTTATTCAAGGAGATATCTAAGTAAAAGTTACCATCCAAATCCGGAAGCGCACGGAATTCCTTCGTGTCGCTCTCGTTATATGAATAAAGGCTTGAAACGCTGACAACCGGTGGAGTATTTGCTTCTGCTACGTTTTCGATCTGAGCTGCAAACACAGAGATCGGTAAGGTAGCGAAGAGCATCAGCATTACCAATATAAAACTTAATATTTTTTTCTTCATTTAATTACTATACCTCGCTATTTGTGGTCAAGACGTCTTTATAAAAATCGTCAAGAGTGCCTTCGGGTTTGCTTTCTTTATACATTCTCCAAAGTCCGATAAGTATCTCTTCATCGGGGTCTATGGCACTGTTAGCCGTATCAGCTTCAACCGCATCACCGCGAACCGTGCGATCCTCTTCTCCGTTTTGCCCGTGAACGATTGCAGTAACGTCAGGTCCGGGAGTAAACGTAATCGTTTCTTCTTTTTTCTCTTCCTTTGCCGCGTCGTTTTCTCCGAATACGATCTCGTTTCTGTTGCTTATACTGTAAAGTATCGTATTTTCATCGAAATATCTATCGGTAAGGTCACTCGTGTCCATTTTACCCATCTGATAAAACGGAACCTTGAAGCTTGGAGAAAAATAAGTCTTAAGGGGATAATTACCGAACGTAACGATAATTGAATGTCCTATATCGCCGGGTTTGTTCAAACGCTGAAGCTCGGACGGATAGATAAGCGGTCTTACCTGCGTTTGATTAGACAGATTGATATCATTCGAGCTGACAGAAGCACTCGTGGAGCTTGTCACTACCGTAATATTACCGCAAAGCTCGGAATACTCCTTACAAGTATTCATATCGTTAGAGCCGATGAACATCTTGATACCGCAGTTACCCTTTACAATATCCGCAACGGTGTCGCCGTATACGTTATTGAGCTGTGCGTAGGACTGAATGATCATAGTAAACCAAATTTTTCTTGATCGTCCAACCGTGATAAACTTATCAAACTTTTCTATCTTAGGCATATTACCAAACTCGTCCATGATGAAATATACGTTTCTCGGAAGAGCAAGCTCGGCAGTTGCCGATGCGATTTTGATAAGAGTTTTATAAATGTTAAGTATAAATATAGCTGCAAGATTATGACGCGTATCCTTTTCATCCGGAATTTTCAGGAAGAGTGCCGTAGGCTTCTCTGCCAGCTGCTCGGAGCTGAAGTCAGATGATGACGTGAGGGCGCAAATACCCGCATCGTTGAACATCGTAAGCTTCTCGTAAACGATGGACATATAAGAGGCTCTGGTCTGCTCAGCCGCATCGCACACCTGCTTGGAAAGCGAGAGCGCCTTGGAAAGCACGCTTCTGCCCGCAAAGTAGTTACGAAGCTCGAGATAATCCTTTGATGAATTCTGAAGAATCTTGGTCATATTGAAGAAGTTGAACTTATCCTTAGTCATACCGAGTCTTTCGTCCGCACTGTCCTCAAGCATTGCAAGAAGAACTGCAAGCGTAATACTTCTTGCGCCCTTTTCCCACATAGGATCTTTGGGGTTTTCAACGGGAATAAGCACTGATACAAGGTCGTTGAGGTCCTCGTAAACCTCATCGTAAAGCTTTTTCTTATACACCTTGATAGCCTCAACGAGCTTCTCGTACTGCGAATATCCCTTGCCGTCAAACTCGTACCACTTTTCGCCCTCCTTAAAGTTTTCAAGCGGTTCCGTTATCTGAAGCCCGGAGTCCTCGGGCTTATCCTTTCTGGCAAACGCCTCGTTGTGAGCGTTCAAAAACTTCTGATAGTTATCCCAGATCATATCGAGCGGATTCCAACGGTACGAGGAATACGTATCACGAAGGTCGATAACCTTAACGTCGTATCCTCGGCTAACGAGATACTTGGAATGAAGTGCAAACAACTCTCCCTTAGGGTCGGTCATAATCATTGACGAGCCGGCGGCGGTTGCACCTATAAGCTGAATCATTGGGCTTACGAAGGTGGTAGTCTTACCCGAACCGGTAGAACCGATAATCAGCGAGTGACAGGGCGAATTATATACGACCTTCATATCCTTATCCTTATCGGTAAGCTTGGCCATAACGGGAATGCCGTCCTTCTTCACCTCGTGAAGCTTGGAATACTTATGAGGCTTGAATATTTTATCCCTCTCCTCATCCTTCATCCAACGGGAGTTTTCAAGGTTTGACTCAACCTGCTTAAGCTTGCCCTTTCCCGTAATTCCTGCACGTATCATCAAAAGCATTCTTCTGTCGATAAAGTAACAGTAGACCGCAACGAATGCGATGAACATTATCATCACGATTCCGTAATATATCGCATCAAACGCTACGATTTCTTCAAAAAATCCAAGCCAATCAAGCATCTTTAAATCGAAATTACACTTGATTAGACAATAAAGCACGTATCCTAAAAGGTTGGAAACGAGAAGAGCGGTGGATACCAAGAACAGGATCTCCTGAAGTCTTCCCTCGGAAAATCTATGCGAGAGCAACACGTTTGATAAAAGCATCAATATAACGTATAAGAAG
This sequence comes from Eubacteriales bacterium, assembly GCA_045629765.1. Classification (GTDB taxonomy): domain Bacteria; phylum Bacillota; class Clostridia; order Oscillospirales; family CAG-272; genus UBA1740. The sequence goes on from JAZQRW010000200.1 coordinate 3,616, forward strand.
ATGAACCATCGCAAAAACGAAATAAACGTCAAGCTCTCCTGTGATATTAAAACAGAAAGTGAGATAATACCGCTAAGGAATGCACATACAAGCTGTATGATTCCTATAAAACCTATTTTTTGTTTCATTTCCTCTCCTTATCTCTTAATTATTTGATGCTACAATGGAAAACGTTAAGTCCGCAAGTTCCACAGGAGCATAGTTATTGGTCGTTACATTGACTATTACCTTTACGGTATATTCTCCTACCTCGGTAACAGCCGTCGCAGGAGTACCGTCGGAATTAGTTACAAGCTCTCCGTTAAGATAATACTCAAAGCTTATTTCAACATATTCGGGCTTTCTGGTGACCGATACCGACTTTACAGCTCCGTCATATACCCAAGATTTGCTGTAATCGAATACAAAATTAAAAGCATTGAGCTTTGCCTGCTCGATATTCAGCTTAGCGGAAATAGGCTCTATCTGCTTGCAATTCGCATCATTATGTGAAAATACCGCTTTAACGGTGTAACGGCCCGCATTAACAACCGACGTTACGGGTTTTCCGTCATTATCAACGACAAGCTCGTCGTTTAAGTAATATTCATAAGACACCGATACGTCCTTTGGAAGCTGTCCCTCAATTACTATCGAATGCTCCGTTCCATCATAAGTGGCTTGCACAGAGACGAATTGAACGTTCTCAAGCGCGGGATAATCCGCCTTCAAAATTTCAAAGGTACGCACCATGGGTGCAATAGGCTGATAATTCTTGGCGTCCTCATGCGTAAATTCAACCTTTACCGTATAAACACCTGCGTTCATAATACCCGTGTTTTTGTTAGAGGTTGAGATTACGTTTCCGTCCTTGTCACATACGGAAAAGGCTACCGAGACCTTTTTGGAAAGCTTATTGTAATCATTCAGGTCAAACGTTACGATTTTACCGTCGTATATCTTCGTCTGATCGCTTATTATATTTCCATTCTCGTTGCGGAATACTATATCAACACCATTCACTTTATACTCTGCGGGAGTTATCCTTAAGATTGCCGTCATCTCGGGGATAGCTTCATAATTGGGATCATTATTTGCAAACGAAGCCTTTACGGTATATTCGCCTACGTCAGTAGCGCTTGAAGCGATCTTGCCGTTTATAGTGTACGTCGGTGAGGAAACCCCCTCGGGAAGCGTTCCTGAAATTTCAACCGAATGAGCATTTCCGTCGTAAACGGCTTGCTTGCCCTCAAATTTCACACCGGACATATCATGCTTAGCACGCTCGATTTTTACGGTCGTCGTAAGCTTCTGTGTAACGTAGCCATCACAGGAAACTATTGCGGTAACGTCGTACGTTCCTGCATTCACAAAGCTGTTTGCTCCTAAGTAGGTAACGACTGCGTTGGCAGGAATCTCTCCGTCAACCTCAACGGTATGAGCCTTGCCGTTATACGTGAAAACGTTATTTTCCGGGAAAGACAGGCCCTTAAAGGCTTCTCTTTTAACAGAAAGCTTGAATGTGTATTTTTGATCAGCGTAGTTAATCGTGATTTCATGCTCGCCAATCTGATAGAGCTTGAAAAGATCCGTCTCCAGTATCATTCCCTCGGTAAGCTTGATTTGCTCAGTGTTTCCCGATTCGTAAGAAACAACGAGAGTATAATTATTGCAATCAAAGCCTCCTAGTACTGTTTCGATAGCGGTGTTGGGATCATAATCCTTTAAAGAAATAGAAGAAATTTTCTCTTCCTTATTTTTACACCCGAACAATACGAAAATACTGAGTATTGCCATCAAGGTGAGAAGCGTAAATGCACGTGCCTTCTTCATTTTTTCCTCCACTTATTACTGAGTATATATTTGAACGCTTATTTTAAATAAATATTGTATTTTAGCATTTCTAAGTATAATTATACTTAATGTAACTAGACAAAAGTTGGACACATTTTCCTAAGTTCACATTTTTTCCGTAAATAAAGAGAACGCCGACCAACATTTTTGTGAAGGTCGACGTTCTGTGCGGTTTGTTGAATATTATGTAATTTAGATATTTTTTGAGATATCATCCTTTTTAAGCTCGGTAGGAGCAGGCTCTTTGGGCTGCACATTTTTCTGCTCGTTTGACGAAAGCTCGTTTGCAAGATCCTGCTGCAGCTTCAGCTGATCGAAAGTAATGGGCTCGTACTTGATGCCCTCACTAGCATGCTCGATCTTGACCATTTCCTCGGCGACGGCAAACTGTGTGTTGATTTCCTTGAGCTTATTCTGGAGCTCAACCGGCTCGAGATTATTGAAATCAGACTTTACAAAATTACGAACGGTACGAAGCTTACTATAGTTGGCCTCAAAGACCGCCTTTACACCTGCGGGCAAATTCTTTTTACCCATAATGTATTTATTGCCTATCTCTACGCACAGATCGCTCTGCTTTTTAGACTCAACCGGATCCCAGCTCGGACGGAAGCGAATATCAAAGAATGCATCGGGAATCGGCTTCTTTGCTTTGGCAAGAGCCTCAGCCTCGGCGTTGATCTCGGCTTCGTGACCTACGATCGCCTTCTTCGCCTCTTCCTCTCTCAATTTGCGGTTTGCATGTCTCTCTTCCTTTTCTTTTTTCGCCTTTTCCTCTGCCTCAGTCTTCAGTCTTTCCTGATCTTCCTTTTCCTTTTGGAGTTGTTCCTTTTGCTTTCTTCTATCCTCTTGCTTTTGGAGCTTCTCCGCATTGCGAGCCTCAACCGCCTTATCTGCCTCAGCGAACTTTTCATCTATCTGTTTCAAGCCGTCATCTACGTCGGAATAGCCTGCGCGAATGCCCTGCGTCGTTGCGGCGGCCATCGTCTGTGCCTTCAAGTCCTCGGGGAATTTAAGCTCTTTCAGCAATTTATCAGCAGCGTTCACATAGTTTTGCGCCGCTTTGATTTGTGCGCGATTGAACAACCTCCAGAGCCAGTTTCTGCGATTAAAGCTCTCAAGGCGAGTGTTCATTAGCTCACGGGTGACGTAAACATTGCGGAGCTTTTCTTGATCATTAGGCTCAGCGGAATTGTAATCTTTCACATTCGGGTCTTTGGCAAGCTGATCCATAAAGATCGGATTAGTCACACCGTACTCGTCTATTTCTTCACCACGAAGCTCAGCATACTTAATGCTATTGGCGCTTTTGACACAATCCATAAAGAGCTCGCGCGCCTCGGCAGAGGTCATACCGAATTTCGGCATCACCGGCTCCCAACTTCTGAAATAGAAGTTGTCAGGATTGTTCGCTCTCTCCATACGAAGCTTGGCTTTGTCCACGAGCTTGTTGGCATCATCAATCTTCTGTTTTGCACCGTACTCTCGCTTTTCCCTCGCCTTGTTCGCTTCGTCACTCGCCTTATTTGCGATTTCGACAGCCTCCTGGGCGGATTTTTTCGCTTCCTCCTGCGCTCTCTTCATCGATTCGAGTTGCTCATCCGAGGCGATCAGTGCCACATAGCTCACAAAGTCAATGTAGAGGTCAAGCATACCGGCCGTATTGACCGGAGCAGAGTAACCGTAGTTGCCGACCGATAAGATCTGGCGTTGCTTTGCATGCGGAACAGCAAAGGACCTGAAGGATTTTTTGACGTATTCCTTAAGCAGCTGCTCGCGCTCTTCGGGAGCCGGATTGTTGATCAAAATGTTGGATACGGCGGTCTTAATGTTGGCATCATCAAGCTTCATGCCGTATGCATCATTAAAAATTGATGCAAAGGTATTAATGTTGGCTTCATTGGGGCTAATGCCGTATTTTTCATAAAATTTTGCTTTAACTTCAGGGGTCGGCATAGTTTTTTCTCCTTAAAAATGAATTTTTATGGTGTTTTGCACCCACTTTGGGCGCGTTAGTTATTTTATAGTTACATTGTAACAAGTGAAACTAGACAAAAGTTGGACACATATGAAAAATTTTCAAAAAATTTCAAGCGTGTATACCGTTTAGTTCTGCTTCAATCTTGCGTACAGCTGAGCGTTCGTGTACT
>JAZQRW010000201.1:0-17404 GCA_045629765.1 Eubacteriales bacterium
AAAGATTTTAAAATCTATTGAAAAGTATAAAATATAGTGGTATAATGCTGTTAAATAATAATGTATTTATTTAAGGGAGAAATTTATGAAGAATCTCAAACAAATCATTTTTGCGGCTTTGCTCGTGATTATTATGATCACTACTGTAACCGTCAACGTGTTTGCAGGTGACAACTTGTCGGTTGAAGATGTTGAGAAAATAGTTTCGGATATAGAAAAGCTGAATACCGCAAAGGAAAAGGAGTATGCCATTAGATACGCAATGCTCGATTTTAGCAATCCGAGCTTCGATCCTACTGCATCGGAATTTGCAGAGCTGATGGCAAGGTTTTATAAGCAGAGCACAGTGTGTGCAATGCTTTACCTTAAGGAATATGATGAATTTACAGCGACTGACGACGTTGTGAAGGATACTAATGAGAAGTATGCTATTCTCAATTCCGCCAGCCGACTTCTGAATAACGGATACGCTGATAAGGCAGATGATTATGAGACTGCTTTGGCGGAGCTTAATGCTCGCCATATACTCATTCTTGATGAGTACATTGGCATTTCCGATATGTATGATACATACGAAGAAAAAAAGGCTGCTATCAAGGTTGTTCTCAAGTATTTGGATTCGAATTCAGAGAGATTCACAGAGGATAATTACAACGAAGAGCAGTTTGCGGAAATCAACGTATTGCTCGATAGCTTTGCCGGCGAATGCTTAGAATGCGTTACTTGCGGTTTAGAAAAGCTTACCTCTATTGAAAATGATATGGTAGTTAGCAGCAAGACTCACCCTCTTGATAAGATTAACGCAAAGAGAGTGGTGCTTGACGAGGTTGCTGAGCTTATGAGCAACGATTACGTAAAGCGCTTTGACGTGAGCAATAGCGAGGATGCTGTTGTTGAGGCAAATTATCAGAATTACCAAGCAGGTTTATCTGATCTTGCAAGGATTAGTATGGCACTTATAAATGACCTTGCAGATATTATCAAGCTCACCGAAAGACCCAGCAGTATAAAGGACGATAAGGCGTTTGCGTACCTCAAGAACGAGGTTCTTATTGATATTGACCAAATCGTTGCTTTAGGTTATTGCGAGAACGAAGCTGTTAGCGAAGAATACGCTACTTATCTTGCTAAGCGCGACACTATGAACGTTTCGGTTATTTCAGTCTTCATAGATATGCTCCCGACCGAATATATAAAAGAATACGTCAACGGTGACACTAACGGTGCTATAGCTCAGCTTCACGCAGCAAACTCTACGGCTAAGCAGATAAGAAATCTTTTCACAAGATACTTTAAGGATGCTGAGAACGAAGCGTATAAGGCTCAGAAGGAAATATTCGATTCAAGATGCAAGCTCTACAATAAAGCATACGATGAGTACATTATTTTCAGAGATAACAAAGCTCCTCTTAGTGATTATGACAATCCCGAGGCTTTGATGAGCTACGACGGTACAAAGGGTACTAAGCCTACTCCTATCGGCGCTAACTCAGCAAGCGGAATTAAGGAATATACCAACTGGTCAGGCACAACCGATTCAGGCGTTTACTTTAAGCCTGAGGGGCAGAATTTCTATTTTACATTCTCATCCGACAGTCTTTACAATACTACGGGTGTTATAATTGAATTTGACGTTACAACGTTTGATGATGAATACGATGTTAACCTGTGGTTCAACCACGGTAGTACGACACGTACATCGTCAGGTGCGTCACTCTTCCCACCCAATATAATGGGTATTTGCAGCGACGGTAGCTTGCATGAGAGCTATTCTATATCTTCTAAATTGATCCTTGAAAACGTAATAGTTCCCGGCGAGTGGACTCGCATTGCATTTGCTTATGATGCAACTAAGTGTGAGTATAACATATACGTAGACGGTATAATTGCGCAGGAGGGCAGAGATGCAAGAATTGACCAGGTAATAACATGGTACTTGACTGCTTTCAGAATGAACGTAATCGATACCAAGGGTGATAGCACCGTGGTTCTTGATAACTTCGCTTTTTATGAGGGAACCACACTTCGTACTTACGACAGATATGCTGTGATGTCGGACGATGATAGGTTTAAGATTTATGCAGATATTTATTCTGACGAAACACAGTCTGCACCTGTAAGATTACAGGCTTATGATTTGGGCGCGAAAGCTCTTATCGATAAGTACTACAATGCTGCAGCGACAACCGAGGAGGGTAAATTCCTTACCGATAATGCCGAGATCATTGACATTATAAAAAATAAGTATCTTGTGTTCAAGTATGACGAAGTTCTTACACAGTATCAAGATGAAAAGATGATGGAATTCAAGAAGAAGGTTGACGCTCTTAAGGTTCAGGAGAGAGGATTTAACACTATCACTACAAGAAATACACTTATTTCCACAGTAGACTCTTACATATCTCTTAACGCTGACTATCTTGTTAAGGGAAAAACGTATCAGATAAAAGATGAAAACGGTGAAGTAATTGAGAGCTTTGATTACCTCGCTCTCAGCACTATTATCGAAAGTGTGAGAACGGGAATTCAGGCAGATAATCTTTACAAGGATTTCTGTGAACAGATGAGAAGGTATGAGAGAGGCAACACCACTATTGCAAAGCAGAAATATTACGATGCGGCAACTCTCATAAAGGATAACGAGCTCTTTGATAAATCTCTCATTGGCGATTCCGCATACGAAACCGGTAATCCTACACTCTCTGCTGCTTGGGAGAAATACAACAACGCATTGGCGAAGATTCAAGAAATGACAAGAAAAGATAATTCGCAAATCATTATCAAGTGCGTTGAAGTAATCAAGGAATATGATACAGTGGCAGAGTGGGAGGCTAACTTCGATTACGTTAACGAGTATGTTACGATCATGCGTGAGATCATCAATGGCGGTCCGGCGAATTATGATGAAACGGTTGAAGGATTTGCAATAGCTAAGCTCTTCTACGATTCCGCTAATGAATATTTCTACGCAATTTTGCAGCAGAAACACGTTGACGTACTCAATAAAGAGCTTGACAAATTCGCAAGCTTAACTACATACATTGAGAAGATCGGCTTCCGACTCTTCATAGATGAATATATCGCAAAGAACGATATTGATTACTCGAATCCAAAGGTTCTTGAAGTTATCAACAGATACAACATTTACCTCGAGGATATTAGTGCTGCTAAGAGTGACTACCAGAGCGTCCTTGACCAGAACACGATGTATTTTGTTAACCTTGTAATTGATATGCAGACGTGTGTTACTTATGAGGAAATCAGAGCGAAGATAGAAGAGGGTGCTCCTTATCTTTACGCAATGAACTTAGGTGACCCCGATGCTGAGCAAGCAAGACTGGTTTATGAAGAATATGATGCAAGACTTAAGAGATATGAAGCATCTTGCAAGCAACTCTCAATTCAAACAGCTCTACTTGCTGCTTGTTATACCGAGGACGATATGTTTGAAACCTTGGTAAACTGTAGTCTTTTCGTATCCGACGTCAGAGCAATACTTGATGGCGTTGCTGAGAGTGATAACTCATCTGAGATATATACTAACGCAAGAAGCGCGCTTGCACTGTATGATGCGGCTTATGCAGTGTATAATGCAAGTATAAGTGGTGACAATGCAAACATTCTGGCTATTATTCGCACAGTCGGAACGCTTAGAGACCCCGCTCAGATTGACACTATCGTGGCAAGTATGCTTACAAAGATGGATAAGTAATTCTTAAGGATTACGTTTAATTGAAAAATTAAATTAAGCAAAAGAAAACGGAGGCTCACGCAGCCTCCGTTTTTGACGTTGTTTATGTAGAGGAGCCTCAGGGCGCGGAGTAAACGAGGTGATTACTAAGGCTCCTTCCGGGAGGGAGCTGTCGAGCGTATGCGAGACTGAGGGAGAGGGTGTATTTATTACTTTGTATTTTAGTGGTGACCTTGCGTATCAAACGCAGGATCCTTCCGTCTTAAGCTTCGCAAAATCCACCTCCATCCCAAAGGGAGGCTTAAACGAGGACGTCTGTTTATATAATAATAAGGCAAAGCAAAAGCACCTATGGCGAAATTACCATAAGTGCTTTTTTGTTTTCAATGTGATTTGTTTTATTGTGAAATATTTTCAGATTATCTCTGAATTCTACCTGTGCCGTTACCGCCTGCAAGTGCCTTAACCTCGTCAACGCTCATGAGGTTGAAGTCGCCCTCGATGGTGTGCTTTAAGCAAGATGCTGCTACTGCGAACTCAACTGCGTCCTGTGTAGAGTAGCCGTTTAAGCAAGAGTAGATAAGACCGCCGCCGAAGCTATCGCCGCCGCCTACACGGTCAACAATGTGCATGTGGTAGGACTTGGAGAAGCAGTACTCGTTAGCGTTGTGGTCGTAAAGGAGTGCCGCCCAGTCGTTATCGTTTGCACTGATGGAGGAACGAAGGGTGATAGCAACCTTCTCAAAGTTGAACTTCTCAGCAAGCTGACGAGCAACGGACTTGTAGCCCTCGTGGTTGAGCTTACCGCCTGCGATGTCGGTATTCTCTGCGTCGATACCGAATACGTCGTGTGCGTCCTCCTCGTTGGAGATACATACGTCAACGTACTCACAGAGCTTGGTCATAGTTTCCTTAGCCTGCTCGCGTGTCCAAAGCTTCTTTCTGAAGTTAAGGTCGCAGGAAATCTTAACGCCGTGAGCCTTAGCAGCCTTACAAGCGTCAAGGCAGATGTCTGCAACTGTAGGATTAAGTGCGGGAGTGATACCTGTGAAGTGGAACCAATCAGCACCCTCGAAAATCTTGTTCCAATCAAAGTCGGTGGGCTGAGCCTCGGCAATAGCTGAATGCGCTCTGTCGTAGATAACCTTAGAGGGTCTTTGAGATGCGCCCTTCTCGTTAAAGTAAATACCTACTCTGTCGCCGCCTCGAACGATCATAGATGTGTCAACGCCGAATCTTCTGAGTGCGTTAACTGCGCTCTGACCAATCTCGTGCTTAGGAAGCTTGGTTACGAATGCGCTGTCAAGACCGTAGTTAGCAAGAGAAACTGAAACGTTAGCCTCGCCTCCTCCGTAAACTACGCCAAACTTGTCAGCCTGCGTGAAACGGAGATATCCCTCCGGAGCAAGACGAAGCATAATTTCGCCAAATGTTACAACCTTCATTTTAAATTTTTCCTTTCAGTGATTATATTTTTTTGTTATTACTCATATATATTTATTGTAGCATAACAGTAGTTGAAGAATCAAGTGGGAAAACACATTTTACTGATTCTTTAAATTTTGTAAACAAGCTGTGCATATATTCTTGCCGCCAAATTCGGTAAGGGACTCATTGCTACCGCAGAAAACACAGCTGACACTATGCTTTTTTAGTATAATCTTATCGCCGTCAACGTAAATCTCAACCTTGTCTGACGTGCCGAGCTCCATGACTCTGCGCATCTCGATGGGTAATACGATTCTGCCAAGCTCGTCGATATGCCTAACTATACCTGTTGCCTTCATTTTTTTGTTTTCCTTTCTTGTTCAATGTCCTATAATATTTTAGCAAAACTAAGTTTGTTTGTCAATAGATTTACCAAAAATTGACAGTAAAAAATGCCATAAGGAGACTAAAAATGACAGCGATTTATAACACTCGAAATGAAGATATACTTAAGTACGTATTGAACTTTTTTCCGCGTGCGCTTTTTGATGAAATTACGAGGACATGCAATATAGGCGGCAAAAAGGTGATTACCGTAAATGAAATAAGATTAAGGTTATGTGCGCCGTGTTCTATTGTAGTCGGTGGCAATATACTTCCTCTTTATACAAGGTTAAGCAGTGATGATATTGATAAGGTGTATATGAAGATTTGTAAGGATACGCCTTTTGCTCTTAGAGAGTACATAATTAACGGATACGTTCCGCTGGAATACGGTGTCAGAGTCGGAGTAGGCGGCGAGGCTAGGTATGAGAGTGGAGCAATCGTAGGTGTTAGTGGCATATCTGTGCTTGTATTTAGGCTACCGGGGATTGAATGTGCCTTTGGTGACGAGCTTTACCGTGAATGGGAGAAAAACGGTCTTGGCAATATGCTCGTATGTTCACCGCCTGCCGTTGGAAAGACTACGGTGCTTCGCACCCTCGTGCGCCTTCTATCTCGGGATAGACGAGATAAAAATATTGTAGTGGTGGACGAGCGATGCGAGTTCTACAGCCGTGATTATTTGGATTGTAACGTGGATATTCTCTCCGGGTACAAAAGACAGCGCGGCCTTGACATTGCGATAAGAACAATGTCGGCACATTACGTTGTTGTAGATGAAATAGGCAGAATGGACGAATGTGAAGCGGTGGTATCGGCGTACGGGTGTGGTGTTGGGATTTTAGCAAGCGCGCACGGAGAATCTCTTGAGGAAATTAAAAGAAGGGAATGCCTAAGGGAGCTTATGAGAATAGGCGTTTTTTCACTTGTTGCCATTGTTTCAAGACACGAAAACAACTATTCTTATAGAATATACAAGGTGTAAAATGGGAATAGCACTTATTCTGGCATCGGTTTTAATGATTAGCAAAATTTACTCGGAATATTTAACACGGGGTGTGTCTGAGCTTCGTGAATTTAAGGATTTGCTAGAGAAAATGAATTTGCGCGTTACTGCGTACCTTGACACGGGGTGGGGGTTTATTAAGGACGAGGATTATCGCGCGCTTAGGCGTGTGGGGTTTATTGACAGTCTAAGCCACGGTAGTCTTTTTGAAGCGTACTCAGAGTGCTTAGAAAGCCTTAGCATATCAAAATCCGACAAGGCTCTTCTTAATGATTTTTTTAAGGAATACGGCAAGAGCGATATGAATTCCGAAATTAAGCGCACAGAAAAAATAATAAGCGAGCTTGATAAGAGAGGTGCAAACGCGCACTCGGAGGTCGAAAAGAAAATTAAGGTATTTACATCTGTGACGCTTGCCGTGTGTATGGGTGTTGTAATACTGTTGATGTAGGAGTGGTTAAGAATGGATATAGATATGATACTAAAGGTTGCAGGTGTCGGAATGATAGTGGCAGTAGTGTGTCAGGTGCTTAGCAAGGCGGGCAGAGATGAGCAGTCTACTATGGTTTCACTTGCGGGTATAGTCATAATATTGATTTTTTTAATAGAGAGAATAGGCGCACTTATAGATAATGTCAAGAGCGTGTTCGGACTATGATAGTTAAGATTTGCGCTGCCACGTTGTGTGCAGTAATTTTGGGGATGATATTAAAGGAGCTTGGGTTTTCGGGAGCAAGGCTTCTGTCAATTTGCACATTCTCTGCACTTATGGTTTTTTCTGTATCTAGGTTTGGCGAAATTCAAACTGAACTTTTGGGAATGGAAAAGCTTGGAGGTGTAGTCGGATTAACTAAGGATATGATGAAAATTATAGGCGTTGGATATTTATTTGGCATTTGCTCGGATATATGCCTTGATTTTGGTGAGGCAATGTTATCAAAGGGGCTATTGACTACAGGGAAAATTGAAATACTAATCTTGACAATTCCTACGCTCAAAGAAATATTAAAAATGACGCTCGATGTGTTTAAGTGATGAAAAATGTAAACAAATGTGTACTTATTCTTATAATATTGAGCATTGTAAGTATTATAATCGTATATTTTGAAAGTGGAAATAAATTCAATAACAATGCCAAAGCAAGACGGCTGACCGACGGTCAATGCGAAAACATAATAGAGGAATATGAAAGTCTTTTACCAAAGGATTTTGCAGATTTTACCGATATAAATATAATTAACGAAAGCGTTAGCATAGACTCTATTCTGGGTGAGTGCCTGAGTGTAATCAAAGGTGAAGGAAGCGCGGTTTTGTATTTTCTTTTGCTATCGTTATCAATGTCTGTGATTGTTGCCGTGTGTGGTGTGGTGTGTGACGAAATATCCCTTTTAGCAACACGTTGCGTGTCGTTAACCTCGCTTATTACGATAGTGGGGTGCCTTATGCCGCTTGTTGATGAGGTGGCTAAGACAATCAGCTCTTTGAGCCGATTTCTACTATCCTTGATTCCAATTCTTTGCGGAATTTCGACATCCCTTGGTCATATGAACGTTGCTACCTCTCAGGCAACCTCCATGAGTCTTGTGCTTGCTTTTTTCGGTGGGGAAGGCGCTGCGGCGTTAACGACGGTGGTAAAATGCCTTTTCATTTTAGCTATTTTGTCGGTGTTTACAAAGGAGGGCGGCAAATTATTTTCAACTACTAAGAACGTTTTTATTTGGGGGATTGGAAGTATCACTACATTGCTTAGCGGTATAATGTCACTTCAAACGCTCATAAGCCGTGGTGCAGATAATGGCGTTATGATGGCAACCAGATACGCTATCAGTAATATGCTGCCGATAGCCGGCTCTGTGGTTTCGGGCGCTCTTTCTACATTAGTCAGTGGAATGAGCTATTACGCAACTATAGTGGGTACGGGCGCTATGGCGGTAATTATATTAACCGCTCTTTCCCCTTTAATATCTTTGCTTATGTACAAAACAGCGTTGTCGATAGTCATGATTTTTCTTGCCTTTATTGGCGCTGACGGGATATATGACGGTGTTAAATCTGTCTCGGGCGCGTTAGATGCTTTGATTGCCTTGTACTCGGTTACACTGGTAATTTACTCCTTGGAGATAATGCTTTTTCTTCGACAAGGAATAGTCTGAAAATGGTAAAAAACAAAGACTACGATGGTAAAACATAAGAAAAAACATAATAATATTGGTAGAAAGCGGAGTCAAACACAATGGGCGCGGTGGTTGTTAGTCTTGTTGTTATCCTGATACTTTTACAATTTTTCATCTTTATATTGTATCCTTCATTACGCTCGGTAAGCAAGCTTGCTTTGACTTCTATGGCTTTCCTTTGCGCCTTTGGTATTATTCTTTCTAATTTAGGAAAGTACGAGCTACCGGATTTTACATATGATATTGATACCGATGAGGACTATCGGGAGCTTTTATCCGAGGCGACGGCTAAAGGGATAGCGCTTGAGATAGCGAATAAATATGGGGTAGATGAGGATAAAATATCCGTCACTATTACGGAGCTTGATGTATCTAAGATGCGTGCAGAGCATATTTATGTGAGAATAAATGATGTAAGGGCTGATTACAGAGCTATCAGAGAATTTATCACCAAGAATTTTTTAGTTGAGGGCGGTAGTGCTGAGGTGGCGCTGACGGAGTAAGAAGATATGCAGAATTTTTTGGTTTATTTAAAAAAAGACAAAAGGGTGCTGGTGTGCGCACTGCTACTGCTCGCAGGCTTTGCTTTAGTGATAATAGGTTCGATCGACTTCGGTACGGATAAAACCGGCGCATCTATAAGCGAAGAAGAGAAAATTGAGCAGATGTGCAGCAGAGTTGAAGGTGTGGGGAAGTGTCGCGTAACAGTAAATTATGATGGCGAAAGTGTAGCCAGTATTGTGGTGCTGTGTGACGGCGGTAACGATACATCGGTTAAGAAACGACTCTCTGATATATTGGTAACTTTATATGACATAGGCTACAATAGAGTAAGAATAGACGGATTGTTTTGACAGTATGAAAATGCAAAAAAGTTGTAATATTAGCACTCCGCTAATCATAACTTATAACAGTAACAAAAACAAGGAGAAATCATACAATGAAAAACGAAAAGCTAAAACAATTCTTTTCATCCAAAACAGCAAAGAGCATAGCAATATTTACGATGGTAATTCTAATCGGTGTTGCCGTGTACGTAAATTACAAGCTCTTTTATGATCCGACGTCTTCGATGGGCTTTGGTGACAACAATATGAGTGACACGGGTGATGGCTCGCAGACCGCCGGCACTGACGCTGACAACGATTACTTTACCGCTACCGCACTGAACCGCCAGCAGTCCAGAGATGAGGCTATTGACGTTTTGAAGCTTGTTACCGAGAGTGACGAGGCCAGCGAGGAAGCAAAGGCTGAGGCAAACGCAAAAATCGCTAAGATAGCAAACGATATTCAAAACGAGGTGAATATCGAAACACTGGTTAAGGCAAAGGGCTTTGACGATTGTGTCGCTGTGATTTCTGATAATTCCGTCAGCGTTATTGTAGCTTGCGAGCAGCTTCAAGCAGCAGAAGCTGCACAAATTCTGGCAATCGTATACAACACTACCGGTATAGACCCCGAGAATGTAAGTATCATCAATAAATCCAACGCTTAATATCTAAAGAGAAGTAGTTGTACAATGTCGTAATGGCGTTGTGACTACTTCTTTTTTACTTTTGCAGTGTACATCGTTTATTTTATTGTGATTACTATTGACTATTATGCTTGCATGTGGTAAAATAAATCAAGTTTTTTATTTATCTCGGAGGTAATTTTTATGGAAAAATTAAAAGTAGGTATCGTTGGCGCTACGGGTATGGTAGGTCAAAGATTTATTACTCTTCTATACAATCATCCTTATTTTGAAATCAGTGCAGTTATTGCAAGCCCTAATTCTGCGGGTAAGAAGTACGGTTACGCCGTGCTTGACAGATGGAAGATGAAAGAGGCGTGCCCCGAGGAGGTACTCAATATGACGGTGCTTTCATCTGAAGATATTGATGCTATTAAGGAGCGCTGTGATTTTGTATTCTGCGCTGTAAATATGTCAAAGAGCGACACCTTAGCGCTTGAGGAGCGTTATGCGAGAGCAGAAATTCCCGTTGTTTCAAATAATTCCGCTAACAGATGGACGCCCGACGTTCCGATGGTTATTCCCGAGGTAAATGACGCTCATATCGGCGTTATTGACGCACAGAGGAAGAGACTTGGAACAAAGCACGGATTTATTGCTGTAAAGCCTAATTGCTCTATCCAGTCATACGTTGGCGCGCTTCACCCGCTTATGAAGTACGGTATAAAGGAGGTTGTTGCCACAACCTATCAGGCAATCAGCGGTGCGGGCAAGACGTTTAAGGAATGGCCCGAGATGGTAGATAACCTCATTCCGTTTATCGGTGGTGAGGAAGAGAAGAGTGAGAAGGAGCCACTTCGCGTTTGGGGTGACATTGTTGACGGTGCTATCGTTCCTGCTACCTCACCTGTAATCACCACGCAGTGCCTTAGAGTTCCTGTAACAGACGGACACATGGCGGCTGTATTCGTTAAGTTTGGGAACAAGCCTACTAAGGAAGAGATTTTGAATGAGTGGAGAAATTACCGTGGTAAGCCACAGACACTTGAACTCCCATCTGCACCCGAGCAGTTTATTACTTACTTTGAAGAGGATAACAGACCTCAGACTGCTCTTGACCGTGACTTATACGGCGGCATGGGTGTTTCGGTAGGCAGACTCAGAGAGGATAGCATATACGATTTTAAATTTGTCGGACTTTCACACAACACTCTTCGCGGAGCGGCAGGCGGCGCGGTGCTGATTGCTGAATTACTGTTCAGAGAGGGTTATCTCGTAAAGCTTATTTAAGCGTTTTTCCACTTTGCTTGACGCTATCGTGTATACGGAGGAAATATGAACGTTTCTAAATACAAGGCACTATTGACGGCTGTCGACACCGGTAGCTTTTCAAGTGCGGCGCGTGAGCTTGGCTATACTCAGTCGGGACTTACGCACATGATGAACTCGCTCGAGGAGGAGCTTGGCGTATCAATTCTTCAAAGAGGATACTACGGCATTAAGCTTACCCAGGCGGGAGAGAGAATTTTGCCGTACATACGCTCGCTCGTTATGAGCGAGGACGCTCTTATCAATGAAATAGAGCTAGTAAAATCGTACGGTGATAATATCATAAGAATAGGCGCGTTCTCGAGTATGGCGGGCACTTGGCTTCCTTATATCGTTGAGCGATTTAATGCGGAATTCCCTGACGTCACCATAAATATTCAGACGGGTACGGTAACTGAATTGTATGGCGGTCTTGATGAGGGAAGATTTGACATTTGCTTCGGTACGAGGAACGATAAATACGATTTTAAGTGGACAGTTCTCGGTAAGGATCCATTTTACGCAATACTTCCGCCGGATTATCCGATTACAGGCTACGAATTTCCAATTGAGAGATTTAACGGTACTAAATTCTTGATGCCCGGTCTTGGATTTGATGATGATATAGGCGCGGTGTTCAATGAATATGGTGTGAAGCCTTTCGTAACTCCAACATACGTTGACGACCCGGCTATTATCTCTATGGTTGAGCATGGTATAGGTATCAGTATGCTATCCAAGCTCACCTTAAGGCACAATCACGAGGGTGTAAAGGTGTTGCCTATAGTGCCATCCGTTAGCAGAATTCTTTCGGTTGCGGTTAAGCCCGATATAGTTCAGAGGCTTCCTTTAAAGAGGTTGATTGCAATTACCAAGGAATTTGCAAAGACGGTCGCGGAAACGAAAATGACAGGCTTTTAAGGCACAATAGTGAAAAAACGCGTGGGATTTGTTTATTTTGAATAAAATGTTGAACTAAAATTTGTCAAGAGGGGATACTGTTTATCGGTGTTTTCTCTTGACTTTTACTTTTATAAAATGTATAATTATATTAGATAAATATCGCAATCCAACAGAAAGGTATTTGGTACTAAATATGAAGAAGGTAATTATAGTTCTGCTTGTGCTAGCACTTGTGGGACTTGCAGTGTTTATAGGACTTGTAGGATGTAAGAAGGATGATACAGGTTCTACGCAACCGGTTGAAACGAAAGACGTTTTCGATATTGTAGCCAACACCAAGCCCGCTACTAAGATAGTTACGCTCACAACTTATAAGAGTGATAAGGATACGTTGAACGGTAAATTTACATTGACTATTGCTGAGGGCGCTTCCAAGCTCGAATATAATTATGATAGATACAATACTATCGAGGAGGCACTTGAGAACGGTGGAGACCGAATTCTTTCCGTTAATGGCTCGGTGATATATAAAGACGGCCTTTATTCCGCTGACGGCGGTAAGACGTGGGGCGCAGTTGCTCCTGCGGTTGAGTATACAAATCTTGAGCTCAACTTCGATAAGACCAAGTTCAGTGATCTCGTTGTTGGAGAGAAAGAAATTACCTTTATTGCCAAGGTAAATAAGGAGAACTTTATTAGCGTATTTGGCGTTGACTTTGATACTACCGAGGTGACTCTCACGGTTGCTACGGACGGTCAGAATCTTCGTAGTGTTAAGATAGACTACATCACTACCGATATGGATATCGTTGTAATCAACACTACATATACGTATGATACTCACAGCCTCTCAGACATACTTGGACAGTAATTGCAGTATTGGATAAGGAGATAAGATATGAAGAAAATATTGATTTTATTTACGGTACTTGTTATGCTATTTTCCTTGTCAAGCTGTAGTTTGATAGAAAAAGTATTTCCACCTAAAGAAGATCCTAATGAAGGCTCGGAAGCAAGTGATACGATTATCACTTCGTTTGTAGAGATGTATAAGGCAAGTAAGCCCAGCAAGATTATCGGTGTTGCAACTCAGGTTGTCGGTGACAAGAATTTTAGGAGTGAATACACCTTGACAAAAGGTGAGGTGCTTGGTAAGGAAGCAATTATTTACGAGAAAAAGTATACCGAAATGCTTGATGCTACCGAGGGTGCTACTGCACTTGCAGTTCCAGGATTTGCTACAAAGAACCAGAAGATTGAGTATCTTGAGGGTAAGGGCGTGCGCTATGATAACGGTTTGTGGAATAAGAATGACACAAGCTTTTCTGTAGGTCAGCTTTCGCTTAACTTCTATAGCAAGATTATTGGCGATAGATATACTCATGAGGGCGACACGTTAACGTTTACCGTGCTTGCAGCTGATACAGGTAAGCTTTTCGGCGAGGGTAATGCGGTTAATGCAGATGTTACAGTTAAGATTATAACAGACGGCTCTTGGGTTAAGTCTGTATCTATTGATTATACCATTGCGGCACATAAGCTTGATACCGGTAAGGTCGATTCAGAGGGTATGCCTATCATAATCGATATTCCTGATAACGTTGTAGATATTGATATAACCTACGAATACGATTTACAGTACATAACTATCGAATAACTTTACCTTATTTTGCATTCGCTCTTGCGATATGGAGGAATTTATGAAGAGAATAATTGCAATTTTATTGCTTTGCTCATTGTTTTTGCTTGCATTCGTTGCTTGTAAAAAGCATGAGTGTACATTTGATGAGGCATGGATGTACGACACTGAGTCGCATTGGCACGCGGCTACATGCGAGCACGAGGATAAGAAGGGTGACCTTGCCAAGCATAGCTTTAATGATGGGGTATGTGTTTGCGGATTTAAGAACAATATAATCGGCTTCATGAACGCCATTAACGATACTAATCCATCAAAAGCACGTTTGGAGCTCGAAGAGGATGTTATGTATGATGACATCGTTCTTAACGGATTATATCAAGTGTCATATAAAGCGGATGGTACCGCTAGCGTTATTTATGAAATCGAGCAGTTCGACCTGACATTCACAAGCGAAAATCCAATAATTACAGTACCCGGTACTCTTACGGTAAATGCAGATGGCACCATTACCGGTGACAATGGCTTGAACAGAGGCGCTCATATCGCTATTCTTCTTGACATTGATCTTGCAAATTCCGCTCTTGAGTTTAAAGTAGAAGGTGATAACAGAATTAGCTTTAAAGTGTCCGCAGCCGACACCGCAGCTGTACTCGGTGTAGCCGTAGATAGTGACGTTACCGTGGGTATAGAGGTTGTTAATGGCAAGGTTGCAACTATGTATATTAGTTACGCTAACACCACTATAACAGCAATTTACTCATAAATTTTGTGAATACGGCTCCGTTTCGAACCAAGCTCGCTGTAGATTTCTACAGCTTCGGGTTCTCAGCCGTGCCGTCTTCAGCAAAAATTGCAGCTTGGTGCATGTTTGTCGTAGGTAACTACGACTTCGGGGCTCCAATCGAAAGAACTTCATTAAAATTATATTATAAGGCTCTCTTGTTCAAAACAGACATTTAATAAAAAGACCTCTTGTAGTAGAATAGAAATATCTACTGCAGGAGGTTTTTTGTATTGGTTGAAGAAAAGGTAAATCAAAGGCAAATGATGTCGCTAAAGCACGGGCGTCCGACCAACAAACCGTAAGATTTGAAGAAAAATTTAACCGTCTTGAAATGAAAAACGAGATTCTGCAAAATTTTATCGGTTTTTAATATATGCTATAACTTTGCCTTTAACGCCTGATATACACCGGCGGACCAGCCTAGCATTGTAGGTGTGCCATACTCTCCGGTTGCATTTGATGTGCCGTCGTGCACGTTATATTTTTCCCATAAGTGCCCGGTTTCGCCAAAGCATTTTTCGACCAAGGAAGTGTATTTTTCACCAACGCGATGCGCATCACTTTCGCGTCCGCACGCCATAAGTGCTTCAAATGCTACGAGCTGTAAGCACGCCCAGCCGTTGTTTTTTCCCCACTGGAAGTTACCCTCGACAGCCTCTGTTGCCTGAATTCCGTAATCAAGCTCCAACGCATCTAAAAGTGCATCTATACCCTCGTCGCTATCCGTCATATTTACAAATAGTGGGAAGAAGGACGCACAGGATTTAATAGTACTGCGTTTACCGCTTACGTAGGAGTAATCGTAGTAAATTCCGTCCTCGCCACGCATGAGGCGCATCATTTTTTCTTTGCGCTCGTTTGCATTGTCGGCATATTTCTTTGCGTTCTCGCCCTGTAAGCATTGTGATAGCAGGATTTCATCAAAATAGAGAAGAGAATTAAGATCGACGGGATTATACTCTAAGCATTTGCCACCGAATCTGCCGCAAAAGTCCCAGCCTGACTCAGCCTCGGCATACACGTTCTTGCCAAGATATTCCTCGTCGCCTTGACGCTTGATGCCTGTCCTTCTCTCGTACAGACGCAATCCGTCTATATAAACGCTCGCGGTATCATCGCAGGAGTAGTGGTTAAGCCCATTTGGTGATCGACGGCGGCTGTACCAAAATTCCAGCTCGCGCTCAAGTGCCGTGAGCCCCTCATCAAACAGTGCTTTATCACCCGTGGCATCGTAATATTCCTTAAGCATCATACCGAAAAAGGGTGGCTGTGAACGGTTAAGGAAATCTTCTCTGTTGGCATTTGGAATAAATCCATACTTGTTTATCAAATATATAAAATTCCTTAAATTAGTTGCTACAAGCTCGCTTTTACCCGATATATGAAGACCGCGGCAAGCAAAATACGTATCCCAATAAAACATATTCTGAAAATGCTTTTCCTCACACGGAACGGTGTAGGGATATGGCAAATATAATTTGTCACCGTTCGAGGCCTGTGCCTGTTCGGATGTTATTGTTCTTACGGTCTTATCCCAACCGTTAAGGATGTAGTTTTGTAGTTTTTCTTTCATTGTGTTTTCCTTATGACCGGGTTTGTTAAAGGTCGCGGATTAGGCGGACTTTACACGTATATTATAATTCTTTAGGACTTAGATGTCAATGAGAATAATATATCAACAAAATGTTTTTTTGTATTTTATTGACAAACCTTTGCTTCGGTGCTTTAATACCGTACTCACCTCTGAGGGTATAAAAGCGTAAGAAGGGCGCTTTTGCCTACTATATTCCCGGTCGTATGAGTGCAAAGAGAGCCTTTGCTTTTTGACAAATAAAAAGGACGAGTTCTCGTCCTTTTGTGGTATATATTTTATCGTGACTTAATATGTAACGTAGGGTTTACAATAGAGTCGCAAATCTCAACGCTGGTCATCCTCGCGGACATAAGGCGCATACCGATGTTTTCGATAATGTTGCGTGGTGGGAGCGGAATGTCGCGAAGCTCCTTGGCGCTTATTTGCGTTGATTTTGAGATAATCGAGAAGTATCTATCGTATATTGTGGAGTTCAGCAAAGCAAACATTCCAAACGCCATACGCGCGCTCATCTCTGCATTTGCGTCCTTGGTATCAATGAAGCAAACCTTATTGTGCGTGCTGATATACTTATATTGTGGTAGCTGGCTTGCCATATAGATTGCCGTGTTGAGAAGTCTGTCGTCGCTCTTTGCCGGTACACGCTTGATGATAACCATATTCTTGTTTTTCTGGAACAAGGTGTTGCTGGCAGGGGCAATATACTGATGCTTGATGGGGAGAGGGAAGCGGATCTGTCCGTTTCTTATCGCTGTTGGGCGGATAAGCGGAATACAACTCTTAATTGGCTCGGTAAAGAGAAGTCCCTCACAACGAGAGTCAATTACAAGACCCGTGGAAATCTTGAGTCCGAGCGTGCGCAGGGTCTCGGGGAAAGCGGTAATATATTTAACTATACCCGTATCCTCAGCACTCTTGGGCAGAGTGAGTGAGCCATCATGCTCGTCAACCACGAAGTTGTATGGAAGAGCTGGGAGTACAGCCGTATTCTGCGGCTTGCCGCTGTCGGTTGAGGTGGTAATAGTAACCGTTTGTGG
>JAZQRW010000202.1:0-3840 GCA_045629765.1 Eubacteriales bacterium
TCGTTCTGGGAGCCAAGGAGTTGCCTTAATTAATTGTCTTCCTAAGACCGCTTGGCCTCCGACTTGCTTCATCGGCCTTGCCGTTGTGGTAGTAGCATATTTTATAAACAATAAGAGCGTATACCTGTTTTTGCAAGCCTCCTGTATGCTGCTTATGGTTTTATCGTATCTTTTTATATGCGAATATTTTGCAATGATTTCACTTGCGGTAGCACTAAGCCGCACGGTCACATACTTTTTGTATGAAAAGCACGATAAGCGCGCTCCTATATGGCTTACGTTTCTGTTCTGCGGTTTGACTCTTGCGGTATATTTCGTAGTCAATCTCGGTATTTTAAAAACCGCTAAGCCTATTGATATAGTTTGCCTTGCAACTCAATGTCTTTACACCATCGTCTTTAGAATTAGGAATCTAAAGACCGTAAGATACCTCGTATGCGCACCTACGGTGCTTGGTGTAATTTATAACGTGGCAATTGAGGCGCCTATCTTCTCGGTTTTGATATACGCGTTTGAGTTTGCCGCTAACATCGTTGCTATTCTAAAATTCCAGACTATCCCCTACCTTTACGCATATTGGAAGAAGAAGCACTTACAAGACGAAGGGCAAAATACGCCTAATAAAACCGAGCAAAATTAACAAAGCCCGAGTTTATATCCACAAAAAGCAAATCAAAGTTTACATAATACAACAAAAAAAGATAAGGTTAGCATTAAATATGGCTTCACCTTATCTTTTTTCTTTTTTTGATTAGAGATTGTCAATAACCGCTAATTGGCAAATCCTCATTATCAACTCCCTTTGTAATTTTAAGAATCTTTACGTAGTAGCTAAGCTTGTCACTGACCTCTATCAATACACGCTCGCCAACCTTTTTGCCTAAAATTGCAGAGCCGAGCGGTGACTCCTTGCTGATATAATCAAGCAGGGCATTTTGCCTTAGCGTCGTCACTATTTGTATTTCTCTTTCCTTCCCTGCGCGTTCATTATATATAAGCACGTGGTCAAAGAGGCAAACACCGTCACCGTCCTCAATATCAATAACCTTAGCCGTGCGTATCATATTCTCAAGGTATCTGATACGCCCCTCGTTTCTTCGTTTTTCGCGCTTTGCCTCTTTGTACTCGGCATTCTCGGACAAATCACCAAACTCTCGCGTGCGCTTCATTTCGGCAAGAAGCTTTGGCCCCAGTTCGACGCGGCGATAGGTGATTTCCTCCTCCATCTTTTTAATATCTACTTTAGTTAATTCATCATACATAGTAATGGTCCTTTTAGGCTAAAATCGTAAAAGTATAAATTATATAGAATAACCGCTCTTATAAGGAATATTTACTACACCGCATACGGAAATAGCAACAAAAAGTCCCACTAAGCCGCCAACAAACACCTGCAATGGGGTGTGACCAACGAGCTTTTTAATTTTCTCCGTGCGTATCTTCACGTCCTTTTCCTTAAAGAACTCGTTAATATGTTCTGCGATTTCCTTAATCGACTCGGCATGCTTGCCTGCTTCGCGTCTGACGCCCATAGCATCGTGCATTACGATAACCGCAAGCACGGTTGCAATGGCAAAAACGGCAGAATCAAAGCCATAAGACCAGCCCGTCATAGCGGCAAGTGATACAACCGTTGCCGAGTGACCGCTGGGCATACCGCCATCACCAAGCATACGTTCAAGGCTGAACTCGCGCTCAATAATTAAATGTGTAAGAGCCTTAGTAAGCTGACACACTGCCCAAGCTATAAGTGGCGCAAGCAAAATGCGATTACTACAAATATCTACCAAAAATTCTTTCATAAACCCCACCTAAATGCGTTTTTTCTTATAATACACAGTTATATGCCTTTTAATTCAAAGCATACGGAAAAGGAGCACTAAAAGTCAAATTTTGCCCGAAAGCCACAAGAACACGATAACTCCAAGCACGATAGTAACCAAGCCAATAGCAATAGTAACGTACGTTGAACTAGTGAATTTAAACGAATCTGTATCGTATACAACCTTAGAGCCATTATCGGTCTCAATTACACATTTTTTAGAATCGCACACGATAAGCTTAGAGCGTCTTAATGAAGTAATAATCGGCTTATAGAACATAAGAACTATAGCACCGTTTATAAGTGCCTTAGCAAGATTAAACGGTAGGATAGTAGGTATAATCATATTCACAACGTCAGCCGTAGTAACGTATGGCGAGAAAATAGGCACAAAAATTATATTCAAAGGTATCATTACCACCGCCAATGCCATTGATGCAGAGTAAACGGCAATTATTGCACCGTTAAATGAACGCAGCTTGTTATAGATAAACGAACAGGTAAATGCGAATACGGACGATGCAATAAAGGACATCAAAAAGCCCCAAAATCCCGTATCGCTAAGTGTTAGCACCTCGATAGCAGATACCAATAGTGCAATCACTATTCCGCTCGGCGCGCCGAGTATAATTGCCGAAAGACATATAACCGCATCCTTCATTTCGTAAGTAAATGGATACACAACGGTAATACGTGTGAGCGCCGCCATTACGTATGCAAGCGCCGCAAACATGGACATTGTAACCATTTGTTTTGTGTTAAGTTTTTCTCTAAACTTGAAGATGTTTTTCATTTTACTACCTCTATATGTAAATAATAATTTGCAATAACGCGCAAAGGCGCAAAAAAATCTCACAGTTAAAACAATCCAAAAAACTGTGAGGTGAGAATAACATATAAGGCAAAGAACGCGCAAATGACCGTACCATAGAGGCAACAGTCACCGTCCTTAGTCATTGATACAAATCTCTTTTTTCATCCGGACTATAACCGTCGGTCAAGGAGTTGCACCTTGTCGGGAGCCTGCGCCACATCGGTCAATAATAACAAAGACGAATGTAATAGCAAAGACTCTTAGCAGACTATCACTGCCGATATGGATTTTCACCATTCCCCAAAGGATTGTAATAATATTATAGCACAAGCACCTTTAAAATGCAAGTGATTTTTATAATATATAAATATTTTATGAGAAAAGCCGACCTTGTTTCCAAAGTCGGCTTTGCAATTTTAAAGTTAGTTAAATTCGATGAAGAAAATGCGGCTAAGCACCCGAGTCGCAGTTACCTACGACGAGCTTGGTGCAAAACGGAGCCTTATAACGGACAGTCGGGGACGCCTGTCCCTACAATAAACGAGAAAAATCCCAAATAATACAAAAAAGCCGACACTATCACTAGCATCGGCTTTCTTTAGCTTTTAGCTTTATGCAAATTAAATTTGATGAAGAAGGTGTGGCTGAGAACCCGAAGCAATAGAAACCTATTGCGAGAGGTTCGAAACGCAACCTTATTCGCAAATTTTATTAGCCAAGGATCTCAGCAACAACGCCGGAACCTACAGTTCTACCACCCTCACGGATAGCGAAACGAAGACCCTTCTCACATGCGATAGGGCTGATAAGCTCAACGTTCATATTAACGTTATCGCCAGGACGGCACATCTCAACGTCCTCAGGAAGGTTGATGATACCGGTAACGTCAGTTGTTCTGAAGTAGAACTGAGGTCTGTAGCCGGAGAAGAAGGGCTTATGACGGCCGCCTTCCTTTTCGGTAAGAACGTAAACCTGACCAACGAACTTGGTGTGGGGGTTGATAGAACCGGGCTTAGCAAGAACCTGGCCACGTTCGATATCGGTCTTCTTAACACCACGGAGAAGAGCACCGATGTTGTCACCAGCTTCAGCGGAATCCATGAGCTTGTGGAACATTTCGATACCGGTGATAACGGTGGTCTTCTTTTCTTCGGAGAGACCAACGATTTCAACAGTTTCGTTCAGCTTCAGAACACCACGTTCA
>JAZQRW010000203.1:0-8994 GCA_045629765.1 Eubacteriales bacterium
CCTCGCCCTCAATCTTATACATCATAGCGTCCATCTCTGCAAAGGACATAACGCCCGTAACAACGCCGGAGCGAATCATATAAGGAGGAATACAGTAAGTAAAGCCTCTGTCAATCATAAAGTCACGCGCGTAGGATATTACAGCGGAATGGAGTCTTGCAATATCGCCCATAAGATAGTAGAAGCCGTTACCCGCAACCTTTCTTGCGCTATCAAGGTCAAGACCTGAGAAGCTATCCATAATATCAGCGTGATAAGGAATCTCAAAATCGGGTGTATATGGCTCACCGTACTTCTGAACCTCAACGTTCTCCGAGTCGTCCTTACCGATTGGTACTGATGGGTCGATGATGTTAGGAATAATCATCATTATATTCTTAACCTTCTCTTCAAGAGACGCCTCGTTTGCCTCGCACTCCTTAAGCTCCTCCGCCTGCTTAGCTACGAGCTTCTTAGCCTCCTCAGCCTCATCAAACTTCTTCTGCCCCATAAGAGCACCTATGCTCTTGGAAATCTTATTTCTGTTAGCGCGAAGCTCGTCTGCACGGCGCTTATTCTGACGAAGCTGCTCGTCAAGCGCAATTACCTCGTCAACGAGAGGAAGCTTATTATCCTGGAACTTGTTTCGGATATTCTGCTTCACAATCTCGGGGTTTTCTCTCAAAAACTTAATGTCAATCATTTTTTATCTCCTAAAATTTATTTTTAAAACAAAAAAAGAGTCCTCGCCCATACGCATGGGACGAAAAACTCCGTGATACCACCCAAATTACAGGGATAACCCTGTCACTCGACATCCTATAAGGCGGACACCCAGAACTCATCGTTCTCTGCTCGGTGAGTGGAAAGCAATTCCGGCGACTGTGGCTCGCACCTACCGCCACATCTCTTATGACGCACAAAAAAGCATTTTCTCGCGTTGACGCATTGTTACCACTATTATATAATAAGTACCGTAAAATTTCAAGTGGTTTTTAATATTTTTTCAATAAATATTTAGCCTATTCGCTTGATTTCTGCATTGTGGCGGAGTATAATATATATATCTACTGTCAAGAGGAGAATTACTATGAACGCTGTAATTGAAAATATAATGTCGCGTGTCAGCTGCAAGAGCTATAGCGACAAGATGCCAAGCAAGGAATATATCAATTTACTCGTAGACGCCGGACTTCGCGCACCAAGCGGGAAAAATAAGCAAGCACCGATTATCATTGCGATAACTAACAAAGAGATGCGTGATTCCCTATCTCGCGCAAATGCGAGCATTTTGGGAGCAAGTGGCATCGACCCATTTTATAACGCGCCCTGCGTTCTCTTGGTAATTGCCGAGAAGAACACAACTCACGTATACGACGGAAGCTGCAGTTGCGAAAACATTTTGCTTACGGCACACTCGCTCGGCCTTGGCGCTTGCTGGATTCACCGAGCAAAAGAGGAGATGGAGCTGCCCGAATTTAAGGCACTGCTTACTGAGCTTGGGCTCACGGGCGAATACGAGGGTATTGCCAATATCGTCGTTGGCTATCCCTCTAAAGATTTTCACAAGGCGCCCGTTACCGTAAACGACGGCAGAAAATTCTTTATTGAATAATATTTTATGCTACCCTGACAATATATTAGGGTAGCATTTTTATACTGCTTGCATATTATTCTTTGCCCTCTCATATAGTTGTGATAAGGAATATATTTGAGGTCACTTACGTGACAGAAAGGACAAAGTATGAGCGATAGCATATACACGGATATTGCAAAAAGAACGGGGGGCGATATTTACATCGGCGTGGTAGGTCCTGTCAGAACCGGCAAATCGACATTTATACATAAACTCCTTGATACAGTCGTGCTACCTAATATTGAAAATGAGTACGACAGAGAGCGTGCGCTAGACCAAATTCCCCAGAGTGCAAGCGGCAAGACTGTTATGACAACCGAGCCGAAGTTCGTACCGGACGAGGCGGTAAAGATTACGGTTGCGGACGGTACCAGCCTTAACGTTAAGATGATTGACTGCGTCGGATATATGGTAGACGGCGCGCTAGGTGATGAGGAGGACGGTAAGGCAAGAATGATTATGACACCCTGGAGCGAGACGGCTATGCCCTTTAAAGAGGCGGCAGAGCTTGGCACGGGCAAGGTTATCGGAGAGCAGTCGTCAATAGGTATGCTGGTAACGACGGACGGCACGATTGGTGAAATTCCACGCGAGGCATATATCGAAGCAGAGGAGCGCGTGGCAAGAGAATTAAAGGAATTAAATAAGCCGTTTGCTATAGTGCTTAATTCGGCTCAGCCTGAAAGCGAGGAGTCACGCGCCTTGGCAGAAGAGCTTGAGAAGAAATATTCCTCACCCGTAGCGCTCGTAAACTGCACCAAGCTGTCACAGGAGGACATAAAGGAAATCTTAGGACTCGTACTCTCGGAATTTCCTATTAAGAAGCTAAAATTCAAAATGCCAAGGTGGATTGAGGCACTCGACCGCGAGCATCATTTAAGGCGCAGATTGCTTGAAACCGTCAAGACATTCGTAAAGGGGCTCAGCAAGCTCGGTGACGTAGCGCGCAGGCTTGAGGGTCAGAGTGACATCGTGCTTACCTCACTAAACGCAGGTGACGGCGTGGGTGAGCTTGCCCTTCCCTTAGACGATGCGACCTATTACAACACCTTAAGCGAGGTATCGGGACTTGAGATTAAGGACGAAAAGGAGCTTTTAAAAACATTATGTGCTCTTGCTGATACCAAGAAAAAATACGATAGAGTTGCAAGTGCGCTTGACGACGTTGAGAGAAAGGGCTACGGCATCGTAATGCCGACACAGAGTGATTTAAGACTTGAAGAGCCTTGTCTTGTAAAACAGGCTCAGGGCTACGGCGTTAAGGTGGCGGCTCACGCCGAGAGTATACAGATGTTCAAGACGGGTCTGCACGCAGACCTATGCCCTGTGGTCGGAAGCGTCGAGCAGAGCGAGGAGGTAATTAGGTATCTCAGCGAGGAATACGAGGGCAATCCCGAGGGTGTGTGGGAATGTAATATGTTTGGTAGATCCTTATACGACCTCGTCAGCGACGGCATGAACACCAAGCTCAACAATATGCCCGACGAGTCGCGCGAGAAGCTCGGAGCAACGCTCGAGAAAATCATCAACGAGGGCGCAAGCGGCTTGGTTTGTATACTATTATAAGATAAACGAAAAGGCGAGTCTACGCAAGAATAGAAATAAACGTTATTGTCGATGAGATAAATTCTGCATTTTACACAATATATACGTATACCAATTGTTCATTATAACATGGAGTTAAGAAAAAGCGCGAGTTTTCTCGCGCTTTTTCTGCTATAAAATAAGTGTTTAATATTTAATCATTTACCTGTATATCGGTCATAACTATATTTAGGTATTTGCCTGAGGTGATACCCGTAATATAACCCGTAACCGTTACGGTCTTGCCGTTGTATTCCGAGAGGTTGGCAGTCGGAGTGGATATGCTACCCACCTTAGTAGTTCCGTTAATCGTGATATTGTAATAGGTAGCGTTAGTGTATGAGGATATAGATAGCGTACCGGTTATCGTGACGTATCGAATATCAAACGGAGTCGTTATACTCGAAATATCAGAGCCGGTAAGTGCTGTTGGAGTCGGTTGAGTAACGGTGCTGCTACCCATACTCATTATCGCTGTATCCTGCGTAAACTGATAGTTACCGCCGTAAGCACTTACAGTGCCGGAAATGGATACTAGGTCCCCAACGTTATATGAGTGTGACTTGCCAAGGTAAACGAGGATAGTGCCGGTATCGTCCTTAACAACTAAACTAACGGCGGTAACGCCAATGACCGTGCCCTGTGCCTTATAAGCACCTGCACCCGTATCGAGAATATCACCAATATCGGTGACGGTATCTATGCTCTGCCTCTCACCCCAGCCACCGTTCTCAACGTATTCGGCAATCAGGTCGCGGGAATAATAGTTGCTGTATCTATCTATGATGGTTATATTGTTAGATGGGTAGTAGGCGGTATAGGTATCTACTATTATGTAGTACATACTACTGTTTTGGATAGTGCTTGGATAATCGTCCGAGAAGGCAATCTTGTAGTACGAGCTGTTAGCAAACTTCTGCTTTAAGGTCGAGCCCGTAACCATACCCAATACCAAATCGTTATCAAATGGAAGAAGAGTATATAGGTCGGCATAGGTTACATCACCAATTTGCAAATCGTACGGCGTACGGGTCTTAAGCTGACCGCCTGCTAAAACGATGTCGTATTCGTCACCCCAATAAGCCTCACCAAATGCAAGGTAAAGCTCTGCAATCTTTTTGCCTATCTCATTACTGTCACGAACTGAATCGTTATAGCCCAAAACGTCATTATATGGGTCGGAGTCGGGGAAATACTTATCGTAAAGCTCCTCTACGATTTCGTCATCGGAATACGAGTAGCCGTATTCGTTGCTCCTCATAACCCTTACCGAGCCGTAAGTCAGCGTACCTGTAACGAGGTTATACTCAAGGTTTGCAAAGGAGATACCCTTGTTGTATCCACCTGCCTGAACGTGATAAACTCCGTATGAGTCAGTCTTGGTGTATGAATAGTGCGTATGTCCCTCAAATACGATGTCAACATAGCCGTTCGAGAGCGACTCGTCGTATGCGTAGGACTCACTGTTGCTATCACCGTCGTGTATCGAATAGACTATTATATCACAGCCCATTTCTTGACGGAGTCTTGTAGCCTCATCCTTAACAAGATTTGTAAGTGCATGTCCCGTTATGAAGCTTAATGACTGATTAAATTCACCCGAAATCGAGCTCTTGCAGTCACCGATAGCGCCGATAATACCAATCCTTACTCCGCCACGCTCTACAACGACAGAGGGCTGACAGTAATCCGCAGGCTTACCTCCGTCGTATATGTTAATTGCAAGGAATGGGAAGTTAGCAACCTCCTTATTTTCCGCAATATACTTTGAGCCCCAGTCGTACTCGTGATTACCCAGTGTCATCGCAGCAAAGCCAATCTCGTTCATCCACTCTGTCATAAGAGCGCCCTTGTTGCTGCTCGACTCAACACTTCCCTGCCACATATCGCCCGAGGAAAGAATAATCTCGTATTCATCGGTATCAGCCAACTGATTTTTAAGGAATGTGGTAAGCTCGTCTACACCTACCTGATCATCAGTATCCATAAACGAGCCGTGAAGGTCGTTAAATACGTAAAAATCAAGCTCAACAATACAGTAAATCTCGCAAATGTCGCAATATTTGTCATTGTTGCCGTCAACGTGGCTGTCACTCGACTCAACGAAATTACTCTTATAGCTATATCCGCACTCGCAGGAGTTGAGCGTGTAACCATCGTTTCCGCAATTTGGAGCAACAACCTCTGTGACATAAATATGCACGTGGAGAGAGCCTCCGCAATTATCGCACTCGTCGTCATCATCCTCATCTATATGCTCTGAAGTAGGCGGAACTGACTCCGTCTTAGTTTCGGAGCAGCCCGAGCAGATAAACGTTCTAACGCCTGCGCTATCGCAATCGGGTGCTGTGGTTATAGTACCACCGTCCCAGGAGTGAATATGAGGCGTATACTTTGAGGTATAAGTAAGCACGGCAGAATACTCGGAGTCAATGTAATCTTCACCGTCGCCAACCGCCTTAACACGTATAGTATCACCAAGCTTCAGCTGTACCTTATTGTCTGTGATATTGTAAACTGAGTTATTAACTATAACGCAGTAAGATATAGCGTGGGCAACCATATACCACGTAGCAAGTCCATTGTCATCAATTGTTACGACGGGAGTCTTAAGAGTAGTTGTATTATCTGTCTTATTGTTTGTTTCCGTACACGAAACGCAGGAAAAGATAAGTAATAACACTAAAGCCAGCGCTGTAATTTTATTTTTCATTAGTTACTCCATTAAATGAATTTAAAGCTAAACGACATATTCTTATCAAGCCTCTTAGCTGCAAAGTCTACGTAGTAAAGCGTTGTTAGTCCGGTGCCTAAAACAGACGCCTTGTCAACCGTAACGTCAAACTCGTCCTCATTGAATTCAATAGTCGTGTTACCGCTCTTAACTATGCCATTTTCATAAGTAACAGGCAAGAAAGAAACGAAGCGTTCAGTCAGTGAGGTAGGCACCTCGCTGAATTTATAGATATCGGTGAGTACCATATTTTCCTCGTTGCAGTCAAAATCACGCACGAGCGACTCAAGGGTATCAACGGTATAAGCAGTCTTCATATCGAACGTAAAATGATTGCCGTGGATAGAGTGAATTTCGCAAGCACCTCTGTTGCCAACGGTCTGCTCTTCACCGTTAATGATAGGCACGGAATGACCGCGCGATGAGCAAAGCATATCAAAATAGCGCGTTTTTGACGCAAAATACTGCTTGGTATACTGACCTACACCAGGGTCACAGAATGCAACCACGTTATCGGTCGAGAAGCTGAACGAGCCGACGTCGTTATGATTGTGGAACTCATCGTTGTGTCCTGCCTTTGCACCAACGCCATAATTCTTACCGTGGTAAAGATACCACTGAGTATCTTCAAATGCATCGTTCCCGGCAACAATCTTCTCACCAACCAAATCGGGATTTGATGAGAACAAAATGCGAATGTCAGGTCTTGACTGCGTCGTAGGCGCAATATTCTCCTGAAGCGGAAAATCGGGGTAATTTGCCTTTAAGATGTGATTAAGCCATGCAGGCATTCTGTACTTGGTGGCAGTCGTATCGGAGAACGAAAGCGTGTTGCCTGCCTCGTCAATTGCAATGCGGTACGGGAAGAGCGCAACCTTCTTAACCTTTGGGTTGTCAAAGTAATTGATTTTACCGTTGGTGTATTCCCGGAGTAATGAAGCAAATTGTACGAAATGTCCAAAGCCGTAATTCCAATAAGCAATACCCTCGGAGCAACAACCGTCATCCTCAAAGCCTGAAAGATAGTTATCGGCAGTCTTTATCATTTTAGGAAGCTGCGCCTCAATTTCCTCGTCGGTTGCGATATAAAGATAAGTGGAGAATACCCCCTCAATGCAAACTGCCGCCCAATTATGCTTTACGTTGCAGAAGCCGGGAGTAGTCTCAGCAAAGGAGTCGATAATTCTGAACTGCAATTCCGCCTTTGTTCTTCTTACGACGAGCTCGGGGAGTTTCTCACCAATGTAATATACAATCTCGGCAAGTATTCTACCAATAGCGGTTGAGGAAAGCTCAAGGTGACGGCGGCGCGACTTGACAGACACCCACTCCTGCATATGTGCAGGCGGACACCAGGACTCCATATCACATACGTTCCACATCGTATCCGCAAGCTCGGGTAAATATTTCTCATCCTCGGTGAGAATGTAGGCTTGGAAAAGATAATGTAATCTTTCAGTATACGATCCAAACGCTCTATCGTATGGCGCTCTGCTACCGGTCGTAACGTATGCGTGCAAATCAGAGTATCTTATTCTGGGAAGCTCGGTTTCGAGCATCGCATCAGCTTTTGTAAGAATATGCTCGCGTATTGCTTCATAGTATGGATGAGTTCTGACTTGCTTTAGCTTCTCATCATTAAAGTCCTTGAAAATATTTCTTGAATAATTCATCATATCCTCCTTAAGACGTTTACATAAACTTAAACGCAAACGTCATATTTCTGCCTAGGTTTTTTGATGTAAAATCTACAAAATAAAGTGTTGACGTTCTTCTACACTCAATCTCGGCACTCGATGTTACAGCATCAAGCGCATCAGTGTCGTATGTAATCGTAACGTTGCCGGTCTTTACTACGCCGTCCTCAACTGTAAATGGTTGACACGAAACAAAGCGCTCAACGAGCGAGGTTGGCTCCTCGTTAAAGGTATACGTATCGGTGAGGGTAAAATACTCGTCCTTGCAATCAAAATCACGCACGAGTGACTCAAGTGACGGTACGTCATAAGGATTCTTCATATCAAATGTGAAGCGTCCCCGGCTCATTTCATAAACCTTGCAAATTCCTCTGTTGCCAAACTCCTGCTCACGACCGTTGACGATAGGCACGGAGTGACCAAGTGATGAGCAAATCGGATTAAGATAACGTGTTTCGGGGGCAAAATACTGTTTATTATAAATTCCCGCACCAACATCGAGAATAGTAACCTTTTCGTCCTTTGAAACAATGAATGAGCCGACGTCGTTGTGGTTATGGAATTCGTCGTTATGCCCTGCCTTTGCACCAACGGCATAATTGTGACCGTGATACGTGAACTGCTGAACATTCTCGAAAATCGCATCGTCTATTTTAATTTTCTCGCCGACATAATCCGGATTGCACCAGAATATCTGATATGGGAAGAGCACGGCGGTATCGAGTGGCTCGTTTTCTGTAATTGGGAAATCCGGATACTGAGTCTTAAGCATATGTCCCATCCAAGTAGCCATCTTGGCAACGGATGCCGAGGAGTCAGCAAAGGTAAGGCAATTGCCCGCCTCATCAAGCGCAACTCTATAGGGGAACATCGCAATCTTCTTCACCTTAGGATTATCGAAGTAGTTAATTCTGCCGTTAGTGTAATCCTTAAGCATATAAGCGAAGATAAGAAAATGCGAGAAGCCGTAATTCCAATAGGAGATACCCTCTTGGCAGCAGCAGTCGTCCTCGTAGCCCGCAAGATAATTATCTGCAGTAGCAATCATACGCGGAAGCTGTGCCTCAATCTCATCGTCGGTTGCCATATAAAGATAGGTGCAAAGCACGCCCTCTATACAAACTGATGCCCAGTTATGCTTCACCTTAGTAAAATGATGCTCCCTCTCTGCAAAGGAATCTATAATTCTGTACTGAATCTCCGCCTTAGCGCGTCTTACGACAAGCTCGGGAAGCTTATCACCGATATAGTAAAGTATCTCGGCAATTCTGAAGCCGAGAATGGTAGAAGTAAGATCGAGGTTTTGTCTGCGGCGCATTATGTCGTGATGCTCAGCTACGTGTGCAGGTAAGTCGGATCGTAGC
>JAZQRW010000204.1:0-4905 GCA_045629765.1 Eubacteriales bacterium
GATATTCCCGAAACGGTTTCACAGGCGAGTGCGGCAGCGGCAAAGGTCATAGGACTTCTTGCCAAGGATAAGCTTATGGGCAACCCCTGCGTTGCTAACTCAAACGAGCTTATGTGTAACGGCTGTTCCGGCTGTGAAAGAGTGTGTCCTTACGGTGCAATATCTTACATAGATAAAGAATTCCGTATGCCCGACAGAACCACGAAAGTAAGACGCGTAGCGTCCGTAAATCCTGCGGTTTGCCAAGGATGCGGCGCTTGTACCGTTGCTTGTCCTTCGGGTGCTATGGACCTTAACGGATTTAAAAATAATCAAATTATGGCGGAGGTTGACGCAATATGCAAGTAAATGAATATAAGCCTTTAATAGTTGCATTTTGCTGCAACTGGTGCTCTTATGCAGGCGCAGATCTCGCAGGAAACAATCGTCTTGCATATCCTGCAGACGTCAAAATTATCCGAGTTCCTTGCTCGTGCAGAGTAAATCCTATGTTTATTCTTCGCGCCTTCCAAAGAGGTGCTGACGGAGTCATTATTTGCGGTTGCCATCCGGGTGACTGTCACTACACATCAGGTAATTATTATACCCGTCGCCGTATGGCAGCGCTCTTCTCCATGCTTGATTATCTCGGTATAGAGCGCGAGCGTACCCGCGTTGAATGGGTATCTGCCGCCGAGGGTGCGAAGTTTGCCGCTACTATGAATGACTTTGCCGAGAAGGTGGCCGCACTTGGAGAAAATAAGAGATTGGAGGACTTAAGATGCAAAAAATAACTCGTGATATATTGATTGCCAAGGCCTCTGAGCTACTTAATAACGGCACTGTTTGTTGCGTTCTCGGTTGGGGTAAGGGTGAGTTTGGTTATGACGTACCCCCCACCGTCTTTAAAACCGTTGACGAACTTGAAGACGGCTTTGTTTATAACGATTTTTGCGGTGCGAATTTCGCAAAATATCTTGTTTCTAAAACACAGAAGCTTGATGGAAAAATCCTTGTTTTCCTTAAGCCCTGCGATACATACAGCTTCAATCAGCTTCTTACCGAGCATAGATTTGACAGAGAAAAGGTTTACGCCGTTGGTATTGCTTGTGACGGTATGGCTGATATTTCAAGGGTAAAGGCAATCGTAGGAGATGGCATTTCCTCAATTACCGCTGACGGCGAGAATATCGTAGTAGATACAATTTACGGCGATAAGCCCGTGACCGTTAAGACGTCTGACGTACTGCTTGAACGTTGCGTAAACTGCAAGAGCAAAAAGCACGTGGCATACGATGAGCTTCTCGGTGACGAGGGCGACGTTATAGACTCCAACAGATTTGACGATGTTGCGCGCATTGAGGCTATGACTCCCGACGAAAGATTTGCATTCTGGCAAAACGAGCTTTCAAAGTGCATTCGCTGTAATGCTTGCCGTGATGCTTGTCCTGCGTGTACCTGTGAGAAGTGTGTGTTTGATAACCCAAATTCCGGTGTTGAAAACAAAGCTCCCACTACCGACTTTGAAGAAAAAATGTTCCATATTATAAGAGCATTCCACGTTGCCGGACGTTGTACTGACTGCGGTGAGTGCTCAAGAGTTTGCCCACAGAATATTCCTTTGCACCTGTTGAACCGCAAATTCATCAAGGACATCAACGAGTTTTACGGTGAGTATCAGGCGGGCGCCGAGGTAGGTATGAGAGCCCCACTCGTTGACTACACCACTGAGGATATTGAGCCGGGTGAGGTTTTTGATAGGAGGAATGAAAATGTTTAAGATTTCTCTTAATAAAATACAGTCTCTTTTTGCAAAAATAGCAGAAAATGCAAAGCTTTATTTACCAATTGACAACAATGATGGTTCTGCAACCTACGGTGAATGGTCGGAAGGTGTTGAGTGGTCAAACGCTCTTAACACTACAAAGAGCCCCAAGGACTTCTTCTTCCCTCAGTCCGAGGATCTTATGAGATTTAAGATGGAGGGTAAGAATATCGAAGTTGTTGACGTAAGAAGCGAAATAGAGGACTTCGTTGTATTTGGTATAAGAGCTTGCGATGTCAAGGCGTTTGATATTCTTGACAGAGTATTCCTTACCGAGCCTCGCGACAGCTTCTATGCAATGAAGCGCGAAAAGGGCATTATCGTTTCGGTGGCTTGCACAAGACCTGCTGAGACCTGCTTCTGTACTGCATTCGGAATTAACGCGGCAGAGCCTGACGGTGACGTATCCTGCTGGAAGACTGAGGATTCACTTTATCTTAAGGCTAATACGGAAAAGGGCGAAAAGCTTCTCTCTAACCTTTCCGATGTTTTAGAGAATGCCGATGATGATGCGGTAGATACACAGAAAAAGGCGATAGCTAAGATTATGGATAAGCTTCCTTTGAAGGACCTTTCAACAGATGCCTTTGGCGGTGGTAAAACGCAAGAGCTTTTCAACAATCCTTTGTGGGATGAGCTTTCATCCAGTTGTCTTGGCTGCGGTACTTGCACGTTTGTTTGCCCAACCTGTCAGTGCTATGACATAAAGGATTTTAACACGGGTAATGGCGTTATCCGTTACAGATGCTGGGATTCGTGCATGTATTCCGAGTTTACCAAAATGGCTCACGGAAACAACCGACTTACCCAAAAGGAGCGTTTCCGTCAGAGATTTATGCATAAGCTTGTTTACTATCCCGAAAACAACGATGGCTTATTCAGCTGTGTAGGATGCGGCAGATGTCTTGCTAAGTGCCCGATTTCAATGAATATAGCTAAGGTTATGAAAAAGATTGGAGGAAGCAAAGGTGAATAATTTTGATACGTTGATTCCTACAGTCGGTGTTATAAGCGACGTTCGTATAGATACTCCCGATATTAAGACCTTCAGAGTCGTGACTCCCGATGGAAAAAAGGCGTTTGATCATCGCCCCGGACAGTGTGCTATGCTCTCTATTCCCGGAGTAGGTGAGGCAATGTTTTCAATTACGTCTTCTCCAACGAATACTGAGTATATGGAGTTTTCTATAAAGAAGTGCGGATGCGTTACCGAGTGGCTTCATCAGGCTGAGGTTGGTCAGCAGATTACGATAAGAGGCCCGTACGGCAATCCATTCCCTGTAGATGATGTATTTGTGGGAAAGAATCTTCTCTTTATCGCGGGCGGTGTAGGTCTTGCACCTCTTCGTTCGGTTATTAACTATTGCCGTCATTACCGTGACCGTTACGGCGACATTGACATCGTTTACGGCTCGCGCAGTAAGGCAGACCTGCTTGATTATCAGGAGATTATTGAGGAATGGTCTAACGATGCAGGCGTTAAGGTTCATCTCACTATAGATAATCCTCAACCTGATTGGGACGGTCACGTAGGTTTTGTTCCAAACTACGTAAAGGAGCTTGGATTTGATACCAATAAAACCGCCGTGCTCTGCGGCCCTCCTATTATGATTAAGTTCACACTTGAAGGACTCGTAGCGCTTGGATTTGACAAGACTCAGGTATATACAACCCTTGAGCTTCGTATGAAGTGCGGTGTTGGTAAGTGCGGCAGATGCAACGTTGGTGCAAAGTACGTTTGCAAGGACGGACCTGTATTTAGATGTGATGAGCTTGAAGAGCTTCCGAGCGAATATTAAAGGAGAATAAAGATGGAAAAGACAGTAAATATATTTCTTTTTGGTAAAAGATATGAAGTTCCGGAAAACCTTACCATTATGACCGCTATGGAATATGCCGGTTATCAGCTCGTTCGCGGATGTGGATGCAGAAATGGTTTTTGCGGTGCTTGCGCTACAATTTACCGTATAAAAGGTGACAAGGAGCTTCACGCCTGCCTTGCTTGTCAAACAAAGGTTGAGGACAATATGTATATCGCCACTCTTCCTTTCTTCCCACTTGTTAAAGAGGTTTATAACATTAACGAAATTCCCGTAAATGAAACGGTTATGATGCAGCTTTATCCCGAGATTTACGCTTGTATCGGTTGTAATGCTTGTACTAAGGCTTGTACTCAGGGTCTTAACGTTATGCAGTACATTGCGTACGCTCAGCGCGGCGACTTTGAAAAGTGCGCAGAGGAGTCCTTCGACTGCGTAATGTGCGGCGTTTGCTCTTCACGTTGTCCTGCAGGTATTTCTCATCCTCAGGTTGCAATGCTTGCCAGAAGAATTAACGGCAAGTATCTTGCTCCCGGATGCGGTCATCTTGAGGATAGAGTAAGAGAAATAAAAGACGGTGATTTTAACGAGCTCATCGAGGCGCTTATGCAGAAGCCTATTTCTGAAATGAAAGAGCTTTACAACAACCGTGATATAGAAAAGTAAGGAGGAAAAAGAATGTATTCTGAACAGTTTAAAGACTCCCTTGCGCTCGTTGAAGCCGCAAGAGAAAACAATATTTCTATGGAACCCGTTCGTATGACGGCAGAGCAAAAGGAAAACGTTCTTGCTTCCTTCCACCCCGATTATAAGGTTGACGAGTTTGCGGTTCTCAAGATTGGCCCCAATAAGGGTGATAAGGTTCCTAAGGAGCTTGCTCAAATACTTCAGGCTCATAGCCGCATCACAGCTGACAGTGTTAATCTTGACACTCCTGATTATGAATGTGATGTTCTCGTTATCGGTGGCGGCGGTGCAGGCGCATCTGCGGCTATTGAGGCTCATGAGGCGGGCGCTAACGTTATGGTTGTTACCAAGCTTCGTATGGGCGACGCTAACACTATGATGGCAGAGGGTGGCATTCAGGCGGCTGATAAGCCTCACGATTCCCCTGCAATTCACTTTGTTGACGCCTTCGGCGGCGGACACTTTGCCGCAAAGCGTGAGCTTCTTAAAAAGCTTGTTTGCGATGCTCCCGAGGCGATTTCGTGGCTTTCCGAGCTCGGCGTTGAGTTCGACAAGGAAGCAGACGGAACCATGGAAGTCGGAGGCCAAGCGGTC
>JAZQRW010000205.1:0-14075 GCA_045629765.1 Eubacteriales bacterium
GCCTCCGACTTATCGTATCTATCGGAGCATACGCGTTCTACAACAACAGAAGTCTTACCGAGATAACACTTCCTTCAACGGTTACTAATGTTTACAGATACGCCTTCGCAAGCTGTGACTCACTTGCAAGCGTTACTCTTAACAACGGTCTTACACTCATAGGTGAAAGAGCGTTCGCATCCTCTCACGGATTAAAGAATATCGTTATCCCTGATTCTGTAACGACGGTAGAGCAGTACGCATTCTACAACTGTACAGGACTTGAAAGTGTAACTCTTGGAAGTGGCTTGACGTATCTTACATCGTATATGTTCCAGGATTGTAGAGCGCTCAAAGAGCTCGTTATACCCGAGGGATATGCATCTGTTCTTCAGTACGCGCTCTCTGGCTGTACGTCTCTTGAGAAGGTAACTCTTCCCAGCACTCTTACAAGAATTGACAATTATGCCTTTACTAACTGTACTAAGCTTTACGAGATCGTAGGCCTTGAAAACGTAACGAGCCTTTACTCCTACGCGTTTAAGGGATGTACATCTCTTGAGAAGTTCACCCTCTCGAGTGCTCTTAAGACTATTCCTACTTACGCATTCCAGAATTGTACGGCTATAAAGTCACTGGTAATTCCTGACTCCGTAACGACAATAGCAAGCTATTCGTTCTCAGGCTGTACGGGACTTGAGTCAATCACTATAGGCAAGGGTGTAACCTCTATTTCAAACAACGCCTTTGAAAACTGCACGGCACTGTCTGAGATTAACTTTAATGCAGTAGCCATGAATGATCTTTCTGCAAACAACTACGTATTCAGCCTTGCAGGAAAAGAGTCAGGCGGAGTAGTCGTAACCTTTGGCAAGGACGTAACTAGGGTTCCTGCATATCTTTTAGCTCCAAAGAACGACAGCACGTTCGCATACGCAATGAACGTAAAGAAGGTTGTATTTGAAGAAGGCTCAGCTTGTAAGAATATCAACAACTATGCCTTTGCATATCTCACAGGTCTTAAGGAAATAGAGCTGCCAAGCGCCGCTACACTCGGCTCTTACATTTTCTATTACTGCCGCGACCTCGAAACCTATGCAATACCCGAGGGTACAAAGGCTATCCCGAACTACTTCTTCTATTACTGCGAGAACCTTAAGAGCGTATCGATTCCCGATACCGTAACCTCTATAGGCAGCTACGCATTCTACTACTGTACCTCTCTTGAGGAAATCACTATACCAAGCAGTGTAACTACTATTAACAGCAGCACATTTAACGGATGCACATCACTTAAGAAGGTTACTTTACCGAATACGTTAACCACCATCTATGACTACGCATTCCAGAATTGCTCGGCGCTGACCAGCATCACCATTCCCGAATCCGTAACGACAATCTCCTCTTACGCATTTAACGGATGCTACGGACTTACCGAGATATACTACAATGCTGTAGCACTCAACGCTCATAGCTCAAGCACACGCGCATTCAATCAGGCAGGTATTGCAGGAGGTGGAATAACGCTCTATATTGGAAAGAACGTTGCACGTATTCCTAACTATCTGTTCTACGGTGCTTCTGTCGATACTGCACCTATGATCACTAAGATTGTATTTGCAGAGGACGGCGTATGCTCATCTATAGGACAGTACGCATTCTACTACAACGTTTATCTTCTCACCTTAACCATTCCCGAGAGCATGACCTCTATTGAATCTAACGCATTCAGAGAATGTACAAGACTCATTGAGATCAAGAACGACTCAGCTCTTACGATAACCCCCGGTTCTACCAATAACGGTTACGTAGCATGCTATGCAAAGAACGTATACACGGGTGATGGCACGAGCAAGATTATAAACATCAACGGCATTCTCTACTACAAGGATGAGGCTACCTCAACGTATACCGCTATTGGATGCGACGACGGTATCACTGAGCTTATCTTTGAAGAGAGCATCGACGGATGCACATACAGCATCGCTGCAAATGCATTCAGAGGCCGCACAAGCATCACCAAGGTTGTGTTCACCTCCGGTATTACCTCTATCGGTGACTATGCATTCTACGGTTGCTCAGGTATTACCGAGCTTAATTTGCCAAGCCAGATTACTACTATCGGCTCTTACGTATTCTACAACTGTAAGGGTATTACGGCTTTAAATCTTCCCGACACCATAACGTCGATAGGTGCAAACGCATTCCAGAACTGCTCAGGCATTAAGACGTTGACCATCGGTAAGAACGTAAAGTCAATAGGTAAGTACGCATTCTACGGACTTGAAAGTCTTGAGAATCTCTATATCTACTCCGAGAGCTTACCTACTACCTTCGGTAGCAACAACTACGTCTTCTACAATGCAGGAAAGAATAGCAAGGACGGTTTCACAATCTTCTTTGGCAAGAACGTAGCGAGCGTTCCCGCTTATATGTTCTATCCTTATTCATCGTACGCTCCTAACATCAACGAGGTAGTATTTGAGGAAGGATCTGCTTGTACCTCTATAGGCAACTACGCATTCTATAACTCGTCTATCAAGAAGATTACCCTTCCCGAGAATCTTACCACCTTGGGTACGTCGGCGTTTGCAAACTGCTATTATCTTGAGCAGATAGTAATAAATTCCTCGCTCATTTCCGACCTTACAAGTAGCTCATACGTATTCAACTACGCAGGTCAGAGCGGAAGCGGCATTACACTTACTATCGGTAAGAGTGTAACGAAAATACCTGCATACCTGTTCTACACAGGCGGCTCAAGCAACTCCGCTAAGATTGTAAGCATAGTATTTGAAGAGGGCGCAACGATTACCTCAATAGGCACTTACGCATTCTACTACACAACCTCGCTTACGAGCGTATCGCTTCCAAGCAGT
This sequence comes from Eubacteriales bacterium, assembly GCA_045629765.1. Lineage (GTDB taxonomy): Bacteria > Bacillota > Clostridia > Oscillospirales > CAG-272 > UBA1740. The sequence goes on from JAZQRW010000205.1 coordinate 2,859, forward strand.
CTTAAGACGGTAGAGTCCAATGCATTCTATTACTGTACAGGTATTCAGTCGGTACACGTTAACAATCTTGCGGATTGGCTGAATATCAACTTTGCTAACGCTATGGCTAGCCCTGCGTACTACGGTAACCTGTACGTAGGCGGCGAGATGCTTAGAGGCGCACTCGTTATTCCCGAGGGAGTTGAATCGATAGGCAACTACTCCTTCTACAATAACAAAAATATAACAAGTATTCAAATTCCCGATACTCTTACAAGCATCGGTCAGTACGCCTTCGCTTACTGTACGGCAATTACAGAGCTTAATATAAACGCACGCTCTATAGAAAATTACGCGTTTGTAGAGCTCTCAGGACTTAAGACCCTTACTATCGGCGAGAATGTTGAAAGCATCGGTTCTCACGCATTCTTTAACTGCAAGAATCTTGAGCAAATCAACTTCAACGCAATTAACTGTGCCCCCGTGGCAACATCGGCATCTCAATCGAGAGTATTCGTCAATGCAGGAATGAACACCGAGGGCGGTATCAAGCTTGTTATAGGCAACAAGGTAACTAAGGTTCCGGCTTATCTGTTCGCTACATCAAGCTACGATGAAGCGCCTCGCCTCACAAGCATTACCTTTGCAGACGGTTCCGTATGCACGGAGATAGGTGACAGCGCGTTCAGATACGTTACGTACATCACCTCCTTCAACGTTCCCGACAGCCTTACGAGCATCGGTGAATACGCATTCATGGGTGCTACCTTCTTATCAATTGATCTTAAGAACGTAAGCTACATCGGTAACGGTGCATTTGCATATTGTACCTCGCTTACAGAGTTTACAGCGCCTAATATTACTGCAATACCCGCTTACGCATTCCAGGGCTGTACGTCACTTGCGGAATTCACTATTTCCGATAATATTTCATCGGTTGGCGCTTACGCATTCCAGAATTGTACCGCGCTCACTACTATAACCTTCGGTAAGGGCATCAGCTATCTTGGCGGATACCTGCTCGACGGCTGTACCGCGCTCACTACGATAAACTTTAACGCTGAGAACTACACCTATCCCGAGACTAACTCAAGTCAGTATTCGTTCTGCACTAACAGCACGGCTACTAACTCAATCACTCTCGTAATAGGCAAGGACGTTAAGCTTATCTGCGACTACCTCTTCTACGCAGGCAGTAACTACAATATCTTGAACGTGACTAAGGTTGTATTTGAGGATGGCTCAGTATGTAAGAGCATCAACGACTATGCGTTCTATAATCTCAAATCTCTTACCGAGATAACGCTCCCTGAAGCAATTACCGATATTGGTAACTACGCATTCTCAGGCTGTACCGCACTCACGCAGATTAACATTCCTAATAGCATTGAGCATATTGGCTCATACGCTTTCAATAACACTAATATCACTTACACCGTATACAAGGGTGTTAACTACATTGGTAGTGAAAGCAATCCTTACCTTATCGCTGTAAGTGTCGCTGACGCATCTGAAATAACCGAGCTTGTTATCCATAACGATACAAGAATTATTCTTGATAATGCGTTCCGCAGCCAGAGTGCTATACAGAGCGTAATTATAGGAGATAGCGTGGCTGAGATAGGTGCTTCTGCATTCGAGTATTGCTCAAGCCTTACAAGCGTAACGTTTGGCAGCTCGCTTAAGTATATCAGAAGCAACGCGTTTACAGGCACAATGATAACCACAGCGCAGTTACCTGATACCGTTGAGTACATAGGAGCTTACGCCTTCTCAGGCTGTACCGCACTCAACAGCATAAGAATTGGTAAGAACACAACCACAATAGGCGAGAATGCATTCCGTGGATGTACGGGTCTTACAGAAGTAAAATATTATGCAAGATCCCTTGCACTCACCAGCTCCTACGCATCCATATTCTACTCAGCAGGTACAAGCGCATCAGGCATTACGCTCATCATCGGCAACACTGTAGAAATGATCCCCGACTACCTCTTCTACGATTCCTACGCTTCACTTACAGCTGTTGTATTTGAAGAGAACTCGGTATGTAAGAGCATCGGTGCTTACGCATTCTACAAGTGTCCTATCACAAGCCTTGTTCTTCCCGATAGCTTAGTAGAAATTAAGGATTACGCATTCGCGCAGTGCACAAGCCTTACTACCGTATCAATGGGCAACTCCGTTACAAGCATTGGTATGTACGCATTCAACAAATGCACTTCTCTTGTTAGCATTACTCTTTCCGAGTCGTTAACAACTATCGGCTCCGGCGCATTCACAAATTGCTCTTCACTGAAGGAAATCTCTATTCCCGCAAGTGTCACCGAGATGCCATACGGATTATTCAACGGTTGTTCAAGTCTTGAAAGAATCACGATCCCATTCACAGGTCAGACTGCTGCATCTCAGTCAAGTAACTACTACAACCATCTTGGCTATATCTTCGGCAGCTCCAGCTTTAACGGTTCAACGGCTGTAAGCTATCACTCTACGCCTACCAGTACCTACACGTCAACCTACTACCTGCCGTCAAGCTTGAAGGCGGTTACGGTTCTTGGCGGTGAGCTTACCTATGCCTTTGAGGGCTGTAAGGGTCTTGTTGAAATAGGTCTTGGTAAGGATATTACCTATATTGACAATAAATCATTTAACAATACGGGCAATATAAGCAAGATATTCTACAACGTAGAATCGCTTGAGACTATCGAAGGTATGTTTACAGGAATCGTAAACAGATGCGAGGTTATTATAGGCAAGGATGTAAAGAGCATTCCCGATAATATCTTTAACGGCAGATGCTCAAGCGTAGTATTCGAGGACGGCTGCTGTCTTGAGAGCATTGGTGCAAATGCATTCAGCAACAACTCAGGCATCGCCACAATCACTCTCCCATCTACCGTGAAGTATATCGGCGAGGGCGCATTCAGTAACTGTACAGGTCTTACCTCTATAGCTCTTCCCGCAGGTGTCACCGAGATTGCTGACCATCTGTTTGACGGCTGTACATCATTGTCAAGCATTGAATTTGAGGGAACCGTTACTTCAATCGGCAACTATGCCTTTATGCTCTGCCCCATCACCGAATTCACCATTCCGGAATCGGTAGTTACAATAGGCTCGTCCGCATTCTACGGCACTCATATTTCACAGATTAGCATTCCGAGCAGCATTACTGAAATTCCTAATATGCTCTTTGCAAATTGTGGAAATCTTGTCAGCGTAGTATTTAACGGCGAGGTAACTTACATTGGCGACGGTGCATTCAGTAATTGCGTATCTCTTACAAGCATTACCCTTGGCGATAGCGTTCTGGCAATAGACTCTAATGCATTCTACGGTTGTTCCGCTCTTACAACGGTTGTTTTAGGTGAAAATATAACCACCATAGGCAATAATGCATTCAGCTATTGCACGTCACTTACAACCATCGTTCTTCCCGAGGGAATTGTATCCATCGGTACAGGTGCATTCTCCTATTCAGGTATCACGTCTATAGTTATCCCGAATAGCGTTAAGGAAATGGGCGACAAAGTATTCTTGGCTTCAAAGATTGAAGCTATCACTCTCGGAACCGGACTTACCGTGCTTCCTTCATCCGCATTCCAAGGATGTACTCAGCTTAAGTCTATAGTTATCCCCGAGAACATACTTGTTATCGGACTTGATGCTTTCCGCGGATGCTCTGCTCTTGAGACTATCACGTTGCACGACGGTATAACCGAAATTCACGCAACCGCATTCTACAAGTGCACATCCTTGACAGCTATAGATTTACCTGCAAGTCTTACGATTCTTGGCGATTACGTATTCTTCGAGTGCTACGCTCTTTCCGGTACTATAGTTATTCCCGATGGCGTAAACTATATCTCCACGGAGATGTTCTACAACTGTAAGAAGATTGAAGAGGTTGTTATCGGCAACGGCGTAACCTCAATATCCTACCGCGCATTTGCAGGATGCTCCTCGTTGACTACGGTAACGATAGGCAAGAAGGTAGAATTTATAGGTGCTAACGCATTCTCCGGCTGTTCATCATTGAGAGCTGCTATATTCCTCGATCCTTCTAACTATAACACGGACGTAGAATGGCACTACAACAGTGGAACGACCTATCACTCCTACATCAATCCTACGAACTGCTCTAACGCATCAACAATGGCTACTTATTTAACCAGCACTTACGTTAGCGGCAACTTCGTAAAATACTATCCAATTTAACGCATAAAACAAAAAAAGGCCTGGCTCAAGTTACAAAAAGCTTGAGTCAGGCTATTTCATTTATAAAGGCACGGATAGTTTTTACCTCGCTTGAATACAATATTATATAAAAGTATTATGAGGTAAAACGATGACAAAATCAATTGGCTTATGGCAATTCGTAGGATTTTTAACTGTTTCGCTTGGCGGAACGCTTTTGCATTTTCTGTATGATTGGTTAGGTAAGCCTGTATGGATTGCCTCGTTTTCGGGCGTAAACGAATCCACGTGGGAGCATATGAAGCTGCTCTTTTGGCCTGCATTTATTTTTGCCGTTGTGCAGAGCTTTTTCTTCCGCGGGCGAGAGGATTTTTGGTGCATCAAGCTGCGCGGCACGCTCCTTGGTATGATACTTATCCCCGTTATCTTCTACACCTATAACGGCATTATAGGCAAGTCGCCCGATTGGCTTAATATCGCCATTTTCTTTGTCTCGGCGGCTATTTTATATCTATATGAAACAAACCAATTCGCGCTTATCACTACGGAATGCAATCGCCCAAAACTCGCATTTGCGGCTCTATACGTGATTGGAATTTTATTTATAATCTTCACCTTTAAAGCTCCGAGAATCAATATATTTAAAGACCCTTTGACAAACACCTACGGAATACAATGATGAAATCCTCGCAAAGCGAGGGTTATGGTAACATCGTAGGGACAGCGTCTCAGGCTCGCCCGTCGCTTCCCTCTTCGTTTTTGTTATTCGTGTCAGCCCTCACGGTTACCACACCGTCGGTTAATCTGATTATCACCTCAGAGTCAATATCTACCCCCAAAGCTTTCCTAAAATCCTTCGGAATAACTATTCTACCAAGCTTATCAATTTTTCTTTTCACTGCAAAATCCATTGTATTATCTCCTTGATATATAAACTTTTAGTCAATATTATTAACTTTAAGTTTATTATATCACAAAGAAATGTCGAATACAATCGAAATGTGCAAAAAAAGAAAAAGAAGTCACTTGGGACTTCTTAATCCAAATATTTTATATAGGTATCCATTAAAGCCTCGAGCGCAATGCGTTGCTTAGAGGTTAAATTTTCCATCTTGCGTGACATAATTTTGTCACCGTAAGCGTTACCGACAGATACCATATCCCTCAGAAGATAGTCTGCCGAAACATCAAGTGCTTCAACCAGCTTTATAAATAAATCAAGGCTTGGTGTCTTATTACCACGCTCAAGCTCGCCCATATAATACGGAGTAATATCAAGAATTTCAGCAAGGCTCTCTTGTGTAAAATGCTTTTCCTTCCTTGCCTCCTTAATTCTATCTCCCATAGTGGTCTTATCCAACTCTCTACCCCCAAAACTAAAAGTTTACATTCTATACTACTATTATATAGTTTTTCTAACCAATGATGAATTGGCTTATAGTTTTGAATATGAACTAATAGTTTGTATTATAAGCTGATTGGCAAACGGATTTTGAGCAGAAATCGTTGGCTGACGAACGAAGGCGTAGAAATCTACGTCGAGTGAGGAAACGGCGATTTATGCCAAAATACGAAAGCCAAGATAATACGTCGAGTGAGGAAACGATGATACTTTATGCCTAAATATGACAGCCAAGCTCATCTAAGAAGTATGCACGGCTATACGCCCTACGCCCTTCGTTATCCTCTACCATAATTCTAAAATACGGACGGCGAAGAAGATTGTCTTTGGTTTTCTCAATAACATCGAAATACGGTGCAAGGTTGAAGCTTCCCTCGGTCACGCCCTCGGCATTATTGCCGACAACATTGGAAAATCTGCACTCGGTATTGAGAATAACTCTTCTTGCCTGACTGCACTTAAAGCTGAGCGTGTCACCATCAAGTATAAGCTCCTTAATTTCAGGGCCGTTAGACGAATAAAAGTCACCGTTTTTGAGCGCCTTCATTACGTTTTCATATTCAAGGTTAGGCGACTTAATCATTGTAAAGCAACCGAGCGAGGTTGCCTCATTGTGACAGTCGTCACCGGCGATGGGAAATACGGACTTGCCTTGATTGATAAGGTCGCAAAATGCCTGGTCGTTACTGTCTAGGCCAAAGACGTGCGAAAAATGATTGTACACCTCAACGCCCCAAAGTCCCTCAAGGTCGCAGTAATCCGTATAGTTCTGCATCGACCAATACGGGTGGTTGAGAGTTACCAAATATCCCGCCTCGTTGGCTTCTTTGATTACCTTATTGATACACTCCTGGCTGTACTCTCTGTCGTAATCATACTTTTCCATCTCGGGAGTCAAATATTTCAGCGTATGCTCTCTTTCAATGTATCTTTTTGAAAACGCAGGGCACACGACGTTGTTTTTGTCCAGAGCCAAGAAGTTTAGGTGATAGGTCTTTACCACGGAATAAGGGTCAATGAGATACCTGTTTGAATTATAGTAGGTTTCCATTGATGTAATTGCCAAGAAATTCTCATCTGACAGCTCATTCTGAGGCACTATCATATCGTGATCTGTATAGGCGATGACGGAATATCCCGCCTTCATATAGCGCTCCTTAAGCTCAACAGGCGTCATATTACCGTCCGACACGGTAGTATGAATATGCAAATTGGCCTTATAAAATTTATCCTTTTCCGAAAATATTACTCTTTTCATTTTTCCTCCAAATCGTCGCATTTAAGCGCTATATCGGTTAAAAGTGGGGCAATTCTGCTTACTAGGATAAATATATCACACAATTTATAAAAAATCAATACTATCCGCTGGACTTTTTCGCTTCTTTATGCTAAAATAACCTAAGAAAATAAAAGGAGCAGGATTTTGACAAATTACGCTAAAAATTTCGGTTTTAAATATAAATCGGGCATTTTAATGCCTATCTCTTCCCTGCCGTCAAAATACGGAATAGGCGGCTTTGGCAAGCCTGCGCTTGATTTCATTGATTTCCTTGCCAAAACAAAGCAAAAATGCTGGCAGGTACTGCCCTTAAATCCCACCTCATACGGCGACAGTCCCTATCAGTCGCCCTGCTCCGCTGCGGGTAATCCATACTTTATAGACCTTGACACTCTGTGTGGCAAAAAGCTTCTTAAAAAGAGAGAGCTTATCTCGCTTCGCAATAGCTCGAAGAGAGTGGACTACGGTTGGCTTTATAACACGAGATACGAAGCACTCCGCCTTGCCTGCTCGAGATTTTCACCCGACGCGGATTTCAAGCGTTTTTGTAAGAAGAACGCCTCCTGGCTTGAAAAATACGCTCTCTTTATGGCTCTTAAGACTAAGTTCAACAACACCCCTTGGACTCTTTGGGATAACGAATACAAGAATTACGCTAATGCCGTTAAACACACGGCTGAATTTGAAGGCGAAATGAAATTTTGGCGCTGGATTCAGTATGAATTTGCATCAGAGTGGCATACCGTGCGAAATTATGCGCACTCAAAGGGCATCTTAATAATCGGCGATATGCCGATATACGTGGCTCACGATTCCGCTGATGTATGGGCGTCGCCCGAAGAATTTTTGCTCGACGAGAACTACAACCCAGCCGTAGTTGCGGGCTGTCCGCCCGACGGATTCTCTCCCGACGGTCAGCTATGGGGCAATCCCATATACGACTGGGACAAAATGAAAGAGGACGGCTTTAGCTGGTGGTGTGAGCGCATAGGCGCGGCGCTTAGACTCTACGATATACTGCGGATTGACCATTTTCGCGGATTTGCGGGATTTTACGAGATTCCCTACGGCGAAGCAACGGCAAGAAACGGTCGTTGGGTGTCCGCGCCCGGTATCGAACTTTTTGAAAGAATCAAGACAAGACTCCCAAAGGCGAAAATCATCGCCGAGGACTTAGGCTTTATCACCGATGACGTCAGAGATCTGCTTACAAAAACAGGCTTCCCCGGTATGAAGATACTCCAATTTGCCTTTGGCGAGGAGAGCTCCGAGTATCTGCCAAGAATGTATAAAAATGCAAACTGTGTAGTATATTCAGGCTCGCACGATGCCGATTGTACAAGGTCGTGGTGTGATAATCTTGTCGGTGAGGAGAAAAAACGCTTTGATAGAGAATGCCCAAAGCACCGCGAATACTCACGCACCTATGACGTAATATCCCTCGCTATGTCAAGCATTGCCAACCTTGCCGTAATACCAATGCAGGACTATTTGTGCCTTAAAAACAGTGAGGGTAGAATGAACAATCCCGGAATTGCCGAGGGTAATTGGTGCTGGAGATTAAGTCCACGATACAACACAGAAAGGTTAACAGCAAAAATTCTCACACTCACTAAAAAGCACATGAGAAACACTTAATTTTGTAAACTTTTATTTTCATTTTAGTATATTTGATAAAAATAAGGCTTGGTAGAGTGTTTAGTCTATCAAGCCTTGTTTATTTAATCACGCTTATTTAAGTGGTGCTTTACAATACGCCAAGATGCTCAAGGAGTATCTTCAAGCCTAAGATTATAAGTATTGCTCCACCGGCGATCTGCGCCTTTTTCTCAAACTTATCTCCGAATACACTACCGATTTTAACACCTGCGGCAGCGAACGCACCGGTCGTAAGTCCTATTAGAAGAATTGCAAGGAAAATGTTTACTCCGCCTGCAAGCGAGAGTGAAACACCGACAGCCAAAGCGTCAATCGAGGTCGCCACAGCCATAGTCAGCATAGTTTTAAAGGTGAAATCAGCGTTTTTCTCATCAGCACAGTCGCAATCCCCGTCCGGCCAAAATACTTCCTTTAGCATATTACCACCGATAAAGGCAAGCAGCAGGAAAGCAATCCAGTGGTCAACTGCACTAATAGCATCTGCAAAGAGCGTGCCGATAAAGAAGCCGATAAGCGGCATCAGCGCCTGAAATCCGCCAAACCATAATCCACACTTGCCCATATTAACAAGGCTCGCATTCTTAGACGACAGCCCCTTACAAATTGACACGGCGAAGGCGTCCATACTAACGCCTATTGCCAGAATAAACAGCTCCCAAAATCCCATAAAAAACCTCCACATAATACTGACCCAAAATGGAGTATCACGCACTCCGAGTCACTTATACTGTTTAATTAAAATATGCTAATTTATTTTGTGGGAGCAATTCTTTTCATGCTCTTAGAATTTTCCCTAATCATTCTGTAAATCTCCTCGGTAGCAAGCGCAATCTTCGTCACCGAGAAATCATTGCCGTGAGGATATATGTAATACGTGTCGTTAAGCGTATTTAAATCAACACAGTCACCAAACTTACGCTTATAATTATATTCAATATGGCACGCTTCAAGACCACCCGAGCTTCGCTCCATCTCAAACTCTCCGTACTTGCCGCTTCCATTTAACTTAAAGCCTTCAAGATTGTGAACAAGCTTACCTTCGCCAATATCAATATAGCCGTGCGAGTTGGGCAGCGACCTTACGTGACACTCAAGCTCTATGCCGTATCTGCCCTCGCGCACCTCGCGTCTTACGTTCTCTCTTTGCCACTCATACCAGTCGGGAATATGCGAGAACTCAGTCTTAGCATCTATTGCCTCAAGCTCACCGTACTCGGTCATTCTCCACTGCTTACCGCAATGCTCACACTTAATCGTGTCGCCACTACTGCTCATACGGTATTCGGTGTTACAAGCAGGACATTGATAGAGAACTCTATGTAAGCCTTCCGCGCGGAATGGCTCAGTTACCTTTATTTTGTTGTCCCTCTGCCAAGCAAAATCATCATAGGTAAGCGCATTTTTGATAGCCTCATTCACCTCATCTACAGACGCACTCTCAAGCGCATCCTTAGTGAAAAGCTGAGTCATTTTAGCTTCAGTATAGGGCAACTTTCTTTTTCTTGTATTCCAGAACGGGTTGCGAATATGGTGCCCCGAGAAGTTAATAGTTACCACAGGCACTCTTAGCATCTTGCAAAGCTGACCTAACGACTCGGGCAACTCAGACTGCGTTCCGCAAAGCGAATATCTAGCCTCGGGATATATAGTTGCAACGTCGCCGTTATCTATTACTCGCCTCAGCTGCTTAATCAAATTGATGTCGCTTGTAAACTTACGTTTGCATATTCCACCAACTCGACGCACAAGCCACTCCATTCCAATAAAACCGTCGATAGCAATTACGTAATTTGCTCTATGCGGGAATATCGTGCTCGTCGCTACCTGGAAGTCATAAAATGCATTGTGATTACAAAGCAAAACGTACGGTGGCTTTAACCCCTCGCAATTAACCTTAGTAATTCTTGCCTTACCTGCCTTGGTTACAGGAAACGATAGCATCCAGGTAATAGGGCGCAGGTACTGCCTTTGCCTCATAACCTTTCTCTTCATATCAAAGCGCTTAAAATTATCAGTCATTACTTTTTTCCTTTACAAAGTCAAAAAATTTTCTAAGTTCGCCTATGTATTCGTCCTCACCGACAACGTAGCAGAGTCCGTGACCTGCCCCCTTTGTGATTACCAATCGCTTTATATCGGAGGCACAAGCGTTGTAATTAGCCACGCTCATGTGATAAGGAACGAAATCATCACTATCACCGTGATAAAAAATTATAGGCAGCTTAGTTTTAGCAACCGCCTCGCAGGGGGTGAATTCTCTTAAATTAAAGCCGCCGTATATCCTTGCGCTAAGAGCAATAAACGGGTAAAAAATTGCGACCGGCAAATGTATTTTGCGAAGAACGTCTTTTATGATTGCCACAGGCGAGGTATACCCGCAATCAGCAAGAACGCCGATGACATTAGACGGCAAATCGCATCCACTTGCCATAAGTACCGTAGCCGCGCCCATAGAAACGCCCGTAAGAATAATTTTTGCATTTTCGTCGATTTCTTTAATTATAAAGTCAATCCAAGATATGCAATCGCGATGCTCTCTAATACCGAAGGTTATCACGTGCCCCTCACTTGCACCAGACGCTCTTTGGTCAACGAGCAGGACGTTGTTTCCAACGCTCTTAGCTCTGAGTACACCGCCCGCAAGGTCTCTTTCCGAGTCACCCCTATACCCGTGTAGCATCAACAAGTCGGATCGTAG
>JAZQRW010000206.1:0-11355 GCA_045629765.1 Eubacteriales bacterium
TAGAGCATAAGCGCATCGGCAATCTCACGTCTGGGGTCATTTTCAGTACCTTCCTCATGGGGCAACAGCATCTTGCTTTTTATGAGCATAAGCTCGCTTGCCATTACGATGAATTCACTTGCGATTTCAAGGTCCATTCGCTCAGCTTCCATAATATATTCCATATACTGATCGCAAATCATAATTATCGGAATATCGGTAATGCTTACCTTATTCTTTTGTATGAGCGCCAAGAGAAGATCAAGCGGACCTTCAAATTGGTCAATTCTATACGTTAACTGTTCTATCATAATTTCTCCTTTGAGACGACTGTTGTCTTATCTTAAAAAGGGCAGTAAGCTCCAAAAGCTCATCATAATGCCCGATAGCCATGATGCAAGAGATGAAAGCAGGTGTGATAACGAGAATATCTTTGCAAACGATGAAAGCAATTGACTCGTTGCAATAAACGGAACGGATAAAAGAGCTGTGTAAACGTAGCTTCCCAAGAAAAGCCATGCGATAACGCCCCAATATATTTTCTGCTCGTATCGCATAATTTTAAAATAAAGCTTTTGCGGAAGAATAACGTTTAAAATCCTTGAACCGTCAAAGGGTGGAATAGGAATTAAATTGAATATTCCTAGTCCGAGATTTACCGCGTGGAATAAATACAAAAACAGGGTAGTATTAAACTGCATGTTGTTTAGCATCACGCTCTCGGTTTTAACAAACAACTTTTCCGACAGAAGAAGGAAAAATGCGCTGATGAATGCTACGGTAATATTTACAAGCGGTCCTGCCAAGGCTGTAATTGCAAAATCCCTCTTGGGCTTTTTGAAGTTTGCGGGATTTATCGGCACAGGCTTTGCCCAACCGAAGCGGAATAGGAGCATACAAAGCGCTCCGAATGGGTCTAAATGCTTGATAGGATTTAAGGTTAGTCTGCCCAAAGAGTGTGCAGTATTGTCGCCAAGCTTATATGCTGCGTAACCGTGCGCATATTCATGTATTGTAAGCGCAATCAAAACTGCAACGACATTTAATAATAGCTGTGAAAAATTTATATCCAGCATTATTGAATCCTTTCATTTTAATTTACGGCATCAAATATTTTGTTCCAAACCTCGTCCTTACCATGTCTGGTTACTGAGGAAAATGGAATTATTTTTATATCTGTACCGAGAAAATATTCGTTATGAATATCCGAAAGTGCTTTTTGAAGCTGAGCATTTGACAGCTTGTCGGTTTTGGTTGCAACGACGATAAAAGAAATCTGATTATCAATTAAAAAGTTTATCATCATAATATCGTCATCGGTAGGACCGGTTCTTATGTCTATTAACTGTATTACCAGCTTTATTGCATCTTCGGAAGGATTTTTTAAAAAGTAATCCTCAGTGAGCGTGCTCCAGCTCTTTTTCGATTCCTGTGAGCGCTTTGCATATCCATAGCCCGGCAAGTCTACTAAGAACATTTTGTTATCAACGTTATAATAGTTAATCGTAATGGTTTTACCGGGTGCTGATGATACTCTTGCAAGCGATTTTCTACCAAGAAGGGTGTTGATTAGTGAGCTTTTTCCAACGTTTGAACGACCCGAAAGAGCGACCTCGGGGCGCATATCGCGAGGAAACTGATTAGCGTTACCAACCGTCAAGGATATATTTACATTATTGACGTTAATTCTCATTTCAAACTCCAGTGTTGTGTATCAAAGCGTTAGCAAGCACGTCGTCAACGGTTTTACAAGGGATAAATTCAAGATGCTCACGCGCTTCCTTATCTATTTCGTCAAGGTCACGAAGATTGGTATCGGGGATAAGAACCTTTTTAATACCGGAGCGATATGCCGCAAGCGTTTTCTCTTTCAGCCCGCCTATAGCTAAAACCTTGCCTCGAAGCGTAACCTCACCGGTCATTGCAATTTCGCGGTTGACGGGGATATTGGAGAGTGAGCTGACGATGGCAGTGACCATGGTAACACCTGCACTCGGATCGTCTTTTGGAATTGCACCCTCGGGAAAATGAATATGGATATCGCGGTTTTTATAGAAGTCCTTGTCAATTGAGTATTTCTCGGCAATGGTTCTTACATATGAATGAGCAATTTTAGCAGACTCCTTCATTACCTCGCCAAGCGAGCCGGTAAGCTCAATCTTTCCCGTGCCCTCCATAACGGCAACCTCGACCTTTAGAAGATCACCGCCGCTTTGCGTGTATGCAAGACCGTTTACAATTCCGATGGGATTTTCTTCCTCAAGACTCTCTTGGATCACCTTAGGCTTGCCAAGATAATTGCTTATATTCTTGGCAGTGATTTTGACACTTTTATATTCGCCCTCAGCTATTTTCTTGGCACCTTTTCGAATAAGTGAAGCAAGCTCTCGTTCGAGATTACGCACTCCTGCCTCGCGAGTATAGTTTTTGATAAGCGTTATGATTCCGTCATCGGTAATTTTAAACTTTGACTTATTCATTCCGTTTAGCTTCAGCTGCTTAGGAAGAAGATGGTTCTTGGCAATCGCAAGCTTTTCCGAATCGGTGTAGGTGGATAGCTCGATAACCTCCATTCTGTCAAGTAGGGGTGTGGGTATGCCATCGTAGCTGTTGGCAGTAGCGATAAACATAGCACTTGATAAATCAATGGGAATTTCCATAAAGTTATCACGGAAAGATTTATTCTGCTCAGGGTCTAAAACTTCAAGAAGGGCAGAGGTTGGGTCGCCTCTGAAGTCCTTTGCCATTTTATCGATTTCATCAAGGACGATAACCGGGTTTTGCACCTTGGCGTTAATGAGTGCGGTTACAATTCTTCCCGGCATAGCGCCAACGTAGGTTTTTCTATGTCCGCGAATTTCTGCTTCGTCGTGCATACCGCCCAGCGATACGCGTGCATACTTTCTACCGAGTGCTCGTGCAATCGAAGCGGCAACAGAGGTTTTACCGACGCCGGGAGGGCCTACAAGACATATAATCTGGCTTTTCACATCATTGGAGAATTGCTTAATTGCAACGAATTCAAGAATTCTTTCTTTGATTTTCTCAAGACCGTCATGGTCTGCATTAAGTACCTTCCTTGCTTCGATGATATCAATTTCATCCGAAGAGTTGATGCCAAAGGGGAATTCAAGGCAAGTATCAAGATAAGTGCGAAGAACTGTGCCCTCGGCTGCGCCAAAAGGAGTCTTTGCAAGTCTATTCAACTCTTTGAACAGCTTATCTTTTATTTCATCAGGAAGATTTGCCTTAAAAATTTTCTCTTCATATTCGGTATACTCATCGTCGTCATCCTCGCCAAGCTCAGAGCGGATAGCCTTAATCTGCTCACGCAGGAAGTAGTCCTTTTGATTTTGGTCAATTTTCTCTCTGACCTGCACTTGAATATCGTGCTCACATTCAAGGAGCATAGCCTCTTCTTTGAGGGCAATCAGCAGCTTTTCAAGTCGTGAACGGGGAGAAATAGCCTCAAGCACCATCTGCTTGTTTTTGTAATCAATAACCGCGCTGGAGGCAGTAAAATCAGCAAGATAATTCGGCGAGTCTATAGCGACTGCGCTCATTCTTAATTCTTCCGTAAAGCTGGGGTGAATGCTGGCTAAATTGGTAAGGCAGTTTTTAACCTCGTGCATAAGTGCATCAAGCTCGTTTGTGCGCTTGGCGGGAATATGCTCCACTTTGGGTTCTACGGTTGCTAAAAAGTGTCCATTATGCAAAACGAGCTCTTTAACCTTTGCTCGATTGAGACCTTCAAAAACAACTGAAAGATTGCCTTGGGGATTTTTAACTACGTGCTTGATTTCGGCAATAACACCGAAGCTGTAGAAGTCATCTGCGGTAGGCTCCTCAAGTGCAATATCACGCTGCGTAAGCAAAAGAACCTTGGCGTCGTGAGCGGTTGCGGCGGCGGTAAAAGCCTTTATGGATATGGGGCGCACGATTTCAATATTCATTTGCACGGCAGGGAAAGCTACAAGCCCGCGCATTGCAATTACCGGCAATTTGAGCGCTTGGACTTCAAATTCATCTTTATGTAACTCGGTCATAATATACCTCTTTAAAATACTTGCTATTTTGACACATAATATGCCAAATACCATTATAGCATACCTTGGGACAAAAATCTACAGTTTTTAAAAATATTTTTTTTGCGTGTGCGAATTTTTAAAAAAATCAATAATTAAATATTTATATGTGATTGACTAAACGGAAAGAATGTGGTATAATCATACTGAAAAATTATGTAAAATGGTGAATTATGGTTATTTTGGGAATTGACCCCGGGCTTGCAATAGTGGGTTGGGGAGTAATTGAAAGTGTAAATGGCAGGACTCGCCCCTTAGCGTACGGTGCAGTAACGACGCCAGCGCATACCAGTGTTGAGTCACGCCTTTTGATAATTCAGCGCGATATCGAGGATATTATAAATAAGTACAAGCCTGATGAGATGGCTATAGAGGAGCTGTTCTTTAACACCAACTCTACGACTGCGATTGCCGTTGCAGAGGCAAGAGGCGTTATAATTTGTACCGCTCACCGTCTTGGTGTTAAAATCAATGAATACACGCCACTTCAAGTAAAGTCGAGCGTGGTAGGCTACGGACTTGCTGATAAGAAGCAGGTTATCGCTATGGTTACTTCTATTTTGAAGCTTCCTAAACCGCCAAAGCCGGATGATACAGCTGACGCTATCGCAATAGCTCTTTGTCACGCGCAGTGTGCTGCTTCACGACTTGGCAAGTATTATAACCAGTAGGAGAAATTTATGTGGATTGCTGATAATTGGTCGGATTATAGAATAATTGACACTTCTTCGGGAGAAAAACTTGAAAGATGGGGAAAATACGTGCTTGTACGTCCTGACCCTCAGGTAATTTGGTACACTGATAAGAAAAATACGCTTTGGAAAAAGGCAGACGCAAGCTATAAGAGAAGCAAGTCGGGTGGCGGCGCTTGGAACGAAAACAGACTGCCAGAATCTTGGACAATTTCATATAAAGAGTTGAAATTTCAGATTAAGCCGATGGGATTTAAGCATACCGGTCTATTTCCCGAGCAGGCGACTAACTGGGATTGGTTTTCCGATTTGATTAAAGGTGCGAACAGACCTATAAAGGTTTTGAACCTCTTTGCGTACACGGGTGGTGCAACGGTTGCAGCAGCAAAGGCAGGCGCTTCGGTTTGTCACGTTGACGCTTCAAAGGGTATGGTTCAGTCAGCGAAGGAGAACGCTAGACTCTCGGGACTTCAAGATGCTCCGATAAGATATATCGTTGATGATTGTAAGAAATTTGTGGAGCGTGAGATTCGACGCGGAAACAAGTACGACGGTATAATAATGGACCCACCTTCCTATGGCAGAGGTCCTACCGGTGAGGTGTGGAAAATAGAGGAAAATATCGATGGTTTCGTTGAGCTTGTCTCGGGCGTACTGTCCGATAATCCGCTATTTTTCTTGCTTAATTCGTATACCACAGGACTTAGCGCATCTACTATGAAATATATATCAGATACTAGACTTTTGACAAAATTCAAGGGAAAAAGCGAGGCAGACGAAATCGGACTGCCTGTAGAGGAGTCAGGTCTGATGCTTCCTTGCGGCTCAAGTGTAAGGGTCGTATTTGAATAAATATAGTTTTCGTAAGGTTTATAAAATGAACAATGAGTATATAATCAAAACCGAAAATTTATCCTTTTCTTACGATGACGAAGCAGGGCGCAGCATTCCTGCAGTTAGGGACGTTTCGCTTTCGATAAGAAGAGGAGAATATGTTGCCGTTCTCGGTCATAATGGCTCAGGTAAATCTACGCTTGCCAAGCTTATGAACTTAATACTTTCGCCGACAAGTGGCAAAATTTTCATTGATGGACGTGACGTAACAGCAGATGATTTTACCGAGGACGACGTTTTTGAAATTAGGAGCAAGGTCGGTATGGTTTTCCAAAATCCTGACAATCAGCTTGTTGCTACGGTAGTCGAGGAGGACGTCGCGTTTGGGCCTGAAAACTTAGGTCTGCCGCGCGAGGAAATCAGAAGGCGTGTCACCGAGGCTTTAAACCTCGTTGGTATGCAGAGTTATGCCAATCACGCGCCGCATAAGTTATCGGGCGGACAAAAACAGAGGGTGGCAATTGCCGGTATTATTGCTATGCGCCCCGATGTAATTATTTTTGACGAATCAACGGCAATGCTTGATCCTATAGGCAGACAGGACGTAATTAACATTATGGAAAGCCTTAATAAGGAAGGTATTACCATAATTAACATTACTCACTATATGCAAGAGGCGTCCAGAGCAGATCGCGTTATTGTTATCAACGATGGCAGATTGATAATTGACGGTACGCCAAATGCGGTATTCACAAGAGTCGATGAGCTTCATAGTATGGGTCTTGAGGCGCCTCAGGGCACGGAGCTCTTGCACCTGTTAAAGAAAAACGGCGTTGATGTTAACACCGATGCCGTTAGCGAAGAGGATTGCATAAAGGCTCTACTTGAAATACTAAAATAATTTTGAAAGCATAAAAGATGGAAAACATATTAGAATTAAAATCAATCAGCTACAAATACAGTCCGCATACGCCTTTTGAAAAGGTTGCGCTCGACGATATAAACGTAGCCTTTGAGAAAGGGAAAATCACAGGTCTGATTGGCCATACGGGATCGGGTAAATCCACCCTTGTTAATTTGCTTAACGGATTACTTAAGCCAAGCACGGGTACTGTGCTTTTAGGCGGTGAGGATATTTGGAAAAATCCGCGTGAAATTACTAAAATCAGATACCGAGTAGGCTTGGTGATGCAATATCCTGAATACCAGCTCTTTGATGAGACTGTGGCAAAGGATATAGGATACGGGCCTCGCAATCTTGGATTGAGCGATGAAGAGATAGAAAATCGTGTAAGAGAAGCCGCCTCCTTTACGGGAATATCAGAGGATTTGCTCGAAAAGTCGCCTTTTGAGCTTTCCGGGGGACAAAAACGCCGTGTCGCGATCGCCGGAATAATTGCTATGCGTCCCGAAGTTCTCGTTCTCGACGAGCCCGCCGCAGGCCTTGATCCTCGTGGAAGAAAAGAGATATTAGGCGGATTACGCAAATACGTTAACGATACCGGCTCTTCGGTTATCCTTGTCAGCCACTCTATGGAGGACATGGCATATTATTGCGACAACGTTGTTGTTATGAATAAAGGCAGAGTATATAAGACGGGAACGGTTGCACAGATTTTTTCATTATCGGAGGAGCTTTCCGAGGTAGGTCTTGACGTACCTGCTATTTCGAAAATTGTAATGGAGCTTAGGCGTCGGGGAATCAATCTTACGGGTGAATTATATACGGTTAACGGTGCGCTTAACGCTATTCTTGATTATATAGGGGGTAAGGAAAGATGATTTCTGATATTACCCTTGGACAATTCTTCCCCGGATATTCAGTTCTTCATAGGCTTGACCCGAGGACAAAATTGATAATGTCCACATTATTTATCGTTGCAGTATTTTTGGCAAATAACCCACTTGCATTTTTGTTGATTACCTTGATTGTATGCGTTTTGATTTCCGTTAGCCGTATATCATTTAAGGTGATACTTAAATCCATGAAGCCCATTGTCATTATATTGATATTTACCTCTTTACTGAATTTGTTTATGACGACAGGTAATTCAGAACCGATAAAGCTTTGGATTTTCGAGATATACGAGGAGGGAATTTACCGCGCGATATTTATGTCGTTGCGCGTAATCTTATTGATTGCAGGCACGAGCATGCTTCTTACCTATACCACCTCGCCAATTTCTTTAACTGACGGTCTTGAATCCTTGCTTTCGCCTCTGAAGGTAATCGGTGTGCCTGTGCATACCTTTGCTATGATGATGTCAATTGCCCTAAGATTCATACCAACCTTGATTGAGGAAACAGAGAAAATTATGAATGCGCAAAAATCACGTGGCGCTGATTTTTCCTCGGGAGGATTGCTGAAGCGTGCTAAGGCGTTGGTGCCAATCCTAATTCCTCTATTCGTTTCTTCATTTAAAAGAGCAGACGAGCTTGCTTGCGCTATGGAATGCCGTTGCTATAGAGGTGACGTAAACAGAACAAAGTTAGTAAAGCTTGAGTACGGATTCCGTGATTTTGTCGGTATTTTCTTAGCACTTGCTTTTTTGGCAGTTGTAATATTTGTCAAGGTTCTGCCCAGAGATATGTTGCCAAATTCGCAAATTTTAGATTTTGTTTTCTACCAAATTTAATTGTGGGGGGTCAAATTGAGGTACTTTGCCAAAATAAAATATCTGGGTACCGATTTTCACGGCTTCCAGGTTCAACCGGACAAAAGAACTGTTCAAGGTGTATTGTGCGAGGCCCTTGCTGAGGCACTTGGCGTGCCATGTAAGGTGACAGGGTGCAGTCGTACCGACGCCGGGGTTCATGCCAATGAGTTTTGCATTACTGTTGATAGTGACGGTGCAACCGTTCCTTGCGATAAGCTACCGCTTTCGGTTGCAAGGTTTTTACCCCCTGACCTATCACTGTATTATTCCTCTTCGTGCGCAGATGATTTTCACGTAAGATACGACTGCGTGTCTAAGGAATATCTGTATCGAATAAAAAACACTCCCGTATACGATCCATTTGTATATGGAAGAGCATGGTTTTTGCCCCGTATAATCACTGATGATGCACTTGAAAACATGCGTCGAGCATCAAAACATATCCTTGGTAAGCATGATTTTACCAGCTTTATGTCTGATGGTTCAGACACAGAGGATACTGTCAGGACGGTTCAATACCTTAATATTGAAAAGAGCGGTGATTTAATTGAAATCCGTATTTGCGCCGATGGATTTCTTTATAACATGGTAAGAATTATCGTTGGCACTCTTGTTGAGGTTGCTTACGGAAGAATTGCCCCCGATAAACTTATCAGCATTATTGAGAGCACTGATAGAAAAAGTGCGGGTCCGACCGCTCCTGCGTGTGGCCTGTTTTTAAACAAGGTCAATTACTGATTTTGTCAATTGTGTAAAATTAAACAACTTATAATTAAAGCCTCCGCTGCCGAAAATAGCATTAAGCGGAGGTTTTTTATGTTTAAAAAGGTATTGATAATAATTGCGGCCCTGTTGGCAATTATTGCACTGACGGTAGGAATATTCGGTATTTCAGTAATTGCATACGCCGGGAAAAATATAGATTATGAATTTGACAGACGAATGCTCTTGGATGCCAAAAACAGAAGTACGACCAGATTTTATGTTCTTGACGAAAACGGTGAGCAGGTGGAAATTTGGCAGTTAAACCGTGAATATAGAACGCGTTGGGTAGATTTATCAGATATGTCGGATAATATAATATCTGCATTTCTCTCTAGTGAGGACAGAGCGTTTTACAGTCACAACGGTGTGAATTTCAAACGAAGCTTGTACGCACTTGCAAATTATGTGTTAAAATTCAAATCAAAGTTCGGAGCATCTACTATAACGCAACAGCTGATCAAAAATCTCTCAGGTGATAACTCTGTGACCGTTACCAGAAAAATAAGTGAGATATTGCGCGCTCTTGAAATTGAAAAGCAATTTTCAAAGGATGAAATTTTAGAGCTTTACTTAAATATTGTACCATTATCGGAGAATATATACGGTGTTGGTGAGGCATCACGAGTCTATTTTAACAAAGCGCCGTCTGATCTCACTATAACTGAGGCCGCAACACTTGCAGGTATCATAAACGCTCCAACCAGGTACAATCCATACAGACATCCAAAGGAGTGCCTTGAAAAGCGAAACCATATCCTCTATGCAATGCTTGAAAATGGAAAAATCACAAAAGAGGACTATCTAAGTTTAAAGAATGGCGAGTTGGATATAAAGCCGAAGGAAGAAAAAAAGGAAGGGGCGACACCGTGGTTTATTGAGACTGCTATAGCAGAAATCTTGGATGATATTGAAAATCAGTTCAATACATCGCGGCAAGGGGCAGCTATTGTTCTAAATTCGGGCCTCGAAATTCTTTTGACAATGGAAACGGGCGTACAGAGCATTCTTGAAGGGTATTTTGACAATCTTGCTAACTTTCCTAATGCTGTAAATTCAGGTATGAATTTTTCAATGGCAATATATAATTCGAAAACCGGTAATCTATCTGCAATTGTTGGCGCGGTCGGTAGAAAAACAGCGGATAAAATTTCCAATTACGCTACTGCGAATATAACTCCCGCATCAACTTTAAAGCCTATAGCGCTCTATGCACCGTTACTTGATGAGGGGAAAATCAATTGGTCAACGGTTTTCGATGATACGCCATCAATCATTTCGAAAAAAGAAGGCGCACCAATATATTATCCAAGAAATTCACCTGATAAATATGATGGATTGATAACGGTAAAGGACGCATTGCGTTTTTCAAAAAACACCGTTGCTGTACGGCTCTATAAAATGCTGGGTAGTGAGAAAATATATAACATTTTGGAAAAGGATTACGGCTTTAAAACAATTGTAAAGAGCGCAACCGGCGAAAATGGAAATATTGTTACGGATTTAGATGTTTCTCCGCTAGCATTAGGGCAACTGACAAATGGCGTGGCTTTGACTGATTTGACGCACAGCTATACCGTATTTACTTGTAACGGACAAAATGTCGGCGGTAAGTCATATTTTAGTGTCAGGGATAAAAATGGTGATACCATACTTGAAAACAAAAACGAGAAAAAGCAGGTAATAAAGCCTGTCACCGCAAGAATTATGACGCAACTTTTGACAAAGGTCGTAGAAGAGGGCACGGCTCACTCAATAACTCTTAACGAGCTTGTGGATACTGCAGGAAAATCCGGTACATCAGGTGGAGATCTTGACCGTTTGTTTATAGGATACACACCGTACTACACCGCAGGAATTTGGTGCGGATATCCCGTAAAACGAGTCTCGATTGGTTCTATGGAAAAGACGCATCTTACTATTTGGGACGAGGTTATGCGGAAAATTCACAGTGAATGTATCAGCGCAAGTATTGAAGGATTGGATAACTTCAGTACGGAAAACTTAGTTTTGCTTAATTATTGTCGCGATTCAGGCAAGCTAATAGGCGATGGGTGTGAGCTTGATTTGCGCGGAAACAGGATCTGTTGCGGATATTTCACCTACGATAATATGCCAAGTGAGTCGTGTGCAAGACACCGTATATTTGAGTATGATGGTACAGTCTATTCGCTAATTGACTATGAGCGGGAGAAGTTCTTGGGAATAACAATTTCAGATGATAGGTATTTAATAAAAAGCAATAATGTAATGCCTGAATTAAATGAGGTAGGAAATAGTAAAAAGAAAAGCAACTTTTTCGATTTTTTAAAAAGAATTTTCTAAATCACTTTCAAATCAAATTTT
>JAZQRW010000207.1:0-1835 GCA_045629765.1 Eubacteriales bacterium
TGTGGCGCGTAGCAATGTGGACCCGCGATGGAATACGATTGATGCGTATAGCTTCTACTTGACAGCCACCGAAGCATTTTAACTATACATTCTCTTTGCAATGAAAGGACTCGTTATCAAATCCACAGGCACCAGTTACGGTGTATATTTCCCCGATGGGACAACGGCGGATTGCCATGTGAAGGGCAATTTTAGAATTCGTGGTATTCGTTCCACCAACCCGATTGCTATAGGCGATTATGTGGAGGTCACGACGCTCGACGACGGAACGCATTGGATCACGGAGCTCTATGACCGGCAGAACTATATCGTTCGTCGCAGTACGAATTTGAGTTATGCGTCGCATATCTTGGCGGCGAATGTGGACATGGCAGCTTTGATTGTCACGCTGCGTCATCCGGAGACGTCGACTACTTTCATCGACCGATTCTTGGCTACTTGTGAGGCGTATCGTGTGCCCGCGTGTATCATCTTTAACAAGGTGGACTTGCTGAGCGAGTCAGAGCTAGAGGAGTTGGCGGCTTTGCGTGCGCTTTACGAGTCCTTGGGCTATGCTACGTATGCGATCTCGGCTTTGCGTTTGGCTGAAGCAGCAGATAACCCGCTGGCTTCTATTTTTGCCGGTAAGGTGACTTTGCTATCGGGCAATTCGGGTGTAGGCAAATCGACCTTGCTGAATGCCATCTTGGGTAGCGATATAGCTCGTACGGGTGCTATCTCTTCGGCACACCATAAGGGTATGCATACGACGACTTTCTCTGAGATGTATCCGTTGCCTGATGCGAATGCATGGATTATTGACACGCCGGGTATCAAGGGGTTTGGTTTGTTGGATATTCAGAAGGAGGAGGTAGGGCATTATTTCCGTGAGATCTTTGAGGTGTCTCGTGCGTGCCGTTATTCGAATTGTATCCATATGAACGAGCCAGGTTGTGCGGTCAATCAGGCGGTGATGGAGGGTAGGATAGCGTTATCGCGCTACGAGAGCTATCTCAGCATCCTCGACGACACAACGGAAGGTAAGTATAGATAAGACAACCGTTTAAACAACAAAATAAGATACAATCCTTAGAAAAAATACTAAAAAAGTATAAAAAAATAGTAGTTCATTTGGTAGTTTCAATATTTTATTGTACTTTTGCAAGCAGAGTTTGATAATATAGTGTTAAATCGTATGGCAACTGTTCAATTAGAAGGAGAAATCTTACGCAATTTAGGCATTATTGCGGAAGATAAAACGACGCTTAGCAAGGTAGCTAAGTACCTGCGTCGTATGGCTAAGCAAGTATCTAGAGATGAGACGCTTCTTACGGAGGCCGATTTTTTTGCTCGAGTAGAAGAGGCGGAGCGTGATATTAAGGAGGGGAAAGGAATTACATTTACAGACAAAGCTGAGATGAATGCTTGGCTAAATAGCCTCTAACTATGTACACGGTTATCTATTCTCCTAAGGCTCAAGAAGATTTGCGCAAACTCAAGAAAAGCGAGCCAGCTGCATTTCAGAAGACGGTACGGCTATTGAATGAATTAATAGAGCATCCAAAGGTCGGTACTGGTCATCCAGAACCCTTGAAGGGTCAGCCGGAGGGGCGTTGGAGTCGACAGATCACAAAAAAGCATCGTTTAGTATATCGGATATACGAGCGGAATGTGTATGTGGAGGTTCTAACGGCTTATGGGCATTATCAAGATAAATAAAAAAGCACCTGTTGAGGTGCTTTTTTATTTATGCAGTTGAAAAAGTTTTAATCGTTTTAATCGACCTGCAGTGCTGTTTTAAGGGTCAGTTACTATCGACTAATATCACCTTTAAAACTTTTAAAACTCTTAAAACT
>JAZQRW010000208.1:0-16404 GCA_045629765.1 Eubacteriales bacterium
CGTTGTTTCTACTGCTAAAGAAAAGACATTCGGGGCACGAGCAATAAAACGATATATAATTAAAAATATTGAATACCCAATTACCGATTTAATGCTTGCAGAGCCATATCACGATAACAGTACAGTGTATTTGAATATAGAAAACAGCAAAATAGTTCCAACTCTCAGCCGTATTGCGATAGGCACAACTAAAGCGTGATATTATGAATTACATCATGCCTAAGCTAGTTTCAAATATATGGTTAAAGTTCATAAAAGAAATAAAAAAGCCGTATCAGATTGATACGGCTTTTTGGGGTGAGATAAGGGACTTGAACCCTCGACCTCCAGGGCCACAACCTGGCGCTACTGCCAACTGAGCTAATCCCACCATACAAATGGCGTGCCTTGAGGGACTCGAACCCCCGACCTACTGCTTAGAAGGCAGTTGCTCTATCCAGCTGAGCTAAAGGCACATCAACTTGCAACGGACTACATTATAACAGATAAATATCAATTTGTCAATACCTTTTTTGACAATTAGTAAATATTTTTTCAAAAGTTAAAAGCAAAGCGTCCCCCTATACGTAATCAAGCATTACCGATACGATTTGGGGGACGTTATTCTACATTATACAGTATATTTCTTTTCGATAGTGTCGCACGCGCGCTCCATATAATCGCCCTCAAAGAGCTCTATTACGCCCTTGTCACAGAGCGAAGCAAGACTGGGATCAATAGGCAACTGTGCTAAAACAGAAGTAGAATAAGCCTTTGCAAGCTCTTCAATCTTACTATCACCGTAAGGTCTTATAACCTTTCCACAATCAGGACAAACTATATAACTATAGTTCTCAACAAGGCCAAGCACGCTAATATCCATAAGCGAAGCCATATTAACAGCCTTTTCAACAATCATTGCAACAAGCTCCTGTGGGCTTGTAACGATAACTATACCGTCGACAGGAAGGCTTTGAAATACTGTAAGCGGAACATCTCCTGTGCCTGGAGGCATATCCACGAACATATAGTCGACCTCATTCCAAACTACGTCAGACCAAAATTGCTTTACTGTATTTGCAATAACGGGTCCGCGCCAAACTACAGGCTTAGTTTCGTCATCAACAAGAAGATTTAAGGACATAACCTCAATTCCGGTCTTTGTAAGAGCCGGGAACATACCAAGGTCGCTCCCCTCAATACAGCCACTCTTAAGTCCGAAAGCTTTTGGAATAGATGGTCCTGTAATATCAGCATCAAGAATAGCGCATTTGTATCCGCGCCTTTGCATCGTGACAGCGAGCATCGAGGTGACAAGCGATTTACCAACTCCGCCCTTACCGCTGACAACGCCGATTACGTGCTTTATCTTGCTAGCCTGATTTGCGGGCACAAGGAAAGATTCCTTGCCACATTTAGACGAGCAATTAGAGCAGTCGTGTGAGCATTCTGCCATAATTTATTTACCTCATTTGAATAATTATATTGTTTTTAGTTGAATTTCACCATTATCAACCACAAGTGCAATGCCGGAAAGCTTATTGGGGAAGCTGTCAATTATTGCATTCGCAATCAAATCCTCAACGTTTCTCTCGATATATCGACGCATGTTTCTTGCACCGTACTTTTCCGAATAGGACTCACCTGCGATAAACGACAAAACTGCATTGTCATAGCTAAGCTTAATATCCTTTTCGACAAGATGGTCACTGAGCTTTGTAAGCATAATATCAGCAATCTTTTCAAAGTCAGAAACAGAAAGATGTCTAAAGGTAATAATCTCATCAATACGGTTAATGAATTCGGGACGTAGGAACTTAGAGAGTGCCTTATCAACCCTATCCTTAGTCTGTATATTGCTATCCATAGAGAAGCCGGATACAGAATTACTCTTCTCACTACCCGCATTGGTAGTCATAATAATGATAGTGTTGGAGAAGTTGATTTCCCTGCCCTGCGCGTCAGTAATTTTACCGTCGTCCAGCACCTGCAAAAGTATATTTAATACGTCGGGGTGTGCCTTCTCAATCTCGTCAAAGAGAACAACGGAATACGGTCTGCGCCTAATTTTTTCTGTAAGCTGACCTGCCTCGTCATATCCGACGTAGCCAGGAGGCGAGCCTATAATACGTGATACTGAGTGCTTCTCCATAAACTCCGACATATCAAGTCTTATAAGCGACTCGGGAGTCTTGAATAAATCCTCTGCCAAGACCTTAACAAGCTCGGTTTTACCAACTCCGGTAGGGCCTGCGAATATCATTGACACGGGGTTATTCCTATAGGAAACACCTGCTCTTTTTCTTCTAACAGCTCTTACAACAGCACTTACCGCCTCATCTTGACCGATGATACGTGCGGAGAGCCTTTCATAAATACCACTGAGATTATCAAGGTCACCCACACTTAAATCGGTTGCGGGAATACCTGTCCATATCTCAACGACGTTTAGCAAATCAGAAACGGCAACACTAAGCGTATTTACCTTCTTAGCAAGACTGTCTTGCTGCTCCTTTAAGCGCAGCTTTTGCGCCGTATAATCAGCCGTAAGCTTGAAGTTCTCCTCGGTCTGTGCATCGGGTGACTCCATCTTTGCCTCGTGCGCACTGATTTTTGCCTCAAGCTCACCTAACTGCTTAGTAACCCTCTTAAGCTCGTTTAACTCCGGCGAGGTAAGCGCAACTCTGGCTGACGCCTCGTCAATTAAGTCAATAGCCTTGTCAGGAAGGAATCTGTCAGTTATATATTTCTCAGAGAGTATTGCCGCGGCTCTTGCGGTTTCATTGGGTATATTAAGTCCGTGAAAGCCCTCGTAATACTTCTTAATGCCCTTAATAATATCTACGGTTTCGTCTACCGACGGCTCATCAATCTTAACAGGCTGGAATCTTCTCTCAAGTGCCGAATCCTTCTCAATATGCTTGCGATACTCCTTAAGGGTAGTCGCACCGATAACACGAATTTCACCGCGGGAGAGCGCGGGCTTAAGAAGGTTTGCCGCGCTCATACTGCCGTCCGAGGTCTCACCAGCACCTGCGATATTATGAACCTCGTCAATCATCAAAATAATATTACCTGCGGCCTTAATTTCTTTAAGCAATGCCAAAATTCTGGACTCAAACTGACCTCTGAATTGAGTACCGGCAACCAGGGAGGTCAAATCCAAAAGCCAAATTTCAAAATCAGCAAGTGCCTGCGGAACCTGTCCTCGTGTAATTCTTAAAGCAAGCTCCTCAGCTATTGCTGTCTTACCTACACCGGGCTCACCGATAAGGCAAGGGTTATTCTTCTGTCTACGGCACAAAATCTGTATAATCCTGTCGATTTCACGATCTCTGCCAATCAAGTCGTCAATCTTACCGTCCATTGCCTTCTGGTTAAGATTGGTACAGTAAGTGTTAAGGTTCTTATTCTTTTGCGGCTGCTGTGAGCCCTTCTGAGCACTCTGCGCCTTCTCTGCGCCACCACCTTGTGCTCCCATACCGAAAAGCTCGGAAAGATTGAGAGTCGGCACCTTGCCATCATTTCCCTCTTCAACCATATCGGGTAAACTTGCCTCGAAATTGCTGATCATACCCTCAATTTCATTCTCGTCAATCCCCATTTTCTTGAGCATATCGTTAACAGGCTTAATACCAATCTCGCTCGCGCAGGAAAGACATAAGCCCTCGTTTATTGATTTACCATTTTCAAGACGCGTAATAAAGACCATTGCAGGTCTTTTTTTGCATCTGGCACATAGTTGCATATTCATCAAATACCTACTTAATTTTTATTTAAAAGCTCAGTAGTAAATTGATTGGGCTAAACTCTCTGATTAGATTATAGGTAGGACCACCGTCAAAAGCCTTAATCCATTCAACACCCGAAAGGGCATCCATAC
This sequence comes from Eubacteriales bacterium, assembly GCA_045629765.1. Taxonomy (GTDB): domain Bacteria; phylum Bacillota; class Clostridia; order Oscillospirales; family CAG-272; genus UBA1740. The sequence continues at coordinate 3,863 of JAZQRW010000208.1, forward strand.
CCAAAACAAAATTAGTAATTACTACTAGCACCCAAGCTGTAACAAGGGAGAAAACACCGCCGAATGCCAATCCCAAAGTACTGTTAACCGTACCGAGTACGCCAATGCTTGCAATAGCATCAATAATAGCAAAGAGAATTGTAATCAAAATCTTAGCTACGAAGAACATAACAACGAAGGTTACGATAACGGCAAGCAGACTGATAATAGGAGCGGTTATGGAATCAACAATTTGCTGAATTACAGTATCCTGCGTTGAATCGGTAATAACCTTTTCAACATCAACTCCCGCAAGAAGTCCAAAGAACTTAATAACGGTAGGAATATTCTCAGTAACGCCGACGGTAATCTCAGCACACTTCTTTACAAAGAAATCGCTAATTGGCTTACCTATCAAATTGGTAAGCAACGGATTAAAGGTAAATCCCGATACAGGCTTTGCCGTAACGAGTGCAAGTGCAAGCGCGGCAATAGGCTTTATTGGCTTAGAAATGGTCTTGACAAAACCGTTCTTAAATCCTAAAGTTAAGCCGACCATAATAATGAGGGCCAAAACAACGTCAAATAAAATTTCCATAGAACCTCCTAGTTTAACAGTGTAATTATTATACAATATTTAAAATGTAAATGTCAACCGTTTTAACGATAAAAACGATATTATTTCAAAACAACATTTCCCTGTCCAAACGTCTTTGTAAGCTTGTCTAAAACTTGGAAATTCGCCTCAATAAAAACGTTTTTCAAAGCAATATATTTAGAATGCGATTCATCGTAGATAACCACCTGCACCTTACCGGGATTTAGTGCTGAAAGTCGGTTAACGATATTTAGACTTTGGTCATCTAACGACTTTATACGAATAAACAATCTTTGCGGCTTTTCGGAGCTATCCTCATTCGCCTCAGTTATATTAGTTTGGCTAATATTATCATCGGCATTCATAGGAAGAATTTCCGAAAGAAGAATTTTGGTATCTTCTCCCTCCTCAACCGAAACAGTGCCCGTTATCATTACCGCGTTATCGACGAACAGATTTGGCTTAGCGTTAGTATAATTCTTAGAAAAAACAATAACCTCAATTTCCCTAAGCCTGTCCTCAAGCGTAATGAATGCCATCGTAGCGCCGCTCTTGGTCACCTTGGTTCTTAACGAAACGATAATTCCCGCAATGGTAACGACGCTTCTGTCGTGATATTTTGGGTTAGGATTTGCACATTCCTCGGAGCAATCCTCGATAATGTCTACAATCATATCAAGCTTATGCGCTGACATGAACTTCTTGTAGTTATCAATCATGTGCCCTGAGAAGTACATTCCCGAGCTTTCCTTCTCAAGCATCAACAGCTCCTTAAGACTATATTCCTGAACATCGGGATACTGATATTCAGAGCTTGAAAAGCCAATCGGACTACTATCGAGCGAAAACATATCCATCTGTCCGCTTATATTTGCTCGTTTACGCTCATGCTGCGAGTCTAAAATACTTTCGTAACAGAGCAAAAGCGCACTTCTCGGAGTTCCCAAGCTATCAAAAGCTCCGCACTTGATAAGTGACTCCACCGTTCTCTTGTTTATGTCAAAGTCGGATAATCTCTCAACAAAATCAACAAATGACTTATATTTACCTTGCCGTCTTACATTTACAACGGCATCAGCAAATTGCTTGCCAACGTTTTTTATTGCCAAAAGGCCAAACCTGATATTGCCATCGCTTACGGTAAAATCGGCGTTACTGATGTTTATATCGGGTGCTAAAGCCTTAACGCCTACCTTACTTGCATCGGAAATATACGCCTTTAACTTATTTGTATCAGAAAGAACGCTTGAAAGAAGCGCAGAATAGTATTCAGCAGGATAATGCGCTTTTAAATACGCAGTACGGTACGAAATAATACCGTAAGCAGTTGCGTGGCTCTTATTGAAAGCGTACTGCGCAAAGCTCTGCATATCGTCAAAAATCTTATTAGCCTGCTCTTCGGTGACACCTCTTTCAATGCAACCGTTAATGAAGCCCTCGCGCTCGGCAAGCATTGCCGAAATCTTCTTCTTTGACATAGCGCGTCTTACTATATCAGCCTTAGCATAAGAGTAGCCCGCAAGCTCGCGACAAATCTGCATTACCTGCTCCTGATATACAATACAGCCGTAAGTAACGTCAAGAATGCTACTGAGTCTGGATATATCATACTCGATTTTTTCCCTACCGTGCTTTCTTGCGATAAATTTATCGATTGAATCCATAGGGCCTGGTCTAAATAGGGCAATGCAAGCAATAACCTCCTCAAGAGATGTTGGTGCAAGTCTTGATAGTACATTCTTCATTCCACCTGACTCAAGCTGAAATACGCCATCCGTCTTTGCTTCACAAAGAAGCTTAAATGTTTCTTTATCATCAAAGCTTATGGAATTTATGGAGAAACCAGGTTGTTTTTCACGTATCAAGCGCTCCGCATCGTGAATAACGGTTATATACCTGAGTCCCAAAAAGTCAAACTTAATAAGCCCGAGTCTTGCCACGGTATTCATATCGAATTGAGTAACAACACCTGTACCGCTATATGAGAGTGGCACGTACTCGTAAGTCGGCTTGGCAGTAATTACGACGCCTGCGGCGTGAGTCGATGCGTGACGTGGCATACCCTCGACGCCGCGACTGACGGTAATCAGCTTTCTTACGTCGTTGTCGTTATTATATAGCTCACGCAGTTCCTTGTTCTCAAGCGCGCGCTCGATGGTGGAAGCGTCGCGCGCAATCATCTTGGCTACGGTATCCACCTTAGCATAAGGCATATCAAGTGCCCTACCAACGTCACGCACGGCAGCACGCGGTGCAAGCGTACCAAAGGTAACTATCTGTGCTACCTTGTCCTCGCCCTATTTGCGCTTTACGTATTCAATAACCTCTTCACGTCTTGTATAGCAAAAATCTATATCAAAATCCGGCATAGAAACACGTTCGGGGTTCAAAAATCTCTCAAAAAGAAGATTAAAAGCAATAGGGTCAACGTCAGTAATACCTATACAAAATGCGACCAAACTACCTGCACCCGAGCCTCTTCCCGGGCCCACGGGAATGTCAGAACGCTTAGCATACGCTACGAAATCGCTAACTATCAGGAAATAGGCATTAAAGCCCATCTTATCGATAACGCCAAGCTCATATTCTATTCTGTCTAGGTAGACCTGTCTGTCATTTTTTTCAAAATCAAATCTGCCTAAGGAAGACAGCCTTTCAAATCCGGCATACGTATCTATGCGAAGCTTGTCCTTATGCGTTACACCGCCCTCGGGTCTGAAATCCGGAAAATACAGCTTATCAAACTCAAAATCAAAGTTACATTTCTCTGCAATTTTAACAGTGTTTTCAATAGCTCCGTCAAAGGAAGCAAACAGTTCCTTCATTTCTTCGGTAGACTTGAAATAAAATTCATCCGTTTCAAATCCAAACGGACGGCCGTCGGAAATCACGTTGTTAGTCTGCACGCACATCAAGGTTGCCTGTGTGTCTGCATCATCCTTGTTGAGATAATGCACGTCGTTGGTAGCAACTAACGGAATACCGTGCTTCTCGCTTATCAGCTTTAATCCAAAGGCAACTCTGCGCTCATCGTCTAAGTTATGATTCTGTATCTCAAGATAGAAGTCATCGCCAAAGATTTCCTTAAGTTCAAGCGCCGCCTTCTCTGCCTCACTAAGACTGCCTGCGATGATAAGCTGAGGAATCTTACCGCCGATACAACCCGAAAGCGCTATCAATCCTTCGTGATGCTCGCGAAGCAAATCCATATCAACTCTGGGTCTTGAGTAAAAGCCGTTAATGAAGCTCTCGGAAACCATGTACGATAGGTTCTTATATCCAACCTCATTTTTGCAAAGCAGGATAAGGTGATTACCCGAAGAATCTATCTTGCCCTCTTTCAAAAATCTAGTGCGCGCGGCAACGTAAACCTCACAGCCAATAATAGGCTTAATACCCTGTTTCTTAAGAGCATCGTAAAATTCTACGGCACCGTACATCACACCGTGGTCTGTAATAGCAACGGCGTCTTGAGAGCATTCCTTTGCCTTATCTGCAATTGATGCTATACGAGTAGCACCGTCAAGAAGGCTGTATTCTGTATGCAAATGCAAATGTACGAATTCTCCCATAAAGCATCACCTCAATTCCGTAAAATTAAATATCATCGAGCTTTCCTTCCAAAAGTTGCTCTGCCATAGTCGTTATTTTTTTCAATCTGTGCGAAAGCCCAGGCTTAGTAATATGAGGGGTAAAAACTGCGGCAAGCTGTGAAAGAGAGTAATCTCTATACAAAAGGCGCAGCCTTGCGGTCTGTTCAAGCTCGGGTGAAAGCTGCGAAATCAATCCCTTTTCAATCAACCGTTCTATAAGCGTAATCTGATATATTGACGCCGAAACCGCCCTTTCGATATTATTAGTTTCGCAGTTGGAAATCCTGTTAACATTATTCCTGATTTCACTCTGAATTTTCTCATTCATAAGCGTAAACGCTGTAGAGTTTAAGCCTGACAAAGCCAAAAAATCTTCAATATTCGTGCTGTTCTTAAAATAGATAACTCGTTTTTGAGCCTTTAAGGTCAGTCTTGGATTAAGCCCCAAAGAATCAAGATATTCCATAAATATCTCAGTATTACCGTCGATAGCAAGCTCAAGAAGATACTGCTTGCTCGGATCGGTAATTCTGCCTGTAGCAAGAAATACGCCACGCAAAAAAGCAGATAAACAAGCTGCACATTTTTCTTGAAAAACAATAGACTTATTTTCAAAATCTGTAATATATTTCAAGGCAGAATTCGACTCAAAAGTTAACAAAAAGCCTCTTCCACCAGATTTGCGAGTTGAAATATCTGCCCATTTATTATATACTTCAAAAATCGTCTTTTGAATATATTCGGCAATTTTCTTATCAAAAACCGCAATTACTATTTTACCGTCCACAATATTGGCCGACGAGGATAATATGCCGTGTAGCTGTGCCATTTTACAGCATTGCTGTTTTATCACAGAGTCGATTATTTCATATTTTTGTTCAATTGAAAATGACAATTTTTTACTCCTTTACAAATATTCAATCTCACATTTTAAACATAATGAGAGCCTATCTGTAACCGTGTTTTTAATCTTTTCTATCAATTCCCGTACGTCACGGGACGTGGCATTGTTATAGTTAATGATAAAACCTGCGTGCTTTCGCGATACCATGGCACCGCCTACACTCATCCCCTTCAAGCCCAGCTCATCGATAATCCGTGCGGGTATTACGCCAGCTTCACGGCGAAAGACACTTCCGAGTGATGGATACGAGGTAGGTTGTGACGCCCTACGCATTTTTGCAAATTCCGAAATTCGTGCTCTTATAATATCAAACGGCAACGCGCGCAGTGATATCCTCGCATATAGCATGTATAGCTGCCCCGACGAAACTACAGAATGCCTATATGAAAATTGCATATCGGACTTCTCAATCGTAATTATCTTATCCTCCTGAGCATCGTAAAAAGCAGCATCAAGAAAAATATCAGATATTGCTACTCCGTATGCTCCGGCATTACCATACACCATACCGCCAAGCGTGCCGGGTATCATAAACAGACCCTCGCCACCGCCGAAATTCAGCCTCGCACAGTGCCAAAGAAGATTGGAAATTTTTATACCGCACTCTGCGGTTACAACGTTTCTGTTAAGCTCTTTACGGTTAAGGAATGTAGTTTTAACAATAACACCGTCATATACGCCGTCAGTGGGCAAAACGTTGCTCATATTTCCAATTACGCGAAAGCACACATTTTCGTGCGTAAGATATCTTATCACAAATATAAATTCATCGAGCGTCCTTGGATAAACAACGATAGGAGCGATACCACCGCACTTAATTGTGGTAAGTGTCTTAAATCCCACGTTTTCCAAAAAATAAACTTCCTTAGCCTTTAGTGTCCTTTTAACTGCATCAAGCATATAAATTTACACCAAAATTCAATAGGGGTTAATTTTCTCTGTTATTCAGCATATCTACAGCAGCAGCTCTTTGTGAATCGGTAACATTGATGCCGCCCAAAATTCGTGAGAGTTCACGTACTCTGCCATCGTAATCAAGCGTTTCTATCTTCGTCTCGGTTTCAGCACCGACTGTAGATTTAGAAATCAAATAATGCGTATCCGCAAGCGAAGCAATCTGTGCACTATGGGTAATACAGAAAATTTGGCACTGCTTTGATAAATCAAGCATTTTATAGCCGATTTTTCTCGCTGTCTTACCTGAAACGCCTGCATCTATCTCGTCGAAAATAACGGTAGAGGTTCCGTCGTTATCAGCGATAACGCTCTTAATAGCAAGCATAACTCGTGCCAATTCACCGCCCGATGCTACCTTGGAAAGCGGTAGTGGATCAGCACCCAAATTAGTACTGATAAACAACTCTACACTATCACTACCCGTACGCGTCAATATTTTCTTTTCATCGTAATATTCTTCTTTGATATCCACGAAAAATACTACCTTCGGCATATCAAGCATTTCAAGAGTAGCCTTAATTTTCTCCTCAAGAACCTTAGACGAGGCAACTCTTACGCTATGAAGTTCATTTGCAACCGCCAAAGCATCTGAATACGCCTTCTTTTCTTCATTATCCAGATTTTTGAGTAGCTCCTCACTGTTTTCAAGAGTTTCAAGCTCAGCTTTAGCGTTATCTCTAAACGCAAGTACGTCGGCAATTGTAAGCCCGTACTTCCTTTTTATTTTGCTTATTTTATCAAGGCGCGATTCAATTTTATTAAGCGCCTCTTCGGGTTCTTCATCTATATAGTCAATGACAGCATAGACTTCCTCTGCAATATCGTCAATCTGATATTTCATATCGCGAAGCTGTGAGCAATATTCATCAAGTCCGGGAAGAACTCCGCTGATTTGCGAAAGTGCAGTAATACTTCTATCAATAAGATATGAAACGGCACCCTTTTCGCTACCCTTAAGTGCTTTGTAAACAAAATCAGCGTTCTTTGTTATCTTCTCGCTGTTTTTTATTTTTACCTTTTTGTCAACAAGCTCCTCTTCCTCGCCGTCGTGAAGCTTCAAGGAATCTATATCCTTAATTTGATATTCTAAAATCTCCCGCAGCCTTTCGCTCTCCGACTGCTTTTCCTTGATACTCTTTATTTGCTGTCTGATACCATCAAGCTTATCATACAACAAACTATACTTCTCAAGCAACTCACCGTTTCCGGCATAGGTATCAACCAAAGACAAATGCACGGAGCTATCCATAAGCATCGTTGTGTCAGTCTGGCTATGTATGGAGATAAGTCCTTGTGAAAACGCCTTAAGAGCTGCTATAGTCACAGTGCGTCCATTGATTTTCACAACCGAGCGTCCGTCTGTGGAAATTGTCCTCTGTATTAAAAGATTTCCATCCTCGTCTGCCTCCACACCGCAAAGCGCCATGTTATCGAGTGTTATTTTGCTAATAGATGTGAATACACCGCTAACCATTGCCTGCGTCTGCCCATGACGTATGAGCTCTCTGTCCGCCTTAGCACCTAAGAGCAACGCAATGCTGTCAATTATGATTGACTTACCTGCACCTGTTTCACCGCTGAGCACCATAAAGCCGGAATTAAAATCTATATCCGCCTTCTTAATTACTGCTATATTCTCAATGTGCAAAGAAATAAGCATATTTTATGCTCCTTAACAATTATCTTTCAAATACCTTTTTCAATTCACGTTCGGTCGCTACTGCAAGATCGTTATCCTTAACCACAATCAAAATTGTATCATCACCCGCAACTGAACCGACAACACCCGGTAAGTGCATATTTTCCATACATACCGCAATTGCGTTCGCCATACCCGAGTGCGTTTTGATAACAACGATATTCTGCGCCGTCTCAATTGACATAACCGAATCTGAGAGTGAAGAATTATGAACGGGAACGTTGTTATCCTTCTTCGTGCCCGGGACTACGTATTTATAAGTACCTCTGCCTGTAGGTCCCTTTATCAGCTTAAGCTCACGAATATCTCTGGAGATGGTAGTCTGAGTAGAAGCAATACCCTCTTCAAGAAGCTTCTCAATAAGAGCCTCCTGAGTGCTTATTTCGTATTTTGCGATAATCTCAAGGATTTTTCCCTGTCTTGAATTTTTCATTACTTTATATCCTCCAAAATCTTCATCTTGCGGAACAGTCCGGTAAACATACTGTTCTTTGAAAATTGCAGCATTTTTATATTTTTCTCAGCACGCCTTATTTCGCACGCCTCATTACTTTCAATTCTATCGAAGGCGCGACCGTCAATATTTATATCAAGCGCACCCTCGCCCAAATTCGTAACCTTTATCACCTCGGATGCATTGAACATAACGGGGCGGTTAAAGAACGAATGTGGACACACAGCCGTCAATAAAATTCCTTCAACGTCGTGAGCAACTATAGGGCCTCCTGCGGATAGTGAATATGCTGTAGAGCCCTGCGGAGTTGCAAAAATGATGCCATCTGCTCTATATCTCAAGGCATTTCCAACCGAATCCTCTATCACGAAATCGGAAATTCCCAACGTTGACACCTCAGAAATAACTACGTCGTTTACTGCATAACGTACCGCTGAGTCGTCCTGCTTCCCCAACCGATTGGCAACAAGCAAAAGCTTCTCCTTAATAAAGTACTCACCCTTTGGTATTTGTGATAAAATCGAAATATTATCAGGGTCAACCTCGCTCAAATATCCTACCTTGCCAAGATTGACGCCCAAAATCGGTATATCATACTCGACAGCATAACGAGATGCATCTATTACAGAGCCGTCACCGCCAATTACAATAATAAGCTCGGCAACTTGAGGAAAATCCGAATAATTACTTATCAAGTCAGATTCGAGAATCCCAGTTTCAACGTATATTTTCATACCGCATTTATGTAGCTCGTTAATAACTTCCTTTGTAACCGAGAGCGATATATCCTTTTTCAAATTTGGAATGATTACTACGTTCTTCATCTATTTAATCTCCAATTAAGAATTGCGCATTTTGCGAAAATGTGCCAAAAATTCAACATTACCGTCACCACCCTTAATAGGTGAAGTGATTACTCCCAAGAGCTTAAAGCCATACTCAAGTGCGCAAGCAACCACCTTATCCACAGCGGCGCGTCTTGCCTTATCATCCCTAACTATTCCACCCTTACCCAGAGCCGACTTTCCAACCTCAAACTGGGGCTTGATAAGACATATAAAATCGGAGTCTGCAGCAAGACAAGCTGAAAGTGCGGGAATGATATAAGTAGCGGAAATAAAAGAAACGTCCATAACTGCAAAGCTCGGTGTAAAGGCAAAATCACACGCCTTCATATACCTAGCATTATAGTTCTCTATTACGATTACTTTTTCATTCTGCCTTATTTTATCAACCAATTGTCCGCTTCCCGAGTCAACTGCAATAACTTTTGCAGCTCCGTTTTGCAACAGGCAATCGGTAAATCCGCCACTTGAAGCGCCAATATCAATGCATAACTTATCGGTTACGTCAAGTTTAAATTCTTTTAGTGCTCCCGCAAGCTTTATTCCACCGCGGCTAACGTAAAGTCGTGAACTTTTATCAACGCTAATCTGTGACTCAAGTCCATCTATTTCAAAAGACGGCTTTAGTATCTGCTTCGTTCCAACGAAGACAAGTCCTTCTTCAATATATGACTTTGCCTCACTCCTCGATGATAAAATCCCGGAGTTGGCAAGATAAACGTCAATCCTCATATTTTGTATTGTCAAACGGTGCATCGCTTACTTCACCGTTTTCATTTGCCGTTAAAATTCTTACCTTTGCCTCAGCACTCTCAAGCCTTTTATTGCAAATACCTGCAAGCGTTACTGCTCGCTCGTATGCTTTTATCGAGTCGTCAAGCGTCAACTCACCACACTCAAGCTGTCTTACTATCAGTTCAAGCTCTTCCATTGCTTCTTCAAATTTTATATTCTTCATAAGTTATCTCTCACATTCAATTACTTTTGCTTTTAAACTTCCCTTCGACATTCTCACGTTTATCGTGTCAGATGCCTTAAGCAATGATGCGTCGGTAACAGCATTACCGTTGTGCGAAACTACCGAAAAGCCTCGTGATAATACCGCTAAGGGATTCATAGCCTCGACCTTACTGAGTATAAGTGTGAAATCATTGCGCCGACGTTTGCATAAATCCGTGAGCGCTTCGTTAAGCGAATCGGTCGCATCAATGAGCCTTTCTCGATGCACCTGCACGATGCTTTCGGGATTTCTCATAACGGGAGAATCCGTAATATAAGCAAGTCTATCCTTATTTCTCGCAATCTGCCCGATAAGCGCTGTATCAAGTCTTGCAAGATAGCCATCCAAATTCATGGAAATCTCACGCACGTCAGGCACAGCAAGCTCTGCCGCGGCTGATGGCGTAGGTGCGCGTAAGTCGCAAACAAAATCGCAAATTGTAAAATCTGTTTCATGTCCGACTGCGGAAATAATGGGAATATTACACTCGTAAATTGCTCTTGCAAGCCACTCTCCGTTAAACGCCCACAAATCCTCGATTGAACCACCGCCTCTACCAATGATTATTGTATCAACCAGTCTAGAATCGTTAAAGTATTTAACACCCTCAATAAGACTACTTTCTGCCGACTCACCTTGAACCAGCGAGGGATAAAGATATATAGAAGCAAGCGGATACCTGCGTCCTATTACATTGATTATATCACGCACTGCTGCTCCCGTAGGTGAGGTAATAACACCTATGCGCTCAGGGTATTTGGGAATGTTCTTCTTGCAAGCCTCATCAAACAAGCCCTCGTCAAAGAGTCTTTGCTTTAACTGTTCATATGCAAGATATAAAGCTCCGACACCGTCTGGCTGCATGGAATTTACGTATATTTGGTACGAGCCGTCCTTGGCGTATACGCTGACTGTACCGCGAACTATTACCTTAGTACCGTTTTCAGGCATAAACTTGAGCAATTGCGCGCTTGAACGAAACATAACCGCCCTAATTTGCCCCTCGCTATCCTTAAGGCTGAAATACAAGTGACCGCTTCGATGGTTAACAAAATTAGATATTTCACCCCTTACGGATATTGCATTAAGCATTCTGTTATCATCGAACATATTCTTGATGTACTGATTAAGCTCGCCAACACTCATTGAAGCATCGGTCTTTCTGTTTCGGAGTGAAGATATATCCACCTGTATTCCCTCCCTTCTAATAAATTTAAATTTCTTTTTTGTACGCACGAAGCGCGAGATTTGCAATTCCGACCGCATTGTCTGCTGACATCTCCGGTGCAGCAAAATACGCATCAAACCGCTTAGAAAGCGTGGATTTTATAATCGAATTACACATTACACCGCCCGCGTATACGATAGGCTCCGCGCCATTCTCATTTACGTACGCTTCGGTCATGCCCGAAATTGCAGCGGCTATGTAATCCAAAACGAAGCGACTTACCAACGCCTTATCTTCGCACTCGTTATATAACTTAATAGCCAAATTTTCAAGTCCGGATAGGTTAACGTAAGTACCGTCAAGCGAAGCCTTCACTTTACGCGGTTTTCCTTCGTAAGACAGCGCCAAACTTTCCATTTCTGCGCCACATGGAAACGATAGCCCCATATAAACGCCTATTCTATCGATAATCTGGCCGGCATTTAAATCCTTTGTACCACCGATTAACTCAGCGCAAAAGCCTCGCTCATCGGGAGTAATTTTAACCAATTCCGTTGTTCCACCCGATATATGAAAGGCGGCAAACGCTCTTTCGCACAAATCTAACCTTCCCGACGAGAAGAGTGCAGCCATGATATGACCGCATTGGTGTGAGAAGGTATAAAGCGGAACGTCCAGAGCTGTTGCAATTGAACGAGCAGAGGCTACACCGGAAAGAAAGCAAGGCATATACGAGCCCACTTGATTTCTCGGCTTATCGCTGACACCTACTGCACAAATTTCCCTGTTTTCTAAATACTCGGAGAGTCTATTCATACAAATCGGCAAGTTTTTAACGTGTGAAAAAACCGCCTCCGACTGTCTAAGTCCTCTCTCGCCTGTTTTAACAGGCAGTGGCTCCTTGATATTAGCAATTAACTCACCACCGGTGCTTAGTAAAGCCACCGAAGTAGTATAATTACTGGTATCAATGCCTAAAATTACTCTTTGCTTACTCATTTTCTGCCGATAGCTTCAGCAACCGCATTCAATACGCCGTTGATGAACACGTACGCCTTTTCTTCATCGTATTTCTTGGATAATTCAATGGCTTCGTTAATGGATACCTTAACCGGAATATCATCCATAAACATAAGCTCATAGCACGCAAGTCGTATAATAGCTCTGGAAACAAAGGAAACTCGCTCCTTCTTCCAGCCGATAAGGCACTTCTCTGCTGTTTCGTCAATTATGCGTTGGTTCTCAAAAAATCCAAAGTAAACCTTCTTTACATAATCATCGCACTCAAGACCGCGTATCTCTGTAGCCTTAGTATATATCTCTTCCAAGTCGGATCGTAGCCATG
>JAZQRW010000209.1:0-4264 GCA_045629765.1 Eubacteriales bacterium
CTGAAAGCCGCTTGGGAGACTGCTAAAACTTGGTGGAGCAAGAACCGTGGCTCACTCTCCACCTACACTCCCTCTATCGGTAAGATATGGGAAAAGCTCAAAAGCTCTTGGAACTCCGCTAAAAAATGGTGGAGCAGTAACGCAAAACTTAGCACCAAGCTCAACATAAGTGTACCTAAGCTCACCGTCAATTGGGGAGAGGTCTCCGCACTCGGCAAGACCTTCAAGTACCCTAAGAGCTTCAGCGTCAAGTTCGCCGCCGACGGTGGTGTCTTCGATGCAGGCTCTCTCATTTGGGCAGGTGAGCGTGGCGCCGAAATCGTCGCCAACGCAGGTGGCGGCAAGACAGGTGTCATGAACGTTCAGCAGATGCAGGATGCCGTCTACGAAGGCGTATTCGCCGCCATGACTGCCGCAATGCGCGGACAGGGCAGTGGTGGCACTAGCCAAGAGATCAAGGTTTACCTCGACGGCAAGGAAATCACCGCCTCCGTCAAGAAGCATCAGCACGAGAGCGGAGCTGCACTGATGGGCAACGAAGTCTACTCATATTAAGCAATATCCTCAGGGAGCGCCTCCGCGCTCCCTATTTTTTATATTCGCGCTAAAATTCCACTTTCACACTAGCACATTGCCATAAACACGCCATAAATATTTAGTATACTTTCACGAAAAATATTTTGCGCCTGTAAAATAATTGAAAAAATATCTAAAATATGGTATAATATGCGCGTAAAATGCCGACGGGCTTAAACGTGAAAGTGAAACGGTTATGAAAAAGATAGTTGTATTCATAACATTGATTCTTGCACTACTAATGTGCATGGCATCTTGTAACAAGACGCCAAATACCGATTCTGAAACTAAACACACTCATGAATTCGGAGAGTGGTTTACTACCGAAAACGCTACTTGTGCTAATGCAGGTGTAAAAGTTCGTTATTGCGCTTGTGGCGAAAAACAGAATGAAACAATTCCTAAACTGCCTCATGATGTGTTGATTGACGAAGGCGTTTCTCCCACTTGTACTACAACAGGTTTGACTGAAGGTAAGCACTGTTTTGTATGTAATGAGATTCTCGTTGCACAGACCGTTGTTGATGCTCTCGCTCATACCGAGGTTATTGATGCAGCAGTTCCTCCCACTTGTACGATGGCGGGTCTTACTGAAGGAAAGCATTGCTCTGTATGTAATGGAACTATTGTTGTACAGACCGTTGTTGATGCTCTCGGCCATACTGAAACAGTTGACACAGCGGTTTCTTCTACTTGTACTGCAACAGGTCTTACAGAAGGTAAGCATTGTTCTGTATGTAATGAAGTTCTCGTTGCACAGATTGAAACACCTAAAGTAAATCATTCTTATGACGATAAATATGACGAAGAATGTAATGAGTGTGGCTTTATTCGCGATGCGGAGTGCCCTCATACCAATGTAAACACTCAACCTGCAAAGAGTGCAACCTGTACCGAGCCGGGCTTGACAGAAGGTGAAGTGTGTATAGATTGTGAGGAAGTAATTATTGCACAGACAGTCATTGATGCTCTTGGACACACAGTAGTCGTCGATGCAGCTGTTGCCCCCACGTGCACCGCAACAGGTCTTACTGAGGGTAAGCATTGTTCTGCGTGTAATGAAGTTCTCATTGCACAGACCATAGTTAAAGCTCTTGGACATACCGAAGCAGAAGCAGTTATTGAAAACAATGTAGCTCCTACTTGCACTACAACGGGTTCATATGACAGCGTGGTTTATTGCTCAACTTGTGGAGAGGAGCTTTCTCGCGAGACTACTATCACTGACGTTCTCGAACATACCGAAGTAGTTAGTAAAGCTGTAGCACCCACTTGTGCTAAGACAGGTCTTACGGAAGGTAAATATTGCGCTGTTTGTAACGAAGTTTTCGTAGGCCAGAGAATTATTGATGCTCTTGGACACGATTATGTCAATGGTACTTGCACTCGCTGTGGCGCGATTGAGCCAAAAGATTCTAACGATAAGCAATACATAAGAAGCGACAAAGACGGTACTCCTAACGAGAATGGCGATTACATTTTCTTCGGCGAATATCCCCAGACCATCAAGGCAGATGATGTCACTATAACTACAACCACCGATAGCCGTGGTTACTACCTCGGCTCTGACGGCAACTACTACGCTGCCGTTACGGCAACGCCTTATACTTCTGGATATACCTTCACAAATAATGCGACGATAGTAAGTGGCACGGTCTACTACTTCAAGGTTGATCCGATCCGTTGGCGCATTCTCTCCATCGATGGAGAAACCGCGTTTATCCTTTGCGATAGCGTAATAGCAGATATGGCGTATCAGTCGGATTACACTTATGATAGATCAACAGATAAATACTACACAACGGCAAATGGAGCGCCCGACGGTACTTACGTTAATAACTATAAGTATAGTGACGTAAGAGCTTGGCTTAACTCTACCTTCTACAAGACTGCGTTTACCGAGCTTCAGAGAGAGATTATACTCACTACAACAGTAGACAACAGTGCATATAGTACAGGCTATTCCTCGAATCCTAACGTATGTGAGGACACAGAGGATAAGATATTCCTTCTCTCCTGCAGAGACGTAACGAATAGCGCGTACGGCTTTTCATTTAGTAGATATGAATATGACATAGCTCGTAGGATGCAGGCGAGTGACTACTCGCGCGCAATGGGAGTTTATATGAGCACATCGTCTTCCTATTACGGCAACGCGTATTGGTGGTTGCGTTCGCCTAATTTCAACTATACTTTCCTCGCGCTCGTCGTCTCCGACGACGGCTACGTCCACGACGGTCACAACAATTCCTACTCTAGCGGCGTCGTCCCCGCTTTGCAGATTAGGCTGAGCGAGGACACTAAGCCTAGCGTTCCTGATAAAAAAGAGTACGTCAGATGTGACAAGGACGGAACGCCTAACGAGGAGGGAAGCTATATTCTCTTCGGAGAATATCCCCAGACCATTAAGGCAGATGACGTGACTATAACCTCTACTCAGGATAGTCGTGGCTACTACCTCGGCTCCGACGGTAACTACTACGCTGCCGTTACTGCAACGCCTTATGATTCTGGATATACCTTCACGAATAATGTGACGGTAGTAAGCGGAACCGTATACTACTTCAAGGTAGAGCCTATCCGTTGGAGAATACTCTCCACCGACGGAGAAACGGCGTTTATCCTCTGTGATAGCATAATAGCGGGTATGGCATACCAGTCTGATTATTACGAAGGTAGCGACGGAAAATATTACACCGTATCAAATGAAGCACCAGATGGTACTTATGCTAGTAATTACAAATATAGTGAAGTAAGGGCATGGCTTAACTCTACCTTCTACGATATCGCATTTAGCGAGCTTCAAAGCGAGATAATACTTACCACAACGGTAGATAACAGCGCATATAGCACGAACAATAATACTAACCCTTACGCTTGTGAGGATACGGAGGATAAAATATTCCTCCTCTCTTATCGAGAGGCAACTAATAGTAAGTACGGCTTCTCTACAAGTAGAGGATACGATGAGGCAAGAGAAATGCTCACCAGCGACTACTCACGCGCAATGGGAGCTGTGATGTTAACATCGTCTAACAATGGTGGTAATGGTGTGTGGTTTTTGCGTTCGCCTACTAATAGTAGCAATGCTGGCTTCGTGTTCTACTTTGATGCCGCCGGCTACATGCACAGCGGCAACGTTGACAGCACCAACTTCGGCGTGGTCCCCGCTATGTGGATAACCCTGAGCGAAGATATTGAATGTGATCATCATAATGTTGATGACTACGGCTTCTGCACAACTCACGGCTGTGGCGTTTATACAGGTATCGATAATAACTTCGGAGAAGAAGTAACAGTAACGCTTAATCCCGATGAAAAGCTTTACGTCAGATTCGGTCCCACAAATGAAGATAATATAACGTGGGAGCTTTATTACGATATTCATTTCAATGCATGGAGTGATGTACAAAGTCTTGATGAGCTGAATTACAAAGCATACATACAGCAAGGCGATAGCTTCGTTGAGTTTACTCTTGGCAAAGGTATGCTGATAGAGCAGGACACGTACATTTACTTTGTAATAGCGGCAGATGAAACCACGAGCCTCATCTTTTCTATTGATGAGAATATGGCATAAAATAAATAAAGATCCCCTCGTTTTGCGTGGGGATCTTTATTTATTCTCTCACCCAAAGGATATCCCCCCATTCTACCACAACATCTTGTGTCAACATATACGCTTACC
>JAZQRW010000210.1:0-18859 GCA_045629765.1 Eubacteriales bacterium
CGTAGCCATGTCGTTCTGTGAGCCAAGGAGTTGCCTTAATTAATTGTCTTCCTAAGACCGCTTGGCCTCCGACTTGACCGCAGCCCTTTGTAGCCTGGAAATAGTCTGCCTGAGAGGGCTGAATACCGCCGAGACCGGGGCCGCCTCTCTGAACGTTAACAACAAGAGCGGGAAGATCACTACCTGCAAGATAGGAAAGGCCCTCTGCCTTAAGTGAAATTCCGGGGCTCGATGAGGACGTCATAACGCGCATTCCTGCGGCAGCAGCGCCGTAAACCATATTTATAGAAGCAACCTCGCTCTCCGCCTGAAGAAATACTCCACCTATTTTTGGCATTTTCTTTGCCATATAAGCGGCTATCTCAGTCTGAGGCGTAATCGGATAACCGAAGTAATGACGGCAGCCTGCACGGATTGCGGCCTCTGCGATAGCCTCGTTACCCTTCATTAAAACTCTTTCAGCCATAATAACCTCCTACTTCTCAACCGTGATAATGCAATCAGGACACATAGTTGCGCAAAAAGCACAGCCTATGCACTTCTCCGCGTTTTGCATATACGCGGGTGAGTAACCCTTTTGATTAAGCTTATCCTCCGCTATGGCAAGGCAATTCTTGGGGCAGGCATCAACGCACAGCCCACAGCCCTTACACATATCGGTATTAAACGTGACCTTAGCCATCTTTTTTCCTCCTACTATCCCATTTTAGTAACACGGTGTTACCCATGCTCCTTAGGGTAAGTCAAAAATTTTCTTTTGAAGCGTCATAGGCATAACAGTTAGCCCATTAAGCTCCCTTGCAACCGACTCCTCCGCCGTATGCATCCATATCTCAAGCCCCGTCGCACGACTCAACTCCTCAACGAATTCTACGGAATTAAGAACCGTATCGGCAGTAGTTTCAGCACCGAGATTTGAGTTATTGACAATGCAAGTAAACTCAAGGCCGCACGCCTCTTCAATCTCTTTCATAATAGCGACAGCGTCCTCAACCGTAGAGGTCAAGGGACGGTAGCAATTCACTACGAAAGCCATTCGGTAATTATTCTCCGCTTTAATAGCTCCTACGTATCTGCCAAGCGCATAAGCGCCTCGGTCGTCACCGCCGATATCCATAATACCGTACGTTGATTTGTCCTGTACAAGACTGTAACTCTCCGCCGGAAGAGCCGGCAAATCAACATTGGTATTGGCAAATCTGGGTGAAATCAAGCGAATACCGAGCGATTCAAGCTCGTTTGCACTGTCCTTAGTTCTAAAATACGGATTTACAATATCAAGGTCGGCGATGCAAACCGTCTTTCCCTCCCTTGAAAGCTTATATGCGTAATTTACGGCAATATTCGTTTTGCCGCTTCCGTAATGTCCTGCAAAGAGCGTTAATCTTTTACAATTTGTATCCATACACATATCTGCGCTACAAATGTAAATCTTAATTTACTTTATAGCTGTTTTCTTATAATTTTGCCGCTCGTGGTCTTTGGTAGACTCTCGCGAAACTCAACAATTCTTGGGTATTTATAAGGAGCCGTTTTTGACTTGACGTAATTTTGAATTTCCTTCTTTAAGTCATCGCTTCCTTCAGTGCCATTAACTAAAACGATGCTCGCCTTTACTACTTGACCTCTTACCTCATCAGGTGCCGCACACACACCGCACTCAAGTACGTAAGGAAGCTCCATAATAACGTTTTCAATCTCGAAAGGACCGATTCTGTATCCCGACGACTTGATAACGTCGTCCACTCTGCCTACGTACCAAAGGAAGCCGTCCTCGTCCATCCAAGCAACGTCACCCGTGTGGTAATATCCGTCACGCCAGGTTTCAGCAGTAATTTTTTCATTACCCTCGTAAGCATAAGCAAGACCGCAAGGAAGTCCCTTTGAAATATCTATACATATTTCACCGCTCTCACCCTTTGCCACCTCTTCGCCATCACTGTTAAGTAAACGCACGTTGTAAAGAGGCACAGGCTTACCCATAGAGCCCATCTTGTGACTGCCGCCCGAAAGGTTGCCGATAACGAGAGTAGTCTCGGACTGACCGAAGCCTTCCATAATCTGAAGTCCGGTATTCTTCTCAAATTGACGGAATACCTCAGGGTTAAGAGCCTCGCCCGCAGTGGATGCGTGCTCGATTGAAGATAGGTCGAAGCGGCTTATATCCTGTTTTACGAGCATTCTGTACATCGTTGGAGGTGCGCAGAATGTCGTTATGCCGTATTTTGCAAACAAAGGTAGTATATTTTCGGGATTAAATCTATCAAAGTCGTATACGAAGTTCGCTGCCTCGCAGAGCCACTGACCATAAAGCTTACCCCACATAGCCTTTGCCCAACCCGTATCAGAAATGGTGAGATGGAGGCCCTCGGGATTAACCTGATGCCAATACTTTGCGGTTATGAAGTGACCGAGAGGATATTTATAGTTGTGCGCGGCAATCTTGGGATATCCCGACGTACCCGATGTAAAGAACATAAGCATCGGGTCACTGCCGCACGGAGCATCCTCGGTACGTGCATAATGACTGCTGAAAAGACTGTATTCATTGTCAAAGTTACGCCAGCCTTCCCTCTCACCGCCTACGAGTATCTTATAAGCAAGAGTAGGACACTGTGCCGCCGCTCCGTCAACTGCATTTGACACATCGCCGTCTGCAGTACAAAGAATAGCCTTGATATTTCCCGTTTCAAATCTATATTTAAAGTCTTTCTCAAGAAGCTGATTAGGTGCCGGAATTGCTATTGCGCCAAGCTTATGTAAGCCAAGGATTGCAAACCAGAACTGGTAATGGCGCTTAAGCACAAGCATAACTCTGTCGCCTCTCTTAATACCAAGAGATTTAAAGTAGTTAGCCGCTCTTGCCGACTCCTTTTTCATATCGCTAAAAGTAAAGCGATGCTCCGTGCCGTCCTCGCTGACGTGTAGCATAGCGAGCTTATCCGGCTTGCGTGTGCCAAGCGCATCAACGACGTCAAAGGCAAAGTTAAACTTCTCTTCATTCTTAAAGCTGATACCGGTGAGAACTCCGTTTTCTTCAGTAGGAACGATGAACTCCTGATAAATACGACTCTGTTCATCATTCTGATGTCTTTTGGTAGCGACTGACGGAACTGCCGCCTGCTCCCCAATTCTCGCCGCCTGGTTTCTAAGAACTATTGCGTAAAAGGCGCAATCCTCACCGCCAACAGCTATCATACCGTGCGGTGTGCCCGAATCGAAGTAGATACAGTCGCCGGGACCGAGTATCTCGGTGTTGTCGCCTATACGTATCTTCATCTGACCTCTTAACACGATGTCACATTCCTGCCCCTCGTGAGTTACAAGGTCAATAGTATTCTCATCACCGTTATAATTTAACTCCATGTAAAGAGGCAAAGCAATACGGTTTCTAAACTCAGAAGCAAGGTTAAAGCCTATCATATTATGGGCTTCTTCTATACGCTGTCCTCCGCCTCTGCGCGTAAGAGCATACTGACGAAGCTTAGGGCTCTTACCCTCAAGAAGATCTCCGAAATCTACGCCGAAGCTAAGGGTACAGTGATAAAGAAACGCAACGCTTAGGTTACGATTACCCGCCTCGCACTGCTCGTACTCCTCTACGGTAGTACCTGTGCGCTCAGCCATCTCTTCAACAGTAAGACCGGTTATAATACGCAATTCCTTTATACGTGCTGCTATTTGATTGATTTTATCCTTCATTCCGTTTATAATCGGTTCCACGTAGTACCCCCCAGTTAGTTATCAGTTCAACAGTTTAATGAAAACAAAAAAACGTATAATAGAATTATTATATCGAATTTTGCGTAGCTTTGTCAATACTTTTAAATAAATATATCGATTATAGCACATTATTTTTTAAGTCAGCAATCGAATAAAAAGCAAAAAACGCCTCAAGAAAAAACTTCCTTGAGACGAATGAAAATATCCGCGGTACCACTCAAATTGCGATAAACGCCACTTTAGACTCTTATAAATCATATCCCTTAACGCAGGCAACGGAAGACCCTAACGGCATTCGCTCAGGTCTTCAACTCGGAAGTGATGGGTAACTAGGCTACAGGCTATCGACTCACACCAACCGTCGACTCTCTTTAAGCTACTTTGCCTTACCCTCTTCGTCACAGTTTTTATAAAAACATTTTAGCACAACCACTATAAAAAGTCAAATATTTTTGAGTTGTGAAAATTACAAAAATAATGAGTTTTTATACGATGTATTTTGTTAAAAACGAACAAATTTAAAACTTGAATACCAAATTCTCTTGACAAAGAGGCAATTTGATGCTTTAATGTATTCAAATACATAGCCATTAAAAAGACAATGACGGAAAATATGTCGGTCAAATTACAGTATCAGAGAGTCGGCGGTGGGTGTGAGCCGATACGTATAGATTGACATTCTCCTTCCCGAGTCGATCCTGTCAAAGCGAAAGCGAGTAATTGGATACGGATGCCTCCGTTATAGGGCGTAACCTTGTTTGAGGTTAGTGAGTGATTTCCTTTTTTGGGGATAATCAGGGTGGTACCGCGATTTTTTCGTCCCTGAGCCGAGTAGTCGGCTTTGGGGCTTTTTTGTTTAATTTAGAATTTAGCTACAAGGAAGAAGAAAGTATGAACTCAATCAAAATCAGTGATGCAACAATGAAACAGATATCAGAGAGCTTCTCTCTGTCCTTCAAAGAAAAGATAGAGCTTGCAAAGCTACTTGATAAGCTCGGTGTAGACGTGATTGAGCTTGAGGGAATCAAAAACGCTCGCATTGATTCGCTCAGAATAAAATCCATATCAGCTTCCGTATCCGACAGCATCATAGCTGTACCTGTAGATATGAATGACAATAGCATCAACGAGGTATGGAGCGCACTTAAGCAGGCAAAGAAGCCAAGGCTCCAGGTAATTGCCCCAACGAGTGCCGTGCAGATAGAATATCTCTTCCGTAAGAAGCCTGACACATTGCTAAGCGAAATTGCCTCCACGGTAGCTAAGTGCGCCTTGCTCTGCCCCGACGTTGAATTCATCGCAAGCGATGCTACGCGTAGCGATCAATCATATCTCACCTCCGTGCTTAAGGCCGCTATTGAAGCAGGGGCGAGCACGGTAACACTGTGTGATACAGCCGGAAATATGTTCCCTTATGATATTGCCGACTTCATTGCTCTGCAGTACAAAATGCTCCCCGAATTAAAAAATGTAACACTCGGTATTTGCACATCAAACGCACTCTCTATGGCAGAGGCGTGTACCATTGCGGCACTTACAAGCGGTGCAACGCAAATACGCGCAGCAGCTTACCCAATAGATTTTGTTTCCTTAGCTAACATTGCTCGTATATTTGCCTCAAAATCAGATTCTTTAAACGCAGTGTGCAATATACGCACCGCTCAAATCAGCAGAATCACGGAGCAGGTCGAGCGTATGTGCCAATCCGATAAAAAAAGTTCCTTCGTTACAGCAGCGGACGATGGAGAAAAGGATATATTCCTCACCTCTCACGATGACTTGAACGCTGTAGCACTTGCAGTAACAAAGCTCGGCTATGACCTATCCGATGATGACGTAGCAAGAGTTTACAGAGCTTTTTTACAGATTGTTGAGAGAAAGGAAAAGGTAGGACTCAAGGAGCTCGACGCCATTATCGCATCGTCGGCCATGCAAGTACCCGAAACGTACAAATTAGATACCTACGTAATTACATCCGGTAATACAATTTCAGCTACGGCTCATATAAAGCTCATTAAGGACGGCCAACCCGTTGAAGGCGTGTATATCGGTGACGGCTCTATTGACGCCGCATTCCAAGCTATTGAAAAGATAGTGGGTTGTCATTACGAGCTTGACGACTTCCAGCTTCAAGCAGTTACCGAGGGTCGTGAGGCTATGGGACAGACGATTGTTAAGCTTCGCTCCGGCGCAAAGGTATACTCGGGCAGAGGCATCTCCACCGACATTGTTGGGGCGGGTATACGAGCCTACCTCAGCGCACTCAATAAAATTATGTACGAGGAGGAGGCGAAATGAAGCTGTCCTTTTCAACACGAGGCTGGCAGGGATTAACCTTTGACGAAATGCTTGATACGGCAATTGAACTGGGATTTAGTGGCGTAGAGGTATACAATCTGCCAAGCTGTGCCGACCTCATTGACCGTGGCGGTCCGTTCCACAAATATAACACGTTAGCAACAGTTCGCAAATTGCGTGAGAAGCAGATTACCATTCCCTGCTTTGACACGTCTATTGACATATCACTTGATGCATCGGCTAAGGACGAGGTAACCTCACTTATAGAAATAGCATACAACACACGCGTTCCGTACGTAGTTGTATGCGCTCTTCACGACAATGAGGATACAGTGTATTCAACGCTTAAGGCTTTAGTTCCTTATGCAGAACAAATAGGCGTGAGCGTTTTGGTAAAAACAAGCGGTATATATTCCGACACTGCAAGGCTCAGAAATATGCTCGACCGCTTTGCCAGCGACAACTTGGCTGTTCTTTGGGATATTCACCACCCCTATAGAGATAATCACGAGTCAAGCGACGACACTATCAAGAACCTTGGCGCTTACGTAAAGCACGTGCATCTTCGCGACTCAGATGATAACGGCAAGTATCAGCTCATCGGCGAAGGCACTATGCCCATCAACGATGTGATGCGTGCGCTCTCATCAGTAAACTACGACAACTTCATTTCGCTTGAATGGAAGCCTGAGTGGCTCGATGACCTTAAGGATCCCGAAATTATATTCCCATATTTCGTTAACTATATGTCGCGCTTTGATTCAACGAGAGATATGAGAAAGAAGCTCTACTTCAACCACGACGGCACAGGTCAGTATATATGGAAGAAGGACGAACTTATCGACCTTACTTTCTCCGAGGTGCTTGACCGAGTGACAGATGAATTTCCCGACCAGCTTTGCTTCAAATACACAACTCTTGATTACACTCGCACCTACGCACAGTTCCGCGAGGAAGTTGATAGATTTGCCAGAGCCTTGGTTTCGCTCGGCGTTAAGGCAGGCTCAAAGGTCGCTGTCTGGGCTACCAATATCCCTGCGTGGTACATTACGTTCTGGGCAACGGTAAAGCTCGGCGCAGTGCTCGTTACTGTAAACACAGCATATAAAATTCACGAGGCTGAATATCTTTTACGACAATCCGACACGCACACCCTTGTAATGATAGACAGCTGTCTTGACTCGAATTACAAGGATATTATAAACGAGCTTTGCCCCGAAATTGCCACAACACAAGCAGGTGAGCCGCTTCACGCAAAGAGGCTTCCCTTCTTAAGAAACGTCATCACCGTAGGCTTTAAGCAGCCCGGTTCCCTTACCTTTGACGAGGCAATGGCTAGATACAAACTAGTAAGTGCCGAGCAGGTTGCAAGAATGGCGGCAGAGGTGCGCCCAAGCGACGTATGTAATATGCAGTACACCTCAGGCACTACGGGCTTCCCCAAGGGAGTAATGCTCACTCACTATAACGTGGTTAATAACGGTAAGTGCATCGGCGACCGTATGGGACTCTCTACTGCTGACCGTATGATGATACACGTGCCTATGTTCCATTGTTTCGGTATGACACTGTCTATGACATCGTCTATGACGCACGGAACTACGATGTGTCCTATGCCATATTTCTCGGCTAAAGCGTCTCTTGCGTGTATCAACCAGGAAAAAATCACCTGCTTCAACGGTGTTCCGACTATGTTTATCTCTATGTTTAATCACCCGAATTACAGAAGCACCGACTTCTCGTATATGAGGACGGGAATTATGGCAGGCTCAGGCTGTCCGCCGGAATTGATGCGCCGTGCCGCGCGCCCCGACGAGATGAATATGACAGGTATCGTCAGCGTATACGGTCAGACCGAATGCGCACCCGGCAACACCATGAGCTCCTGGACCGACTCACTCGACGTTCGTACTGAAACCGTAGGATATGCATTCCCGCACGTTCGCTGTAAGGTCATCGACCCCGAGACAGGCAAGGAGGTCGGACCCGGTGTAAACGGTGAGTTCTGCGCTAAAGGCTACAACACTATGAAGGGCTATTACAAGATGCCTATGGCGACTAAGGATACGGTAGACGAGGACGGCTGGCTCCACTCCGGCGACCTTGCCTCATACGACGAAAACGGAAACTACAAAATAACCGGTCGCCTTAAGGATATGATAATCCGCGGCGGTGAGAACATCTATCCAAAAGAAATAGAAGAATTCATTTATACTCACCCCAAGACCAAGGACGTACAGGTAATCGGCGTTCCGGATGAGAAGTACGGCGAGGAAATAATGGCGTGTATCATTCTTAAGGAGCCCGGAAGCGTCACTAAGGAAGAGATGTCCAAGTACATCAAGGCAAGTATGGCGCGCCACAAGGTACCTAAGTACATCGAATTCGTTAACAGCTTCCCAATGAATGCCGCAGGTAAAATCCTCAAGTACAAAATGCGCGAGGAAGCGGTAGAGCGCTTAGGACTTGATAAAAAATAAGTTAATAAAAAAAGTTGGCAGAGGTGCTTCAAAGCGTCTCTGCCTTTAACTTTATATTGAGTTTTATTCCTGCAACGAATAAACGTGCTTGTATTCGTGATATTTTTCGTTAAAGTTCTCGTCCTCACGCTTAATGTGTGCTATGTACTTATGAACGTCGAGAGCGTCGTATGCGGAAATC
Organism: Eubacteriales bacterium; assembly: GCA_045629765.1. Taxonomy (GTDB): domain Bacteria; phylum Bacillota; class Clostridia; order Oscillospirales; family CAG-272; genus UBA1740. The sequence goes on from JAZQRW010000210.1 coordinate 8,683, forward strand.
TCAATTACCGAGCCCGCAATATTCGAGCAATGGTCAGCCACACGCTCAAAGTTGGTAAGCAGGTCACCTAAAATAAAACCGTGCTCAATAGAGCATTCGCTCTTCTGTAGTCTTAAGGTGTGATTGAACTTTATAGTATCACGGATATCGTCTACAACCTGCTCAAGAGGCTCAACCTCAGCGGCAAGAGCAATATCGTTGTTTATGTACGAATTTTTAGCCTTCTCTACTATATCTCCAACGGCACGGCGAAGAACGCTTAACTCATTCTTTGCTTGAGAAGAAAATTCTGTTTTCTTCTCTCTCATCTCCTCAACGGATTCAACAATGTTAACCGCGTGGTCGGATATTCTCTCGAAATCACCTATAACGTGTAAAAGCTTAGTAACGAGCTTGGAATCCGCCTCGTTCATTTGACTTGCAGACGCCTTAACCAGATACGAGCCGAGTGCGTCCTCGTACGTATCTCCCTTGTCCTCAAGATTTCTTACCATCTCGGCAACCTTAGGGTCGTAGTTATCAAAGAGTGTCAATGACTTCTCAAGCGCCTCACAAGCAAGCGATGCCATGGTTTCAGTAACCTCAGCAGCTCTTGCCACGGCAACACCGGGAGTGTTAAGCAGACGCTCATCAAGAAGATTAACAACCTCGCTCTCAGCGCCGCTATCCTTGATAGAAACTCTGGCAAGCTTCTCAAGCTGGCGGTAGAACGGAGCCATAATCGCAACGGAAAGTATCTTAAATACCGTATGAACAAGAGCAACGCCCCACATGTCTATTGCAGACTCTACAAAAGGAAGGTTAACGATAGCGTTAACAATATAGAATACGGAGAGCCATACTACAACACCGATAATATTGAAGTAGAGATGTATAAGAGCCGCGCGCTTACCGTTCTTGTTAGCGCCGACGGATGAAATCATAGCGGTAACGCACGTGCCAATGTTCTGACCCATGATGATAGGAATAGCCGCACCATAGGTAATAGCGCCCGTGGTGGTAAGCGACTGAAGAATACCGACAGAAGCCGACGAGGACTGCACGATAGCAGTAAGCACAAGACCCGCAAGCACGCCGAGAATAGGATTCTCAAACATCGTCAAAATCTGGTGGAACTCAGCATTGTCCTTAAGTCCGCCGACAGCACCAGACATCATATCCATACCCGTCATAAGAATGGTGAAGCCTAAAAGAATTACGCCTATATCCTTCTTCTTACCGCGCTTTACAAACATAATAAGGCAAATACCGATAAGAGCGAGAATAGGAACCCAGGAATCAGGCTTCAAAAACGCAATAGCGTCTGCAATCTCAGCGCCCTCTCCGCCGACACCCGAAAGAGCTGTAAGCCAAGCGGTAACAGCCGTACCGACGTTCGCACCCATGATAACTCCGACCGCCTGAATAAGAGTCATAGTAGCCGAGTTTACAAAGCCGACGACCATAACCGTAGTAGCGGACGACGACTGAATTATCGCCGTTACGATAAGACCGAGCAAGAATCCCTTAGCAGGAGTCGATGTCATCTTACCAAGATAATTTTTAAGATTTGAGCCTGCGCTTCTTTTAAGTGCATCACCCATAAGATCCATTCCGTAAAGGAACAGCGCAAGACCGCATATTAATTCCAAAATTTTCATCTATTACTTCCTTTCTTATAAAACAGCCAAAGGATAAATTGCTGATTGACCATACTTTTGTCATTCTTTGACATTATACCATCTTTGCGTCCGCGTGTCAAGATTTCCCCGCATTGCTTCTTTTATTTGTCTGTTTGTCACTTCTTAGGACTAATTTTATCGCCCACATTTGCAGACGCTTAGGCAAAGCGTTGAGCAGTAGCAACAGAGGGTTTCTGTTGATGGTGTAAGCAAACTTAGGATTGCGCTTATTTAGAATTTTGAGTACCTTTTCAGCAATTTTTGAAGGTTCTATGCTCCTTGCCTCAACGCTGTTGACGATATTTTTAAAACGCTCGGCATTGCAGGTGTAAAGAGTAGTTTTTTTACAAAATTCATCCAGCGCATCGGTGGAAGCTCCGAGCATTCCGGTAGTAACGGCACCCGCGCGCAAAACGCTGACCGATACTCCACTTAGCTGTAATTCCATGCCCAATGAATAGGCGTATTTATCAAGCGCACCCTTCGTAACGGCGTAAATCCCCGTAAACGGAAGTGGGTCAAGTGGCGCAAGCTCACTGGTCGTAATTACTATTTTTGAGCCCTTTTTGAGCATAGAATGGAAAGTTTTGTTTACCAAATAAGCTCCAAATAAGTTGATTTTCAATATTTTATCAAAATCCTGGGTGTTGATTTCTATGAGCGAGTCAAGCATGTATACACCTGCAAAATGAATTATTGCAAACAGCTTATCAGTCACTTCACTCACCTTATCAAAGGCATTCTTTACACTCTGCTCATCGGTAATATCCGCGATTATTGGAATAACATTATCTTTGGCGTCGCCTGCCGCCTTATCAAGCGCAAAGACTCGAAATCCTTTTTCACTCAGCGCTTTAACGGTCGCACTACCCATTCCGCCGTAAGCGCCGGTAACCAAAACTGACGGCATCATTTTTACAAATCCTTCCTGCTTCAAATTTTCACCGTTGCCTCGCCGTCGCGGTAGTCAATTCTGTTTCCTGCCGAGTAAAATCTCTCAATATAGTCAAAATACTCCTTAGGTGAGGCGAATATCGGCTTGAATTCTTTCTTTACGCGTATACCCTCAGCACCGCCGTTTGAAAGAAGAATATGGAGCATATTAAGCTGCCATTCCGCGCTCTTAACGCAGGCAAGGTCGGGGTCGGTAATGTAATAATCATCACCGTGCGAGGTACCTGTAGCACCGGGAGCGTAAGGATGAATTGATGGATAAAGCAAGGACAAATCTCCCATATCCGTGCTGCCCGTGCCGTACGACTCGTCAAATTTAAACTCCAAACCGGGATAGGCAACCTCAGCGGCACGCCTTGCAACCTCAATCATATTTCTATCGTTTTGAAGCGGTGCATAGCCCGGAGCGTCTACAATCTCAATATTTGCGCCGATAGAGAGTGCCGCACCCGCAAAGGCACGGTTCACTTTGAAATTGGACCTCTCAAGAGCGTCGTAGGTCTTTGCTCTTACGAAGCTTTCTATCTCAACTACATCGGGAATACCGTTTACAACCGTACCGCCGTTGGTAATTATCGGGTGAACGCGAACCAATTCGCCCTCGGTAAAGGTCTCGCGAATAGAGTTCATCGCCATAAGTCCCAGGTTTGCGGCGTAAAGAGCGTTAATTCCATCCTGAGGAGCACCGCCGGCGTGAGCCGCCTTTCCCTTGTAAATAACCTTTTTGGCAATAATTCCTACGGAGCCGAGTCTGACTATAGGAGTCTTTATGGAGGTGGTATGAACCATAAAAGCAATATCCACGCCGTCAAAATATCCTCGTCTTAGAAATTCAGGCTTACCGCCGTAATACTTTATAATCCCCTTCTCCACGAGAGTATCGCGGTAATCTCTCTCAATCATCTCCTCTGCAGGAACGGCACAAAGAATAATACTGCCCGAAAGCTCGTCAAGAGCACCGGGGCGATTAAGTGCCGCAGCAATACCTACAAGAGCCGCACATTGCGCACTGTGTCCGCAGGAATGTACCGCCGCTGTTTCGGGATTAGCCTCGGGATGTGTCGCGCATTTTATAGCGTCCAGCTCTCCAAGTACAAGTACGCACGGTCCTTTTCGTCCGGTATCAATCCTTACGTAAAATCCGGGAATATCTCCTGCCATAATAGGCTCGTAACCAAGCTCCTTGAACTGTCTTGCGACGTATTCCGAACTCAAAACTTCCTTGTATCCCGTCTCGGGATTTTTATTTAAAAATTCAAGCGTGTCAAAGACTCTTTGCTTATCATCATTGTTAAGATTGATAAAATTCTCAGTCATGTCACTTCTCCTTTATCTCTTTATCTCATATGTAAATTCGCCATTATTTTACCATATTAAAATCAAAAAATCAATATTATAAAATAAAATAATGGAGTACGTTTTTTATGCATATATTTTTTCTTGACAAAAATGTGCTTTTGGTTTAAAATTATAGTAACAGCCACTTAAAAGTTTGGAGGACTACATGAAAGTTATTGACATGCACATTCATTCACACACAGGTACACCGTGCCCAGAGGAGCTTCTAAAAAAAATGGAAGCAGGCGGCGTATGGGGCGGCTGCGTTTTTTCAAACCAACCGCTTGAAGCCGAAGAGCCGGGCGGCTCCGATTTTGAAACAAGACTTAATAACACTCTTGCTTGGTGTAGAGGATATGAGGACAGACTCTTCCCTGTCTTATGGGTACACCCTAACGAAGAAAATATTATAGAAAAGATAAATGTTGCCGTCAAAGCAGGAATTGTTGCGTTTAAAATGATATGCGACAACTACTACGTTTACGAGGAGCGCTCGATGGCTGTAATCCGTGAAATTGCAAGACTCGGTAAGCCTATAATGTTCCACACGGGTATTCTTTGGGACGGCGCCGTTTCCTCCGATTACAATAGACCTATATATTGGGAGCATCTTTTGAACGTCGAGGGTCTTAAGTTCTCGCTTGCGCATTGTGCTTGGCCTTGGAACGACGAGGTTATCGCAATGTACGGTAAATTTCTTCACGCACAAAGATGTGGAAAGCACGTTGAGATGTTCTTCGACACCACACCCGGTACTCCCGAGGTGTACCGCAAGGAGCATTACACAAGGCTCTTCTACGTAGGATATGAAACTGGTGACAACGTTATGTTCGGTACGGACGCGGACGCAGAGACATATAGCAAGGATTGGGCGAGCGGTTGGCTCAAAATCGAAGAGAAAATTCTTGATGAACTTGGTGTAGATCTTAAAACCAGACAAAAGATGTATCACGATAACATCTTGCGTTTCCTCGGCAAGAGCGATGCTGTGTCGATAAAAGAAGCTCCCAAACCTGATAGCGTAATGCTCTGGTCTCCCGAAAACCCCGAGGTGAAAGCGCTTGCGAAGAAGTGGTACGAGAAGCTAGAGTTCCCCAAGGAGTTTGATAAAGAATTCTACCGTGCGCTCGAGTCAATAAAGCTCACCGACGCTATGACTCCCGAACGATACGACCTTGACTGCGAGGACGGAAAGAAAAATCTTCTTTATTACCTCTATTTCTGCGAGGCTGTTTCAAAGAAATTCGAGGAGCGCGGTATTCCCGAAAGTATTATGATGGATACGCTTAAGGATATTGTTGTTTGGGCTAAAAACTGGTATTGTGTAAAGGGAACTTTACATTTAAGTCAATTAGACTGGCTTTCATATCACGTTACGTTTAGAATATTCAGACTTGGCAGACTCCAATTCTGCTTGCACAACGCCAAAGAGGATATACCTCAGTTTGACATAAAAAAAGGTGACCGGGTTATCGAAATACATATTCCGCAAGGTGATAAGCTTGACAATGAGGAATGCAAAAAATCCATTGAAATGGCAAAGGAATTTTTCAAAAAGTATTTCCCCGAGTTCGATTATAAAGCATTCGTATGTGACTCATGGCTTCTTGACAACGACCTTAAGGAATATTTATCATTAGATAGCAATATTATCAAATTCGGAGATATGTTCACTCGCATAAGAAACCACGACGACAACGCGCTTTTGCGATACCTGTTCCGTTGGGATACCAACGAAATCAATCTTCGTTACGCACACCCCACCTCAGCATTTGCTGAGAGAATAAGAACGGCTGTCCTTGGCGGCAAGACCTTCCACGAAACGCTTGGAGTTATTAAAGCGTAATTAACGCAATTTTAGAATACAACAAAAAGAGCGGACGATAGCATCAATCTTGATGTTGCCGTCCGCTTTTATTTATTAGTAGTTTATCTTGCTTTCGCAGTATACACATCTTGCGATTTTTTTATTCTTGTCCGTGATTTTAAAGATCTGTGGCAGCTCCTGCTCGCAGGTAGAAATACAGCGCTTATTTTGACACGTATAGCCACCTCTTATGTATTCATCGCCTAAGAAGTCAGGCTTAACCTTTGGCTCATTCACCTCTGAAAGCAGCTTCAAGATCAAAGCCATACGGACATATTTTCCGTATTTTACCTGCTTGAAATAACACGCTCTTGGGTCGTCATCAACCTTGACGCTTATCTCGTTTACTCTCGGAAGCGGGTGAAGCACCGCCATAGTCGGCTTTGCAAGTGTCATCTTCTCGGGAGTAAGAATGTAGCTATCCTTAAGTCTCTCGTACTGCTCCTTGTCGGTAAATCTCTCCCCTTGTACTCTCGTCATATAGAGAATATCAAGCTCGGGAAGCGCGTCCTCAAGTGAGGTGGTCTCGCGGTACTCCATACCGCATCCTTCAATAGTATCTTCCTTGATAAAGTCGGGAATTTTAAGCTCTTCGGGAGATATAAGCACGAGCTTTATACCCTCGTGTCTTGAAAGTGCGTTGATAAGAGAATGTACGGTTCTACCGTACTTCAAGTCGCCGCAGAAGCCAACGGTCATATTGTCAAGTCGTCCGCGCTCACAAGAGATAGTGAGAAGGTCGGCAAGCGTCTGCGTAGGGTGGCAATGTCCGCCGTCGCCCGCATTGATTACGGGAATAGTTGCGTTGAGAGATGCCACGAAAGGCGCACCCTCAAGCGGGTGGCGCATAGCTATAATATCAGCGTATGCGCTTATAACCTTTGCCGTATCAGCGACACTCTCTCCCTTTGAAGCCGAGGAGCTGCTAGCCTCGGAAAATCCGATAACGCTGCCGCCAAGCTCAAGCATAGCTGCCTCAAAGCTGAGTCTTGTTCTGGTTGAAGGCTCAAAGAAAAGCGTTGCGAGTTTTTTACCGCGGCAGGAATCGGAATATTTGGCAGGATTTGCAATAATATCCTTTGCCACCGCGATAAGACCGTCTATTTCCTCAACAGAAAAATTATCTATATCAATAAGACTTCTCATATTACGCCTTCGCCCCGTAAACCTCAAGATACTTTTTGATTCGCTCAACGTTCTCTCTGTTCTTCTCATCTTCCTCGAGGTACTCAATAATATCGTATACGTCAACTATTGAGTAAACGGGGAATCCGAACTGCTCCGCAATCTCTGCCATAGCGCCCTTTTCGCCCTGACCCTTCTCCTTACGGTCAACCATAATGAAGGTAGCAACGACCTCAGTACCATCAAGGTGAGAAAGTATCTCCATACTCTCGCGAATAGCCGTACCCGCAGTAATAACGTCCTCGATAATAACTATGTTCTCGCCCGCAGTCGGAACGTAGCCTACGAACACTCCGCCCTCGCCGTGATCCTTAACCTCTTTTCTGTTAAAGAAGAAGGGTAAGTTAAGTCCGTTTTTTGAAAGTGCAACTGCTGCAGAAACCGACAGAGAAATGCCTTTGTACGCCGGTCCGTAAAGAACTGTTTGCATTTTACCGAGTTTTTCAAAGTAAGCCCTTGCGTAAAACTCTCCGAGCGTTGCAATATCAGCGCCCGTTTTTATCATACCCGCATTGATAAAATACGGGATTTTTCTACCGCTTTTTGCGGTAAAATCGCCAAACTTAAGAACGCCTGCGCGCTCAAGAAATTTGATAAATTCTCTCTTGTAGCTTTCCATTTTTATTCTCCTTCAATTTAATCAACGAACTCACGGACGCATCTTTCGTATGCAGCAACGGGGTCCTCTGCCGCCGTAATGGGTCTGCCGACTACTATGTAATCGGAGCCAATGCGTTTAGCCTCAGCAGGAGTCATAACTCTCTTCTGGTCACCTACGTCACCGTCTGCAAATCTTACGCCCGGTGTTACGGTCACAAACTTCTCACCGCATCTTTCGTGCACCTTGCCTGCCTCAAGAGGTGAGCAAACGACACCGTCAAGACCGGAATTCTTAGCGCACTCGGCATAGTGCATAACTACGTCAGCTATAGGCTTTTCAATAAGCAGGTCTTTTCTCATAGTTTCCTCATCGGTTGAAGTGAGCTGAGTCACCGCAATAAGAAGCGGTCTTGTGCCGTCCTCTCTGGTGAGTCCCCCAATAGCCGCCTGCATCATTCTTCCTGTTCCTGCAGCGTGAAGGTTGGTCATATCAACGTCGAGTCTTGATAGAACCGCCATAGCCTTCTTAACCGTGTTGGGAATATCGTGAAGCTTAAGATCTAAGAATATCTTGTGGCCTCTTGCCTTAATTTCTCTAACTATTGATGGGCCCTCTGCGTAGTAAAGCTCCATACCAATCTTTACGAATGGCTTTTTACCTGTAAATTTATCAAGAAATGCAAAAGTCTTTTCTGCGCTGTCAAAGTCGCACGCAATTATAACATCTTTTCCCATTTTAAATATCTCTTTCGTTTATTCTAATCCTTTACGCTACCGATAATTTCGGATAGCGAGTTAATACCATATTTTTCACAAACGCGCGGTAAATCTTCAATGATTTTCTTACACGCATAAGGGTCAACGAGGTTAGCCGCGCCGACCTGAACCGCCGTAGCACCCGCGAGCATAAGCTCAATAACGTCCTCTGCCGTAGAAACACCACCCATACCTATAACGGGTATCTTAACCGCCTTAGCTACCTGATACACCATTCTTACTGCAACGGGGAATATGGCAGGGCCGGAGAAGCCGCCCATTTTGTTCGCAATAATCGGGCGTCTGTTATTTAAGTTAATTCTCATACCAAGAAGCGTGTTTATAAGACTAATACCGTCAGCGCCTGCATCCTCACAAGACTTTGCTATAGAAACGATGTCCGTAACGTTAGGTGAGAGTTTTATAAAGACCGGCTTGGTCGTTACAGCCTTAACGGCTCTCGTTACCTCTGCCGCCGCCTCAGGCGAGGTGCCGAAGCTCATACCGCCGCCGTGTACGTTAGGGCAGGAAATGTTTACCTCAAACCAACCGATATCGTCCATTGCATCAAGTCTTTGACAGGTATATGCGTAATCCTCAACAGAAAATCCGCTGACGTTTGCCATAACCATTTTAGAAAAGCACCTTCTAAGCCTTGGGAGCTCCTCGGAAATAACCTTATCAACACCGGGATTTTGAAGTCCTACTGCATTTATCATACCCTCGCGGCATTCCGCAATTCTCGGTGTCGGGTTACCAAATCTTTCCTCCTTAGTAGTTCCCTTAAAGGAAAACGTGCCTAGCATATTTATATCGTATAGCTCTGCAAATTCATAGCCGTAGCCACACGTTCCACTCGCGGGAATGATAGGATTATCAATCGTGATACCCGCAAGATTTACCTTTAAATCTACCATATTACGTCCTCCTTTGTAAGCACGGGGCCCTCTTTGCATATACGCTTGTTACCGGTGATAGTCTTACAAGAGCAGCCCATACACGCACCGAAGCCACAGCCCATACGCTCCTCAAAGCTCATCTGGCCCGAAGAGGTCGAGGCGTTGTAGATAGCCTTAAGCATTGGCTCGGGACCGCAGGTATAGAAGTATGAATATGGAAGCTCTCTCATAGCGTCGGTGACAAAGCCCTTTATACCGTACGAACCGTCAACCGTGGTTACCAAGACATTAGCACCAAGCGCACGGAATTCGTCCTCGTAAAACACTTCGTCCTCGGTGTTAAAACCAAGGATTACCGTTACCGTCTTACCGCTTGCGATAAGCTGCTTTGCAAGCATATAGAGCGGAGGGACGCCAACACCGCCGCCTAAAAGAAGCGGTGTATCTCCCGATAACTCAGTATCATATCCGTTGCCAAGGCCGGTGAGAATATCAAGCTTCTCACCAAGTGCCATTTTGCTCATTTGCTCCGTGCCCTTGCCGACGACCTTGTATATAAGCGTCAGAATGCCATCCTTGGAGTCACATACCGAGATAGGACGGCGCAGGAAAAATCCGTCAAGCTTAATATTAACGAACTGACCTGGGCGCGTAATATCCGACGTATCACCGGAAAGACGCATTAAAAAGACGTTTTTAGTCAACGGACGATTTTCAGTAATTTCAAACATTGATTGCTTCATAGTCAGTCACCTTACGCATCAATAGTGGATATACTGATAGTATTTTCATCAAGAACATCAAGCAAAACCTTAACTGTGTCAAGCGAGGTGAAAATAGTTACGTTGCTCTCGGTTGCCGCCTTTCTGATGTAATATCCATCAGAGTTCACGCCACTTGTGCCAAGACCGCTGGTA
>JAZQRW010000211.1:0-5025 GCA_045629765.1 Eubacteriales bacterium
TATTTTTACTTGCTAATGCGGATACGGGGCTCATCAGCCGAAAGGCTGCATATCATCAACCGCAGGTTGCATATCATCACGCTATAGGCGTGCATCAAAAAGGAGGGTATATGAATAACGTAATAGACATTCGTGCAAACGATGGAAATATAGTTAAGCTTGAAGCACATAAATTCGTTCCCTCCGTATCTGAGTTGGCGAGAGAATATGCAAAGAAGAAATATCCGGACAGATATGTAGTATTTTCCGAATATCAGTATGCTACTACTGCAACAGGTAACAAGGCGGCTTCCGAGGAAAAGGAAGCGGGTATGTTTATGTCACTATTACTCCGCCCTTCTCTTTTCCCATCGCAAGCGTCGCTCCTAGGCGCTATGTCTGCTACCGCGCTGGCAAGTGCTTTAAGCGAGCATACGGAAAAAGCGCTCGGTCTTGGTTGGACCACCGACCTTTACTGCGAAGGTGAGAAAATCGGCTCGGTAATTATCGAAGGTAAGCTCGATAACTTCACCTCTTATGAATACATAATAGTTACGTTTGCGGCGCGGCTCGATAAGAACTCCTTCCCTCCAAGACTTACCGATATGGTAAAAAAGGTATTTGAGAGTGATAACACCTCAATATCAATGATTATTGCGAAGAACGTTTTAAATAAATTCTTCAGGTTCTACGCAGGTATTAAAAGCTCAACCAAATTTATGAATACCTATTTAGAATACTTTATTCTCCGTGACACTATGGTAAAATACGACACCGGAACGAAGAAAAAGAACTGCAAGGTAATCGGCGTTGACGGAAAGACGGGAGAATTGATTATTGAATACCCCAAGGGTGAATTCACACACGTAAAGTCACAAAAAGCGGTGACAATACCAAGAAAGTTAAAATTGTAATTTTTTCACACGGAGCTTGCCGCTCCGTGTGCTTTTTTGTCTTAGTTCAAAATATAATTTAACAACACGAAAAGGAAGGCTATATGAAAAGTAGAAGCGTGCTGTTAAAAATTCTAAACGAGCTTAGTACCTCACTTTTGCCGCCGCTGTTTTGGGCATCACTTATGTTTGGATTTGATGCACCGTTCATCGCTATTCTTACGATTATTGCGGCAGTAATACACGAGATGGGACATATTTTGGCTATGATGCTTTTATCACGTGAGATTGGGATTATCTCCGGACGCCTCGTAGGCTTAAAAATACGAAAGGGCAAAATTTACTCGTACAAAAATGAAATTTTGATTTTATTATTCGGTCCTTTATCTAATCTAGCTTTAGGACTCGCGGTTATGGCGGTGAGCTTTGGCAGGAGTGAATATCTTATGCTCTTCTCTATTATCAACATACTTAGCGGCGTGTCAAATCTATTGCCGCTTGACGGATACGACGGATTTAATATTCTTCTTTGGATATTTGAGTCGCACAAGCTGTACCTGCATATTAAAATTCTTCGCTCCTTTGCTTTTTTCATCTCGGTTGTCTTAACATTCATTTCACTATATCTTCTGTACATACTTAACATAGGATATTGGCTGTTCTTACTGTTTTTCGTTTCTATGATGAATAATATTGTGAAAAAATCCAATATTATCTAGCCAAACACGATTTGCGAGAATTCAAGAGCATTTAAGAGATTTTAGGAGAAAACAAGAGTTTTCAAGTAGTTACTCCCGAGAAAATTGTCTTTAACTTTGCCTAATCAAGGATAAATCCAAAAAAATCTAAATATTTTTTTAAAAAACTATTGCATTATATAAATGTTTTTGTTATAATACGTATATCAAAATTTATGTCATTTATCATGCTTTTTTGACAAATAAAGGCGTTAGCCGTAAGAAAGGATTTGAGATTTTAAGAAAATGGCAAAGCTCATTGAGTTGAAAGGAATTAGTAAGTCCTACGATGGCGAAAAGGTAATCGATTCTATGAACCTTTACATAAGGGATAAGGAATTTATTACTTTCCTCGGTCCTTCCGGTTGTGGAAAAACCACTACCTTAAGAATTATCGGGGGCTTTGAAACTGCTGACGAAGGTCAGTTATATTTTGACGGAGCGGAGATTTCGGACGTTCCTGCTTACAGAAGACAGGTCAACACCGTTTTCCAAAAATACGCTCTATTCCCTCATCTTAATGTTTATGAAAACATTGCATTTCCTCTAAGATTAAAAAAGGTTAACGAGGAGGAAATTAAAACCCGTGTTACCGATATGCTGAAGATGGTTGCGCTCGTTGGATTTGAGAACAAGAGTGTCAGCACCCTCTCGGGAGGTCAGCAGCAAAGAGTCGCTATTGCAAGAGCCTTGGTGTCACACCCAAGAGTGCTTCTTCTTGACGAGCCGCTCGGCGCACTTGACTTAAAGCTCCGAAAGGATATGCAGAACGAGCTTAAGGCAATTCAACAGCAGATAGGCATCACCTTTATATACGTAACCCACGACCAAGAGGAAGCTCTCTCTATGTCCGACACGATCGTGGTTATGGCAGACGGTGAGATCCAGCAGATCGGAACTCCCACGGATATATATAACGAGCCTAAAAACGCTTTCGTCGCCGACTTCATCGGTGAGAGTAATATCATAGACGGCATAATGCTTGACGACTTCAAGGCTAAGTTCTCAGGTCACGTATTCGACTGTCTTGACAGCGGCTTTGAAAAGGGTGAGGCGGTTGACGTCGTCGTAAGACCGGAGGACGTTGACGTGGTTGAACCCGAAAAAGGTATGCTCACCGGTCAGGTTACCGCAGTTACCTTTAAGGGCGTACACTACGAGATTATCGTAGATATCAAGGGCTTCAAGTGGATGATACAGTCTACTGACTACGTTGCCCCCGATCAGCACATCGGACTCTATATTGAGCCTGACGCAATTCATATTATGAAGAAGTCTAAGTACTCCGGTATGTTCGGTGACTACTCGTCCTTCTCGGATGAAATCGACCAGCTCTCCGACGTTGAGTCTGCTGAGGAATTCTAAAACAAAGAAAGCGCACGGTATTCTTACCTAAGGAATAAAAGATGAAAGATAAACGCTCATTTATGCGTTCTATTGCAGCGGCGCCACATACGGTCTGGGCTACTATGTTTATCATTCTGCCCTTGATTATCGTCGTATATTACGCTTTTACAGACCCCAACGGTGCATTTTCACTTGAAAACGTTACTGCGCTGTCCGACTATGTGGCAATATTCGGTCTGTCAATAGAGCTCTCAATTATAGCGACATTTATATGTCTTCTCGTTGGCTATCCCCTAGCGTACATCATCGCTAAGGCGAAGCCAAATCATCAGAAGATTTTCATTATGCTTCTGATGCTCCCAATGTGGACAAACCTACTTATAAGAACCTATTCGATTATGGCAATCCTCGATGACGGCGGCTTCTTAAACACTCTCTTAGGCACGACACTTCATATAGTCGGCACTAAGGGCGCTGTTATCTTCGGTATGGTATACGACTTCTTGCCATATATGGTGCTCCCGATTTACACCTGCATTTCCAAGATTGATAAAAATATGTGGGAGGCAGCGAGTGACCTCGGCTGTAATACCTTCAACACCTTAACAAGAGTTATTCTTCCCCTTTCACTTTCGGGTATAATTTCAGGCGTTACTATGGTATTCGTTCCGTCAATCAGCACGTTCTATATTTCACAGAAGCTTGGCGGAGGCACGTTTGAGCTAATCGGTGACACGATTGAAAGACAGTTCGTAACGGGCGCTTACAACGTCGGCGCGGCTATTTCGCTCGTTATGATGATACTCATCATTATCTCCCTTGGTATTATGAACAAGTTTACCGAGGACGATAACGGAGGTATCATTCCATGAAAAAGCATCTGTCAAGAATTTACCTTTGTATCATCTTCGGAATTCTCTATATTCCAATCGTTACACTCGTGCTCTTCTCATTCAATGAAACCGAGAGCACGGCAAAGTTTGCAGGCTTCAGCCTTGATTGGTACATAAAGCTGTTCAACGACGACACGGCGTTCATTGCACTTAGCAATACCTTAATTCTTGCGGTCTGCTCTGCAATTCTGTCCACCGTTATCGGTACGGCGGCGGCAGAGGGCTTACACCGAATGAGGACAAAGTGGCTGCGTAAGTCTATTGAAACGGTGACGAATATACCAATGATGAACCCCGATATCGTAACGGGCGTATCATTTATGCTCTTCTTTGCGGCGGTGGTTAGCGCATTAAAAATCACGGACTATGACTCCATAGGCTTCGTGGCAATGCTGATTGCCCACACGACGTTCTGTCTGCCGTACGTTATTCTCTCGGTTCTACCGAGAATTGAGGAGCTTGGCGACTCGCTCTCCGAGGCGGCACTCGACCTTGGCTGTACACCTATTCAAGCGTTCTTTAAGGTTAAGCTGCCAAATATTATGCCCGGAGTTCTTTCGGGTATGGTAATGGCGTTTACGCTATCACTGGACGACTTTGTAATCTCCTACTTCGTGAGCCCGTCCAACTTCCAGACTCTGCCTCTTCTTATCTATTCAATGACTAAGAAGACGGTTAAGCCGGATATGTATGCGCTCTCGACCTTGATTATCATCACGGTATTTACTCTTCTTATAATCTCCAACCTTAAGAGCTTCAAGAAGACACATAATCAGGCTAAGGGAGGCACGAAAAAATGAGGAAATTAAGTGTTTTATTGATTTTTGCACTCCTTACGTCGCTAATCCTCACGCTTTGCGCCTGCTCAGGCGGTGGCACTGAGGAAGAGGAGAAAATCGATTACAGCAAATACCCAACAAAGAACCTCAACGTGTACAACTGGGGCGAATACATCTCGGACGAGGACGACGAGGAGTGCGGACTCTTTGACGTCAACGCGGCGTTCGAGGACTACTTTAACAGAAACCTTGCTGACAAATACAAGTGCTACATCAAGGTTAATTACTCAACCTACGCAACCAACGAGGATATGTACGCAAAGCTTACCAACAGCGCGGTAAACTATGACGTAGTTATTCCCTCAGACTATATGATTCAGAAGATGATAGGCGAGGG
>JAZQRW010000212.1:0-3153 GCA_045629765.1 Eubacteriales bacterium
GAAATCGTATAGATGATGGTAAATTGCGGGAATACCGAGCGAGCCCATAGAGGTTATAATCATAGAGCCGTGGAATGGGCTGACGTTCATAAGCATCTTTGGCAAAAGATTGTTAAAGTCGAGCCAACGAAGAAGAGCCATAGCGCCCCTGAATACAAATCTGGGGAGTTTTGCTAAAAGACCGGTAACCTTATCAAAATCGGTGCCTTCCTTTAAAGCCTCGTTAGCGGCAGCCTTAAACTTATGATATACGTTGTAAATATTATCACGAGGGTCGAGTATCAACTTTACGGTTCTCTCATCACCCTGAAGAGTAAACTCACGCTTAATCTCCATAACGCACTCGATGTTATTTCGAGCGTAAACGCGTCTACCGGCAATAAAGCGGTTGATAGCGGGTCTATCGGCTATGACTCTGCAATACGCCGTAAAAATAACGTGTAGGAGTGTCATATCGGTAAAGCCTTCTTGATGCTTCTTATCAAGGTAACGCTCAATATTGGTAATGTCTATGACGTCCTCAAACTGGTTCTGCGAGTCGTTTCTTTCCTTCATAATAAAAGGAATTACGTAGAACATAGGCTTGAGTGTACGAAGGCGTCTTCCCTCTTTTCTGTCGCCAAGACGCTTTTTTCTCGGTCTGTACGCGGGTGTATCAAATTCGTGTATAGAAAGATTGGGGTTAACTGCCTCTTCGGCAGCTGTTATATTTCCATTGATTACGTCCATAATTTCACCTCTAAAATATAAGAGTTTACGACCTATTATACCATATTATTTTATATATGTCAAGAAAATATTAAAAACAGCCATTTTTCGTTCACAAAATAGTCTTGAAATTGTAAAAAAATTGAGGAGTCAGAACCGGTCCAACTCCCCAAAAATGCGTGTATTTTAATGTAAATTAATCGTTTTTAGCAGCCTCGGCAATAATCTTATCGGTAAGCGAAGCGGGAACCTCGTCGTATCTGATGAAGTCAAAGTCAAACTTACCTCTGCCCTGTGTAGAAGCTCTCAGAGCTATTACGTAATCGGTCATTTCAGCAAACGGAACCTCGGCGAGAACTACCTGTCTGTCAGTACCGTCCTCACATGGCTCAATACCCATTACTCTGCCGCGTCGCTTGTTAAGGTCACCCATAACGTCACCGACGTAAGAGTCGGGAATATAAACCTTAAGTGCGCCTACCGGCTCAAGAATTACGGGTCCCGCCTTAGGCAAGCCCTCGCGATATGCGATAGCCGCTGCAAGCTTGAAGGAAATTTCGTTAGAGTCAACGTCGTGATACGAGCCGTCGTACAATTCAGCACCAAGGTTTACAACGGGATATCCGGCAAGCACGCCCTTCGCCATACAGTCCTTAAGTCCCTGCTCTACCGCCGGGAAGAAGTTCTTAGGAACTGCACCTCCGAATACGCTCTCAGTAAAGGTAAGTCCCTCAGCCTCCGCCGGGAAGAACTTAATCTTAACGTGGCCGTACTGACCTGATCCGCCGGACTGCTTCTTATGCTTACCTTCAACGTCTACAGTCTTCTTAATAGTTTCTCTGTATGCAAGTCTGGGCTTGGCGAGCTCAACGTTTGCGCCGTAGCGGTTGCAAAGCTTAGAAACGAGAATATCAAGGTGAATGTCGCCAAGACCGGAAATCGTCAGCTGCTTAGTCTCGGGGTTGTTCTCGTACTTGATAGTAAGATCCTCTTCAAGAAGTCTTGCAATACCCGTAGAAATTCTATCCTCATCACCTTTTGCCTTAGGCGTAATAGCCATAGTGTAGTAAGGTCTTGGATAAGTGATGGGAGCATACTTAATAGCAGTTGCTGCCGCAGTCAAGGTATCGTTGGTATTGGTATTTGCAAGCTTAGCCGTAACACCGATATCACCGCAAGCAAGCTCTTCGCACTCAATCTGCTTCTTACCTCTTAGGATAAATATCTTATTAATCTTTTCGGTAGCACCGGTAGTAGTATTCTTGAGTGCCATATCTTTAGTAAGAGTACCGTTCATAACCTTGAAGAAGGACATCTTACCAACGAATGGGTCAGCAATAGTTTTAAATACAAAGAGTGAGGTAACGCCGTCCATCTCAATAGGAGTCTCGGAAATAGTACCGTCCTCGTTAACGAGATGCTCAACCTTACGCGCAAGAGGTCTTGGGAAGGATTCCGCAATAGTATCAAGGAAGGTCTTGATACCCCAGTTCTTAAGTGCGGCACCGCAGAATACGGGAATAATGTCACCCGTGATAATGCCCTGGTGGATCGCCTCAAGTGCTTCCTCACGAGAAATAGGCTCTTCGTTGAAGAACTTATCCATAAGCTCGTCACTGGTCTGTGCTATAGCCTCAAGAAGCATATTGTGATATTCGTTGCATACGTCCTTAAATTTGTCGGGAATGGAGGAGCGGATATATTCGCCCGTAGCCTTTTCGAAGGTATAAACCGCCATATCAACAAGGTTTGCAAAGCCGATAACCGTATCGCCGTCAATAATCGGAATCTGGATAGGACAAACCGTAAGACCGTACTTCTCTCTTATAGCGCCGAATACCTTATAGAATCTCGCCTCACCGTCGTCAAAGCGGTTGATGAAGAACGCCTTGGGAATACCTGCCTCGGTAGCAAGGTTCCAGCCAAGCTCAGTACCTACCACAATACGCGCCTTACCGTCAACGACGATAATAGCGGCGTCGGCAACTCTGACGCACTGTCTTGCCTCAGCCACAAAATCGAAGAAGCCGGGTGTGTCGAGAATGTTAATCTTAGTACCATTCCAAAGAAGAGGTGCTGTGGAGGCGGAAATTGATTAGCCTCTCTTAGTTTCTTCGGGATCGTAGTCGCATACTGTATTTCCATCGGCAATATTGCCTAGTCTATCTGTTACTCTTGAAATATAAAGCATTGACTCAGCCAGAGATGTTTTACCGCCCCCACTGTGTCCGAGGAGCGCAACGTTACGTATACTTTTTGTGTAAACCTTTTCCATTTTTAGAAAATCTCCTTAATGCATTTTATAATTTGCGGTGTCTTTTGCGAGTGTCTCACATCAACATCTAATCAAATTATACAATATTTATCTAAAATTTTCAAGATTTTTGTTCATATTTTTGCTCCGCTATGTGTAGAAAAAAACGGCTGTAATTTGTTAATAAACAA
>JAZQRW010000213.1:0-7660 GCA_045629765.1 Eubacteriales bacterium
AGTAGCTAAGCACAATGATACTCACCATTGGCACGAATGTGCTTGCGGTGCGGTTGATGAAAGTACAAAGGCAGAGCATAGCTTTGACAATGCTTGTGATACAAGTTGCGCTTGTGGATACGTAAGAGAGATCACTCACGATTACTCAGTAGCTAAGCACAATGATACTCACCATTGGCACGAATGTGCTTGCGGTGCGGTTGATGAAAGTACAAAGGCAGAGCATAGCTTTGACAATGCTTGTGATACAAGTTGTGCTTGCGGATACGTAAGAGAGATTACTCACGACTTTAGCGTAAACAAGAACGATGCAACCTATCACTGGACCGAGTGTTCTGTATGCGGCACGGTTAATGAGGATACCAAGGCTAAGCATAGCGGCGGTGAGGCTACCTGTATGGATAAGGCGGTTTGCGAGACTTGCGCCACTGCATACGGTGATCTTGATGCCGATAACCACGACACAACGGGTGTTGAGGGCTGGAAAAATGATTCCTCTGCACACTGGCAGGTATGTAACTGTGGTGAAAGAATTAACCAGGCTAATCATACATCTGAAGAGTGGATTAGTGTAAATGGTGTTCACTACAAGGAATGCGACGTTTGTGACAGAATATTCGATGACGGATTGTGTAACGGAGGCAGTGCTACCTGCACGGAGCTTGCGGTATGTAAGGAATGTAACAATTCTTACGGAGAACTCTTAGCTCATGAATACTCATCTGAGTGGAAGAGTGACGAAGCTCACCACTGGCACGAATGTGCTTGTGGAGCGGTAGATAAAAAGGCAGAGCATGACTTTGATAATGCTTGCGACACCGATTGCACTTGCGGATACGTAAGAGAAATCACTCACGATTACTCGATAATCAGGTATAATGATACTCACCACTGGCACGAATGTGCTTGCGGAGCAAAGACTGACGAGGTTGAGCACAGCTATGGCGAAGCGATTGACGGCAAGCAGTTCTGCGAATGCGGTCACAGCATAGATGCTCCCGAGGAAGAGCCTACAGGCTTCTTCGCGAGAATAATTGCTTGGTTTGAGAGCATTATTGCTTGGTTTAAGAACCTATTTAGTTAATTACTAATAAAATAATAGCGAGGCTGCCCTGAGCGCGAGTTACAAAGTGCTTGGGGCAGTTTTTTGCTTTTCATAAAAAATTATTTAAAATATAAATATTCTCTTTTATTTTTTAAAAAAGTATGCTATAATTGTAAAAAACATAAAAGTAAGGGCTTCGTTATGTATAATTCGGATTCACTTGATACTCTTGCGGCTGCGCTTGCCTACGCTATGAAAATTGATGCGCCCGAGCACGCGGCACCGGCAAACCCCACTCTCGTTAAATACATTGACGATAGTTTTGGTAAAGCCGGAGTTGACCGCATAGTTATGTATAATCCCGACGCTATTGCCGAGTGGATACAGAGAAAATACGATGGATTTATGCCTAACGTGTGTGGTGCTCAAGGTATTGAGATTCCCTTTGCGACGGTGATGCCGTCGGTTACTCCGGTTTGCTTTGGTACGATGTACACCGGTGCACAGCCAATCGTTCACGGCATTCGGGCGTACGTAAAGCCGGTTATTAAAATCGATTCTATCTTTGACGCTCTCATTCGTTGCGGTAAGCGACCGGTTATCGTCTGTACTGCAGGCGACAGTCTATCAAAGATTTTCTTAGAGCGAAGGATGGATTATTTCATATACGACACGATGGAGGAGGTTAACGCTAAGGCGGTTGAGCTTATTCTTCGCGACGAGTATGATTTTATCGTTATATATAACGGTAACTACGATACAATGATGCACAAAAACGGCCCCGAGGGTGTAAAGTCGTTGGCGGCGCTTAGCGTGAACGACCATTTCTTCGGAGTCCTTTCAAATATTATTAAGACGAATTGGAAGGGACATAATACCCTATTGGGATTTGCTATGGACCACGGATGTCATGAGATAGACGGTGAATGTGGCTCACACGGACTTGATATGGATGAGGATATCAATATCGTTCATCTTTACAAAGCATATATTAAAGAATGATTGAGGTAAATGATGGTGTATTCGGAAATTTCGGATTATGTAACTAAATTAAGGCGTGAGATACACGAATATCCCGAGGTAGATTTTGACCTACCTAAGACGGTTGCCGTAGTTGAGAGGGAACTCGACGCTATAGGCATTAAATATACCGAAAAGTACGGCAAGGGAAGCGTCGTAGGATATATTAACCCCGAAAAGCAGGGCTTTACGATTGCAATAAGGGCTGATATGGATGCGCTTCGTATTACCGAAAATAACGACCTGCCCTATTGCTCGAAAAACGAGGGACTTATGCACGCTTGCGGTCACGATGCGCACACGGCTATGCTCCTTGGCGTGGCTAAGGTGCTAAAGGGTATGGAAAACGAGCTTAAATGCAGAGTAAAGCTAATCTTCCAGCCAAGCGAGGAGGGCGTCAAAAGCGGTGCAATTATGATGATTGAAAACGGAGTGCTTGACGACGTAGACGTTATAATCGGTCAGCACGTTACCAATGCTATTAACGAGGGCGTGGTTGGTATTTGCCCTAAGGAATCCCAGGCTACGAGCCGACACTTCAAGATAGAGATTGTAGGTAAGAGCGCGCACGTGGCGTTGGCACACAAGGGCATTGATGCATTGGCTGTTGCAATGCGACTCTACAATGCCATTCAGCTCGTCTTAAGTCGCGAGGTGTCGCCGGTTGAAAGATATCTTTGCTCAATAGGCACACTAAATGCGGGTACTACACACAATGTTATTGCCGAGAATGCAACTATGACCGGTACTATCCGTACCTTTAATCCTGCGGTCAGTGAGTTTATTTACAGCCGTATAGAGAAGATATGCCGTGGACTGGAAGAGGACACCGGCGCAAAAATTACTACGCACGGCCCAATGAAATCAAGCTGCGTTTACAACAATCCTTATTTGTCGGATTTGCTTAAGCTGTCTATGGCTAAGGTAGTGGGCGAGGATAACGTCGTTGAATTTCCTATCAGTATAAGCTCTGAGGACTTCTCTCGTTTCGGAGACGTCGTTCCCGCTGTGTTCTTTAGAACCGGAACAAGAAATCTTGATAAGGGAATCAGCGGTGGCGTTGCACACCACTCAAGCTTTGAGCTTAGTGAGAGTGCATTGATTTACGGAGTAAAGACCGCCGTTCAATTTGTGTTGGATAATCAGAGCGGTATAGATATTGAGAAGGCTCGTAAGTCTGATACACGTGAAAACGGTATTTCACTATAAAAAGTTAACATATATTTACATTTTGCGACAGTTATGCAATATATATGCTCCTTAATCTTTAAAGTGCATATATTGAGAAAGGGATATAAATGATTTATAATTCAATTCTTGATGCTATGGGCAACACACCAATGATAAGGCTCAAGCACCTAACAGAAGAAAATGATGCCCAAATTCTCGTTAAGTTTGAGGGACTGAACGTTGGCGGATCAATAAAGACGCGCACTGCGTACAATATGATTCTTGACGCAGAGAAAAGAGGCGTTTTACATAAGGATAGTGTTATAGTTGAACCGACGAGTGGTAATCAGGGCATAGGCTTGGCTCTTGTAGGCGCGGTACGCGGTTATAAGGTGAAAATAATTATGCCTGACTCGGTAAGCGAGGAGCGCAGAAAGCTCGTTAGACATTACGGTGCCGAAGTGATCTTGGTGCGTGACGAGGGCAATATAGGTAAGTGTATCGAGGAGTGCCTTGCACTCGCTCTTAAAATGAAAGAGAGCGACCCGAATGTATTTGTGCCTCAGCAGTTTGAAAATCCTGCTAACCCCGAGATACAAAGGAACGCTACCGCAAGAGAAATACTTGAGGCGGTAAATGGAGCAATACACGGATTTTGCTCGGGAATTGGTACGGGTGGCACGCTTACGGGCATTGGCGAGGTGTTAAAGAGTGAAAATCCAGATATGACTATATGGGCAATCGAGCCTGAAAACGCCGCAATTCTCTCGGGTGGACTTATTGGTACGCACGTTCAGATGGGAATAGGTGACGGAATTATACCCGAGATACTCAACCGAGATATTATTGACGAGGTGTGCATCGTAACCGACGAGGAGGCTCTGGATACAGCGCGTGAGCTGGCACGTAAGGAGGGAATTCTTTGCGGTATCAGCAGCGGAACTAACGTAGCCGCTGCCGTTAAAATGGCTAAAAGGCTGGGACGAGGCAAGACGGTCGTCACCGTGCTTCCCGACACGGCAGAGAGATATTTCTCAACACCGCTTTTTGATGAATAGCTGAATAGAAAAAGGCGAGGATTCCGTAAAGGTGCGGTCTCCTCGCTTTAGATTTATATAGATGATTTTTTTGTTAATTTTGCTTTAGGCTCTGTATTATCAGTTTTTGAAAAGCACTACGGTGTGCGCCTTAAGCGTGAACTTCTTTGGGTTTAAAAGAGCAAGCTCAAGATTCTTTTCACCGTCAATGGCGTAGGCGCTCATAGCTGACGAAAGATTCGTTTCTACCGACACGTCATTCGCTGTGGAGTTGACAAAGAGTGCGGCGTGCTTGTTGCCATCGGTTGCGCCGAGTGCGAACACGTCCTTAGTGCGAGGGTAGATACACTCAACCTGCTCGCCTAAGCGATATAATTCGCCGAATGCGGCAAAGGAATAGTAAAGGGGCCAGGGCTTAAGCGTTACGGGATTGAACATTCCTCCGTATGCTGACACGCCGATTCGCGCGTCGTAGTAGCAAAGAATATCGGTAGTGGAGTACTGCTGCATTGCGACCATCATAGCGGCGGCGCGTGCGGCAGCCTCGGTAGTGCCGAGAAGCTTTCTGCCGTTTACCGAGGATTCGGCTATGCAGGCGTTGTTCCACTCGTTCATCTGCGTCTCGAGTCCTTCAAAGCCGTATTTTTCAAGCAATATTCGGCAATATTCGGCGCATGCGAGTGTGTCCTCGGTTGAAAGATAGCTGTGCCAGGAGAAGAAGTCTATGGGCGTATTGGTTTTCTTGATAAATGAGAGGAAATCTTCTATCCATTCAAGGAAGTTTAAAAATCTTTCGCCGGAAAATTCCTCTTGTCTTTCACAGTCAATCTCGAATTTTTGCGGGTTAGAGAAAATATAGTAGAAGCCGCATGCGGCAAATCCGCCGACCTTGATAGTGTCGCCAAAAACGGATTTTAAATGCTTCGCGGTCGTTTCGTATAGGTCGAAGAACTGCTCTTTGGTGCCGTGCCACATCTGGTTTTCCGCATCGTCTCTGCCGTTGTCAGGCTCGTTCCAAATCTCCCAATACTTAATGCCGTGATGGAAGCCGTTTGCCCAGCCCTCGTTGTAGTGACGGATTATGTGCTCACATATACGCGCCCATTTTGCGTTATCCTTAGGCGGAAAAATGCGGTACGCTCTTACGTTGTGATAGTTCTCAATGGTTTCTCCAAGACGGAAAATGGGCGAGCAATTAGCTTTTACAAGTCCTGAAATCAGAATGTCGGTGAAACCAAAGTCGTATGACTCCTCCAAGCTCTCGTCGGCGTTGAAGTCACGGAAGATATTATGAATATCAACGAACATATTACCGCCGAAATTACCTCCGACGTCGTGCAGACGCGAGTATGGAATGGAAGCATCGGTTAAATAATGAAAATAAGAAGTGTTCGTTCCAAGCATAGGTGGTTGACCTACGGCGTGCATAGGACGAATCTTGGCGATTTTTTTATCAAAATTAAATTCAAATCTCATAACTTTTACCATTAATACCTAATTGTAGGTTGAAAAAATACTTTTCGTGTGATATAATCATATCCAAGAGTAACGCTGTATTAAGGTTAACCTTCGTATTCGTTCTCAAAGTCGCTCCAGGGGATATTAACGACAGCCTCGTCGTCTAATAGCTCCTTGATGTGTCGAAGAAGCGGGAAGTCGCTCATATTCACCTTGCCGAGTGCGGCAAGCTGTTCTACTGCCTTAGCGGTGCGACGGCTTATTACAACGCCCTCCATGGTGATACCCGGGAGCTTTTGCATTGATTCCTCGTAAGTGTAGCCTTGACCTAGCAAAGCGCCGAGCTTTCTGTTTCTACCGCCGAAGACCGTAACGTAAAGGTCACCGATACCGACGAAGATATTGCGCTCTGCAGTGCTTTCAAATATATCTAAAAGAAGATACATCTCGCGAGATGCCTGCATAAATAGGCCTGCCTGAGAGTTGTAATGCTCAAGAGTCTTACCCTCTCTCTTGTAAGACAGACCTATGGCGAGCGCAACGCCTAAGGCATAGGCATTCTTTAACGCAACCGCGCACTCAACACCGTGAACGTCTGTAGAGAGGCTGATGTGGTAATAATCGGTTTCAAATAGGGATTTTAGCCAGCGCAGAGTCTTCATATCGGGACCGCAGAAGACGACCTCGGTGGGATCTTGAACCGCAAGCTCGTAGGACGTGCAAGGTCCGCCTACGGCGTAAATACGCAAGTTTTTATCGGTAAAGCGCTGCATATATTCGGGATATGAGATTAAATGGCCCTCGCCCTTTCCATCATCAATCATACCCTTTGAGATAGAGAGAAGTGGGATTTCCTCAGGCAGATTTGGGATAACGTTCTCACAGAACCAATCCATACCGAAGGAAGAAACGCCGCAGATAATTAAATCCGCGCCCTTGATGCACGTCTCCATTTCATCAATATAGTGGAAAGTGACCGACCCGGGCATTACGAACGGCTCATCGATTCCGTTGGTATCATTATTCTTTCTATACTGTGAAAGGGTCAGATGCTCACCCGTTCTTTTACCATGCTCAATGATGTGATTATCGAGCGGAGAGCCTACCAAGCGAATGGTGTGACCGTTGTGAGCTGCAGGAAAGGTAATGGCCGAGCCCATCATTCCTGAGCAAATTACTGTAATTACTGCCATAGTTTACCGCCTTTTTTAATTTGTGATTTTATTTAGTGATGAAAAAATGTAAATTATAATTTTATTATAGTAAAAATAATTGTTATTTGCAACACCTAAGATGAAATTTTGACTAAAAAAAGTTTATAAACAATAAAAACAAAATAGTGATGAGCGCAGAAGACGCTAATGCGCAAATAATAACGACTTTTTGTGTTTAGAGGTTAAAAAGAGAACTCTAAAAAATCACGCTGAAGGCGTGTATATTATCCGCAACGTATTGCGGTATGAAATCAAGGCAAAGCCTTGTATGGACCCATCACGCAGTGATGTATGGAATCAATCCGAAGGAAGATACACGCTATCGCGTGATACCATACGCTTGCAGCGATTACATACACGCCTGCGGCGCGATTCCATACCAACCCTTCGGATTGGATAGAAAAAAAGGCCGTTAATAAACGGTCTTTTTTCTTGGTGCACCTCCAGGGTGAGCGAGGAAAAACAACTGAGAGTTGTTTTTACGAAGCGCCCGATATAAAACAAGGAGTTAAAGGAGCGAACATAGGAGCGACGCATAACGACTATGTTTTAAGGAGCCGTCGGAGAACCCGAAGGGTGAGAGTCCAACCGCCCTGCCGAACTTTTTTTTAAAAAAATAAATCGACAAGCCGAAACTTGTCGATTTTTGGCAGGGGCGGAAGGACTCGAACCCACGACCCATGGTTTTGGAGACCAGTACTCTACCAACTGAGCTA
>JAZQRW010000214.1:0-22012 GCA_045629765.1 Eubacteriales bacterium
CGGTTATGTTGTTCCCGATATTCACCCACAAGACGAAGAAATAGTTCTCATAATAGATTCACCGGATACAGACGAGGCTGATCACGGTTATTCACTTTCAGGACGAGCCGGAGCAGAGGTCAATAGTTATATCTTTGACAGGCAAGAGCCATTCACTCCTGAACAAATGAAAATAGGCAAGCTTGGCATTACTTACATTTCCAATGTTCCATTGTGGAATCTTGCACCGCCAATTAACAAATTGGTTGATGAGCTTGAGTATACCAGGCTTAATAAATATCACATAAACCTTTTCCTTTTGCAAAGCTGTATGAAAAAGTTTTGTGACCTTGTTTTAAGCGATACAGTGAAGATCATTGCTTTGACACGTGAATTTAATCAAAAATATTTTGGCGCGTTCATATCACATGCAAGACCCGATGTCCTTTCGGTTTTCTATGAAAAAATATCCTCAGGAAAGCTTAAAATTCTTTTTGTCGGGAACCCTCTTTTTTGGAATAAGGAAGATTATAAGAAGCCGAAAGGGCTTACTGATTTGAAAGAATGCTTTGGGCAAAGACATTAAAAGTTAAAGTTCAGCATTCCGGTGTAGGAC
The DNA here is from genome assembly GCA_045629765.1 of Eubacteriales bacterium. Taxonomy (GTDB): domain Bacteria; phylum Bacillota; class Clostridia; order Oscillospirales; family CAG-272; genus UBA1740. Next base: position 596 of record JAZQRW010000214.1, read on the forward strand.
GCCAACCCCATCATACAGAGTTTACGCAAGGAGCGCGGAACTAAGCTGTTCGCCTTTGGCGAATATTCGCACGCTTGCCGCTTAATAGCAAGCTCGACGCGCTCTACGGCTCAAATGCGAACTCTCGTTGCGGTGCAACGACTGGGTTTAAATCCGCGGTTTCGCCGCCAAAGGAAAGAAAAAAGACCACCGAGATGGTGGTCTTTTTTTCTGGCAGCGGAACCAGGATTTGAACCCAGACGAACAGAGTCAGAGTCTGCTGTGCTACCGTTACACAATTCCGCTTTGCTTTTACGCTTGACTATTTTAACACAAAAAAATCGGTTTGTCAATAGCTTTTTAGATAGTTTTTTGTCAAATTTCAAAAAATATTCGCTTTTTCTCCCTACACTTCATTTGTAAGTTCGTTTAACCTCAATCACCTTGACACTTTTCTGCATATATGATATACTCAACTAGAGATTTTTTCGAAAGGAGCGCCCTATGCTTTCTTTGCTTAGTCAAGATGCGCGTGATATGATAGACGGATACGTCAAGGCTGAGCCAAACCTTACCTTGTCAATCGGCGTTAGTATAAACGACAAGCGTTATTTTTGGGTTATAGACAAAGGAAGCGTTAGCAATGAGTGCTCGTATTTATATAGTCTTGGCTCGATTACTAAGATATATACTGCCACCTTGCTGGCAAAGCTAGTATGTGATGGCAAGATGAGCCTCGACGATTCAATCGGGCAGTATTTAAAAATCTCAGAGCCTTCGGCAACAATTCTGGATTTGGCAACGCATTTTGCATACAGTCCTTTCCGAAGCTTTAAAAATCTTTTCACACTCATTTTCTCCACCCTTGGCATAAACGTCAATTTTTATAGCAATGAGACAAGAGAAAAGTTACTGAAATACTGTAATCACCATAAGCTTAAGCTCCCACGCGACCATTGCTACTGCGACCTTAATTACGCTCTGATAGGCGAAGCGATTGGCGCAGTCGAAAACGACACGTATCAGTCCGTTATGAGCGACTTTTTAAACAAGGAGCTTGGACTCACCTCCACGGGATTTAATCCGGACGGCACATCGCTTGAGAGCTACCGCAAAAGACGCAAAATTGGAACTATAAAGTGGAACGACAGCAACCCATATCTCAGCGCAGGCGGTTTAAAAACGAATATAGTCGATTCACTTACATTCCTTGAAAAGTGCATGTTCTGTAACGAGAATTATCAGGTGCTTGCGCAGACGAAGCGCAGAATGTTTAAGGGATTGCGCGCACGTCTGGGTGTCGGTCTTGGGTGGAATATGTACACGAGCGGAAAGTATCTGTTCCATAGAGGCGCATCTGCCGGATTTCGCACAAATTACATATTCGATAAGAAAAAGAAAATCGCAATCTCTATACTCGCAAACGCTAAAGGAAATTTAGACTTCAATACCACGAAATTAAGCATCGCCATATATAAATCTCTAAGAAAATTACCAAAGGAGGATAGCCAATGAAGAATATAGTAATAGGAATTACCGCGCACGTTGATGCGGGTAAAACCACGCTTTCTGAGGCTATGCTCTATACCGCAGGCGTCACGCAAAGGCTCGGCAGAGTCGACAAGGGCGACACCTATCTTGACACCTACTCACTCGAAAAGGAACGAGGAATTACCATCTTCTCAAAGCAGGCAGTAATGGATTACGGCGACACGCACTTTACAATCGTTGATACTCCGGGCCACGTCGACTTCTCCTGCGAGGCTGAGCGCGCTATGGCGGTACAGGATTACTGCATACTCTTAATAAGTGCAACTGACGGTGTGCATCCGCATACGAAAACGCTCTGGCAACTCTTAGAGCAAAGGCGTATTCCTACCTTTATTTTCGTTAACAAGACTGATATATCCGACAGAAACAGCCGTGAGCTTTTAGACGAGCTTAAAACTGTGCTGTCCAAGAAATGTGTCAGCTTCCAGAATACTAACACGGACGAATTTTACGAGAACGTAGCGTCTGTAAGCGAGGATATGATTGACGAATACTTTAAGACGGGTGCACTTGTCGGCGATACGATTTCTAAGGCGATAAAGGCGCGTGAGATTTTTCCTTGTTTCTTCGGTTCAGCCCTTAAAACTAAGGGTGTAAAGGAATTATTGCACGCAATTGATAACTATACTTTGCAAAGTGAGTATTCAAAGACACTTTTTGGCGGTAAGGTATATAAAATAATGCGTGATGAAAGTGGCAGGCGCATAACCTTTGTTAAGGTGACTGGCGGTGCTCTTCACCCCAAGGACGTGTTAAATATTCCGACCGCAAGCGGCTACGCAGAGGAGAAGATTGAGGAGCTCCGAGTATTCAGTGCAGATAAGTCGAAGCCGCTCAAGGAAGCACTACCGGGTACGATATGCGCAGTCTATGGTCTTAACGAAACCCGCGCGGGTATGGGTATCGGCATTGAAGCAGCAGAGGCGGCAACACTTGTGCCAGTGCTTGATTATTCGGTAATTTTACCCGATGGGCTCTCCCCTACAGACGCTTATATTAAGCTCAAGGAGTTATCCGAGGAGGACCCCGCACTTTCGTTAAAGTTCAACTCGCAGACAGGCGAAATTCGCGTTAGCCTTATGGGCGAGATACAGCTCGAGGTCCTAACGCGTCTTGTTAAGGAGCGCTTCGGCTTCGATATAAGCTTTAGCGAGGGCGAGATACTCTATAAGGAAACTATTAAGGATGCAGTATACGGCTCAGGGCATTTCGAGCCCTTACGACACTACGCGGAGGTGCATCTTCGCATAGAGCCGAGCGAAAGCGAGGACGGCATTATTACCTCCGCGGACTGTGACCGTGACAGCCTTGCGCTTAATTGGCAAAGGCTTATTATCACCCATATTGAAGAAAAGCAGCACCGAGGCGTGCTTATCGGCGCTCCGCTTGACCAATTAAAAATCACTATCGTCGGGGGACGGGCGCATCTTAAGCATACTGAGGGCGGTGATTTTCGTGAGGCAACCTACCGCGCTATCCGACAAGGACTTATGAAAGCGGAGTCGGTGATTTTAGAGCCCACGTTTGACTTCTCCATCCAAGTACCGAGTGAAAACGCAGGCAGGCTTATACAGGATATAAGTAATATGCACGGTGAGATTATCGAGCAACACTTCAGTGAATCATCTGTGACGGTTGAGGGCTACGCTCCAGTCAGTACTATACGCGCGTACCCCACCACGCTTCGAGCATACACCAAGGGCGCGGGCAAGATAACGCTCAACGTCGGTAAATATATTCCTGCGCACAATCCCGAACAAATTATTGCGCGCTACGCCTATAATCCCGAGCTTGACGAAGCAAACACACCGCACTCGGTGTTCTGCAAAGCCGGAAGCGGTTACACTGTACATTGGTCAGAGGCAGACGAGCTTATGCATGCTCTGCCGGGCTTCAGAAAAGCGGAAGCTGAGCAAACCGTAACTAAGGCGATAAGAAGTCAGCACAAGGACTATGCTACCTCGCGTGAGGAGGACAAGGAGCTTATGCGCATCTTCGAGGCGACCTACGGAAAAATTAAGCGCAAGAGTTATAGTGAGAAAAAGGTAAACGAAGCACCGCAAAAGCCGCAAAGAAAAGATAAGCCTCATAAAAAGCTTGAGGACATTCTTATAATCGACGGCTACAACGTCATCTTTGCCTGGGAAGAATTACGAGTGCTCAGCGAAAGTGATTTTTCACTCGGTCGTGACACATTAATACGCATTATGTGTAACTATTCTGCATATAGAAAATGCAAGTGCATAGTCGTTTTCGATGCATATAGACGCAAGGACAACCAGGGCTCAACCGAGATATGCGGAAACACTACCGTCGTCTACACGAAGGAGGGTGAGACCGCCGATGCATATATAGAAAAAACGACCGCAGACCTCGTAAATAAGTATCAGGTGCGTGTCGTTACCTCGGATATGCAGGAGCAATTTATGGTGCTCGGCAGTGGCGCATTACGCGTCAGCACAGATGAATTCCGTGATGAAATCGAGAGTACAAACCAGAGCATCAAGGACTCTATTGAGTTATACAAAAGAGGTAAAAAGTAACCAATCGCAACTAAAAACGCAGAATAATGTAAACTTTGGTTATTATTTACCCACCAATAAGCAATATTTTAGGCGAGGAAACAATTTTAGTCCTCGCCTTTTTTGTTTTTTGTTATTCAATTGTGAAGCTGTAAAGTCTATCACCGTTTTCTTCACTGACAAAGTCCATATACTTACCAACGAACTTTACAGCAGGCGCGTTCACCGCCTTAACACGAGTACACACACACTTAAGCCCAAGCGCACAGCCAAGCTCGAAAATAGCGCGTAAAGCCATACCGGCATATCCCTTTGAGTGCTCAGCCTTAAGAAGCCTTACACCTATCTCGCAATTACCGAAATAATCAAAATCGTACATCACGCACTCGCCGACGAACTTATCCTCGACATATACACCGAGAGCCAGCGCAACGCCCGCATTAAACTCGCCCATTGCTACGTTGTAAAAATAATCAAGCGCAGGATTCGGGTTATCAATCTTGTAATCATAACCCCAATATTTGTTAATGTCATCGTCTGTACAAAGCTCGTAATATGCTTCGATATCGCACTTAGAAATTTCTTTAAGAGTAACAGCATCAAATGCTGCCTCGGGAATTTCACTAAGCGTGCTTATCTCATTTTCCACCCTGACAACGAATAAATCCAAGTCCTCATCAAACGCCTCTGCTGTAACCAATGGGAATAAGTCAGTAATACACCCCAGCTCCTCACGTGGAACGTTAGTTAGAACAAAAGGAATCATCTCACGCCTAGTGTAAACAGAAATCGCGCGAAGCACACACTCAGCATCTGCACCGTCAAAGAGATAAGGGTAATCGAAGACGTACTCATCCCCGTCATACATTCGCACCACAAGCGCGCCCTCACATACGCAATATGCAATTTCGAGCCCGGGCATATCAAGAAGCTCCGAAAAGATATGCAAGCATTCCTCACAAGGTAAATCTGATACGTCAACGTCAGACAAGTTCGATATAGTCTTAAAGCGCATCATCTTTATTTTCTCCTAAACAATAGCTCAATCTTAGCCTTAACGGCAGATCCGCATTTTTTGAAAAATCCGAGTGCCGAGCGAAGTGCAGAAGTCACCCTTGCACCAATTCCCTTTTCGACTGTTATCTCGTCCACCGGCACGCTTTCTACGTATGTAGGTATCACAATTGACACCGTGAAAACGTCGCTTGTATTCTCGGTATTAAACTTGATATTAAGCGCATTTGCAATCTTAATACAAGTCTTAAGTCCTATATTATTACTCTCGACGTTGTCTAAATTTTTAGCAACATTGTTTGTAAATAATAATTTACAACAACTACTGTTTAAATCCAATTTAATGCACACAGGTGCGCTCTTATCAGCGTATTTAAGTATATTCGAGAAGATGTTTTCGACAATACGAGCAAGCTGCGGCGCATCAGTTTCGATTTCCAACCCCTGCACCGTGTTAAGAATTTCAATATTTGAATTAACCAAATACCCCTTTTCTACAAGCATAAAGATATATTCTTCAAGCAATTGTGAAAAAAGAGTTGACACGGGGTATATCTCCGGTTCTGTTTTCAATTCAGTACCACCAAACAAACGGAAGTAATTAAACATATCGTCCGACATGCGCTTTAATCTCAGTGCCGTATGCTCTGCCGCCTGTATGTAACCGCTAATCTCTTCGTTATCATTTTTCATTTTCATCATGTCGATGTAACCGAGCAAAACAGTCAGAGGCGTCCTAATATCATGTGACATTGCGGTGATAAGCTCCGCATTTGCCTGCTGAGCATCTCTTTGCTTTTTATAACTGTAAACCAAGGATTGCCGCATATTATCGATATTTGTCGATAATTCAGCCACTTCGTCATTTCCGATGACCGAAATCTCGTGCTCAATATCACCCGCTGCAACACCGATTACGTCTTTACCGAGTTTTCTGATTCTTTCCGATAAAATATGTATCCTGAAAATTAAAAATCCTAAAAACGAAAGTATAGCGCCGAGAATACCCAGAAAATTACCCAAAGCGTAATACATATACTCACTATATTCCGCGACACGTATTACAGCTTCCGTATCTTTAAACGTTATTCTGTACGAATTACGTGTGAGTGTATATGTGAACAACTCCTCACGCGTCGGCATTTTCCAAAAAAGATCACCCGGGTAAGCGTGTATATCGTTTTCATCCGGCGAAATTTGATCAGGGTCTATAGGAGTGAGTCCGCCAAAAGTGTTATCATTGACACTTGACTCGCTATAATATTCACCTGAATCGAAAATCAACTCACCGTCTTTATAAATCAAAACGTACAGAAAATTAGCACTCTTAACCCATTCGCCTATATGCTTGGTATCTGTCAATGAGATATCGTAGTACGTGACGTAATCCTCTAGGTCCTTAATACTTTCCTTCTCTCGCGCTTCGATTTTCTCATCGGTCAAATAGTCGGTCTGAACGATAAAATCAACGCCGAACTTGAGTATGATACCTACCAGTAGGCCTATCAGAATGCTGACGCCCAAAGATACCAGCATAGCCTCGGTAATAGAGTGATATTCTGCCTTCTTAAATATTACAGGCTTTTTAGTCAATTTGGTATCCCCTTCCCCATACGGTTCTTATAACCTTAGGCGCAGAGGAATCGTCCTCCAGCTTTCTTCTTAAATTCAAAATGTGAACTGTTACGTTGTTTCCCGATGAAGCAAGAGGCATCTCACCCCATACGCCCTCGTAAAGTTCGTCCGCTGATACGACTCTGCCTCTATTTTTAATCAAAAAGATTAAAACGTCTATCTCCTTGTCGCGCATATCCACATATATGCCATTTTTGGTCACCTCACGGCTGTGCATATCAACAACAACGCCGCTTGCTAAACGTATACCGTCATTTTTCGACAAATCCTTAGCGCTATATGACGTGTATCTTCTGGTAAGCGCCTCAACCTTACGCAGTAGCTCACGCGCCGAGTACGGCTTAACTATATAATCATCACCACCGCTGCCGTATGCTATTTCCTTATCGGAATCCAAAGACTTAGCTGTTAGAAACAAAATCGGAACAGAGGAATTTCTCCTAATACGGGCTGCAGCCTCGACTCCATCAAGCACGGGCATCATAACGTCCATTATACATAGATCAATGGAGCTATCCTCCATAACTATATCAACCGCCTGAGCGCCGTTAGTAGCCTCAAGTACCTCGTATCCGCTGTTTTCAAGCAAGAGCCTTAGCACCTGTCTTATATCGCGTTCGTCATCAGTAACAAGAATTTTCATTTTGCCTCCGTTATATTTTATGCCATTCCTTGATGGAAAAATCTTTGAAATCTTATAGTTTTACGCATTTTTTCGCACAGATTTTAACCAAATGAACGTAATACCGTTTATATTATTATATCACAAAGCATATTTTATTTCAATAGCCGATTTTCATGAAATAAAATTAAAAAATAAAGGTCGGCTCATTTGAGCCGACCTTTAAACAACTATCTATTAGTAGTTCTCTTTTCTAACCTCAAAGAAGCTCTGAGGATGAGCGCAAACAGGACAAGCTGCAGGAGCCTTAGTACCCATTACAAGGTGACCGCAGTTGCGGCACTCCCACATAGTCATCTCAGCCTTCTCAAATACCTGCTGCATCTCAACGTTGGAAAGAAGCTTTCTGTATCTCTCCTCGTGAGCCTTCTCGATAGCTGCTACTGCTCTAAACTGGAAAGCAAGAGCCTTGAAGCCCTCTTCCTCAGCCTCTTTAGCAAAGGTAGCGTACATATCAGTCCACTCATAATTCTCACCCTCAGCTGCCGCTGCAAGGTTAGCAGCTGTATCACCAAGACCACCGAGAGCCTTGAACCAAAGCTTAGCGTGCTCCTTTTCGTTATCAGCAGTCTGCTGGAAGATAGCAGCGATCTGCTCGTAGCCTTCCTTCTTAGCTACCGATGCAAAATATGTGTACTTGTTTCTTGCCTGAGATTCGCCTGCAAACGCAGTCATAAGATTTTGTTCTGTTTTTGTGCCCTTGAGTTCCATAATAAATCTCCTTAATTATTTAAAAAGTATTTTAGTAATCAAATTTTAGTCGTTTTCAGTCAAATTCTTGCATTTATCGCAAAGAATTCTAACCTTTAATTCATAGGATGTGAAGTCTTGACCTACCGCCTCGAAAATTAAGCCGCCGAGGTTGTCTATATCAAAATCGCACATCTTACCACATTTGATGCAAACTGTGTGCCCGTGAGGAATAAACGAGCCATCGTACCGGTCAAACGCATCGTCACCGGTAATCCGCCTGATTAAACCCATATTTTCAAGCGCCTTAAGATTGTTGTAAACCGTAGCGCGAGAAATAGTCGGCATTCGCGTCTTTGCAAGCTCGAAAACCTCGCTGGCAGTGCGATGCTCCTTATTGGCGCGCACAACCTCAAGCACCATTTCACGTTGCTTGGTCATAACGTAACCCCTTTATGAATTCTGGACTCATTATACACGATTATTTTCGTCTTGTCAATAGTTTTTTTGAATTTTTTTAGAATGAGTCTAATTTTTCTTTGTTGACAAGACAAAATTGTGGTGATATAATATTTTATATATTTAAATGGAGAGGTTTTACATGACCGAAATAATTCACGCGCTTATCATTGCAACGATTATTATAGCTATTTTTTTAATATTTATTCTTCCTTACATCGCATATTCTATGGCTTTTAAAAGACAAAAGGAAGACGAGGACCCAACATTAGGTCTTAATAAACCGTTTTTCAAGGAATACAAAAGCGTTCTTCTTGAGAAAATCAATCGTCTTACTAAGATTGAATGCAAGATTCTCTCAATAAAATCGCACGATGGCTTAACGCTACGCGCGAGATATTACCGCTCCTCAGACGAAGCCCCCTTGCAAATTCAATGCCACGGTTACAGAGGCAACCCGTTAAGAGAATTTTCAGGAGGAGGTCTTGAGGCCATTGACAAGGGCTACAACGTGCTTATGATTTATCAACGTGCGCACGGTCTCAGTGAAGGAAGAACAATAACCTTTGGGGAACGTGAAAGACTTGACGTTCTCGATTGGGTAAATTACAGTATAAACGCGCTTGGCGCGCAAAAAATCATACTTATGGGAATATCTATGGGAGCGGCAACCGTTCTTATGGCAAGCGAGCTCAAGCTACCAAAAGAGGTTAAATGTATAGTCGCTGACTGCCCCTACTCAACAACCGAGGGCATAATCAAAAAGGTTGTCAGCGGCCGTAAGCTCTCACCTACTATTATGTACCCCTTTATAAAACTCGGTGCCAGACTCTACGGCGGCTTCACACCGGATGCGCACAACCCTGTTGAAGCAGTTAAAAGCTCTAAAGTGCCGATATTGCTCATTCACGGTGAGGCAGACGATTTCGTGCCCACATATATGAGCCGGGATATTCACGAAAGCTCGAACGGCAACGTAGAATTTCACACCTTTCCTAACGCTAAGCACGGAGCATCTTATATGTCCGATGCAATAAGATATTCGGAAATATTAGATAATTTTGTAAATAAACATTTGCATTAAACAACTTTATACCAAAAAACAAGTTCAAATCAAGGAGTGCAATTTATGAAAATCTTACACGGGTTCACACTCAAGGAAATTATACCCGTTGATGAAATAAACGCAAAATTAAATATATACGACCACAGTACATCAGGTGCAAAGCTTATTCATATAGAGCGCGACGACGCAAATATGTCATTCGCTATCTCATTTAAAACAATTCCCGATAATTCCACAGGAGTATTCCATATACTCGAGCATTCGGTGCTGTGCGGATCGGACAAATTTCCGCTTAAGGAGCCATTCGTAGATCTTTTAAAGGGCTCGTTAAAAACCTATCTTAACGCAATGACCTACAACGACAAGACCGTCTACCCCGTCGCATCGAGAAATCGCAAAGACTTTTACAATCTCGTCAACGTCTACATGGACGCTGTGTTTAACCCACTCGCAATAAAGGACGAGCGCATCTTTATGCAGGAGGGACACAGATATGAGATTAAAGACGGAGCTTTGAATATAAACGGTGTCGTTTACAACGAAATGAAGGGCGCTTACGCGTCATGTGACGAGCTTGGAGGCGAGTTACTCTCTTCACTCGTGCTTGCGGGCTCTTGTTACGAACACGACTCAGGCGGTAATCCCGAACACATACCAACGCTCACCTACGAGCAATTCGTAAATGCGCATAAAAAGTTCTACCACCCGTCAAACAGCACAATTTTTCTTGATGGAAACGTTAATCTTGATGAAATTTTGCCTCTTATAGACTCATATCTTAAAGATTATAAATCCGCAAATTCCGACTTCACTATATCACTCAACTCGTCGGTCAATACCGACAAACAAATCTACTATTACGAGAGCACACCCGATAGCTTCAAGGACGGCACGCGCGTGCTGTTAGGATATCGGGCAGGAAGATTTGACGACAAGGAGCGTTTGTTTGCCATATCCGTAATTCTTAGCACCCTGTGCTCCTCAAACACCTCGCCCTTTAAGGAAAAATTCTTAAAGCTGGGGCTCTGTGAAAACATAGACATTTACTTAAACGACGGTATTAAGTACCCATATCTCTCGGTTGAAATCAAGAACATAAAGGACGGTAAAGAGGAGGAAGCACTGACCGCCTATCGCCAATTACTTAACGAAGCTCTCAACAACGGAATAGGCAGAGCCGAGCTTGAAGCAGCACTGAGTATATTCGAATTCAAGGTGAGAGAGAGTGATTTCGGCTCATACCCCAAGGGTCTTGTTTATATTGAAAATATACTTAACAGCACACTTTACGGCGGTAAGCCGGATTTATATCTTTCTTATAGTGATGTGTTCACATCGCTTCGCAATAAACTAGATAGCGATTACTTTGTAAAATCACTTTGCGAGGTCGTAAGCTCCGATGAAGCTCACCTCGTTATGTATCCATCACTCACAAAGGCAGATGAGATGAGTGAAAAATTAAGGCGCACGCTTGACACTACGCTTTCGAATATGAGCAAGAGCGAAAAGGATTGCATCGTCAAAAAAGGCAAGGATTTTGAAAAATGGCAGAATACGCCGGACAGTGAGGAGGCAATCGCCACTCTGCCATCGCTTTCTCTTTCAGACCTTAACTTAAATATAGCAAAAACTCCTACCACAATAAAGAAAATCAACGGTGTAACGGTGCTTTCTCACAACATAGCTACAGGTGGAATCGTCTACGAAAGCTTATATTTTGATGCCTCCGACGTAGCGTTTGAGGACATTGGTGCATTACAGCTTATGTGCACGATGTTCTCCTCATCATCAACCGCAATGGGTGATGCAAATAATATGCAAAATCGCATTAAAACTCACACGGGTGGCATTTCAATTGCTCTTTCTCCGTTTAAAAATGGCGAAGAGAGCAAAATGTACGTATCAGTAAAGCTATCATATATTGAGAACAAGCGTGCTATAGCTCACGAGCTCTTAAGCGAATATCTATACACTGCGACGCTTTCAGATAAGACGCTTTTAAAGCAAAAGCTGATGCAAATGAAGACCTATTTCGAGGCTGCTATAATCTCAGAGGGAACAAGCATATCTACACTAATTTCAGGTGCTATGTTCGATAAACTGAGTGCACTAAGAGAAAAATATCTCGGCTACAGTATGCTCACCTACATACGCGATATTCTCAACAACTACGATGACGTAGCCGACAATCTTATTGCCAAATTCATATCCCTGCGTGACACGCTTCTTGTACGCCAAAGGCTAACACTAGCAATCACGGCATTAAACGCACAGGATAGTGACGCAATAAGCACGCTACGCATAATCAAAGACGGTGCACCTGTCAAAGAGCCGTGTGAAATTCCGCTGTTCAAAAAAGAAAATATAGCAATAGAAATCCCATCTGACACAGGATTTTCCGCTATGCTGTCAAATCTATCCGAAATCGAAAACGTCAAATACCGCGGCTCGTTTGCGGTTATGTCAACAATACTTGCCTACGTAATTTTATGGAGCGAGGTAAGAGTAAAGTGCGGTGCATACGGTGTTGACTTTATGGCAAGAGCAAACAGTGGAATTATCGGTGCCAACTCATTCCGTGACGGTAGATTGGATAATACTATATCTGTATTCAAAAGTATGGGAGCGCTCCTTCGCGACTTCCTAAAGAATTGCCCTGATATTACAAACTTCATTATCGGCGCATATGGTGAAGATGACCCACTATACTCACCAAGACAGATGGGTGAGGTCGCCAATACGTTTTATCTGAGTGGCAGAGATTACGACTTCTTGGTAAAGAACAGAAGCGAAATCATAAATACAACAAAAGAGGAGTTAATCTCACTCTCGTATAAGCTTGACGAAATTATGAGCAAGGCAAACTTTACCGTAATTTCAAACAAGGAGTCAATCAAGAAGCTCTCCGATATACCAAACAGAATAATTAAATTATAAAAAATGTCCCGCAAAACACTAAAAATCTCGTGTTTTGCGGGATTATTGTTAATATTTGTTTACAATAATAGGGATTTAGTGGTTAGCAGTTGCGATTATGTTTGCACCGGTATCACACACATTTTCGATAATAACTTCGCCTATTTTCACATTTTCCTTTGCTAAGGCACTGTTGATTTGCTCCATAACATCGAACATTTTCGCCTTCGGCACGGGCTTTGACGTCTTCACAGCTACAACTCCGCCGTCCTCACATCTTACAGTCGAGGTGATGGTACGCACGGGATTTGTGCACTCGTCAATTGCGTACTGCTTGCCACGCGGGCAGGTGTTACCGCTTACCTTACCAACATTGCCGTCCGAGTCAAATTCAACAGTCAAAGCACAGCCGAGAGGACAGATTATACAGGTTAAATTTCTAGTGTTCTCCATATTTACCTCCTTAATCCTCAAGCGAGAAGCTAAGCTCGTTACCGCTAAGAGAGGAAATAACCTCTGCGCTAAGCGTAACACTTTCCATCTCAGCAGGCACAAGCTTTTTCTTCTTCTTGGAAAGCACCACACGCTCACCGTCCTTAACGGTGATTTTTTTGTTTTCAAACACTCCGCCTACACGGAAATAAACCTTTGTATCCTTAGCGGCAGTAATGTGCTGAGGAACGGTATATCTTATTTTTCCGTCGGTTAAAAGTCTTATGTTGATATCTTTTTTTCTCTCGCCTTTAATAAACTCTGCAGCCGCTCTTCCGGCAATACAAGACTCCTCTGAAACGAAGTCAACCAAGTCGTGTACGTGAAGCACGTTGCCGCAAGCAAATATACCGTCAATATCGGTCTCTCTATCTCCGTCAACTACAGCGCCGTTAGTTACTCTGTCAAGACATATTCCGCATTCACGAGTAAGCTCATTCTCCGGAATAAGTCCGCAGGAAAGAAGAAGCGTGTCACACGGAATGTACGTTGCAGTATCTGCAATCGGACGTCTGTTCTCGTCAACTCTTGCAATTGTAACACCGGTCAATCTGTCCTTGCCGTGAATATCAACCACGGTGTGACTAAGAAGGAGCGGTATGTTAAAATCGTTTAAGCACTGCTCAATATTTCTTGCAAGGCCGCTGGAATATGGCATAAGCTCGCACACCGCCTTAACGGTCGCGCCCTCAAGCGTCATACGTCTTGCCATAATGAGTCCTATATCACCCGAGCCGAGAATAACAACCTCTTTACCCGGCATATAGCCCTTCATATTGACGTACTTTTGCGCCGTGCCCGCTGTGTAAATGCCCGCAGGTCTTGTTCCTGCAATATTCAGAGCGCCTCTGGCTCTCTCACGACAGCCCATAGCGAGAATTATCGCCTCTGCCTGAATTGTGAAAATGCCGTACTCGCTATTTTGCGCCACAACCTGCTTATCGGGGGTAATATCCATTACCATCGTGTTGAGCATAAATGGGATTTCCCTCTCCCTAACCTTTTCCTCATATCTGTATGCATATTCGGGGCCTGTCAGCTCCTCGCCGAAGCTATGAAGACCGAATCCGTTGTGTATGCATTGACGCAAGATACCGCCGAGCGCATCGTCACGCTCAATAATCAAAATATCACGAACTCCCTCATCATAAGCCGCAAGCGCAGCAGCCATACCGGCAGGGCCACCGCCAATAATAACGAGGGAAATTTTATCCTTTAATGTAAATTTCATTTCTCTCCCCCTTACGCCTTATTCTTGGTTTTTGAAATGTTGATGTAAGACTCTCCGCCGCACTTGGTAACGTCGCAGTAATCAACTTCCATTTCGCGTGCAAGAAGCTCCACGATATAAGGCGAACAGAAGCCGCCCTGACATCTACCCATAGTAGCTCTGGTTCTTCTCTTAACGCCGTCAACGTCGGTGGGCTTTGGGTTTGTTCTTATAGCGTGTAGAATTTCACCCTCTGATATACCCTCGCACCTGCAAATAATATGCGCATACTCAGGATGCTCCTTAATAACCCTATTTTTTCCCTCAATATCAAGCATAGAGAAGAAGTGCATAGCCTCTCTGGTCGCTATATAATCACTCTTTTCAGCAAGCGTAACGCCCGCGCCGCGAAGTAAATCGCACACGTACTGCGCAACAGCAGGTGAAGCACTAAGACCGGGGCTCTCAATTCCGCCAACGTTAATAAAGCCGTCCTTGTAATTTATAATGAAATCGCCTGTGCTTCCGGTAGCACGAAGTCCTGTAAACGATGTGATAACCTTGCCAAAATTAATGCCATCGACCTGCTCGGTAGCAAGCGTACGCACCTTATTAAGTCCCTCGGGGGTAGTAGCCGTGTCGGATTTATCAGAAATATCCTCGGCAGTAGGGCCAACCAAGAGGTTACCGTCGACCGTGGGTGTAACAAGTACGCCCTTACCCATTTTAGTCGGGCAGCGGAATATCGTGCTGTTAACAAGAGTGCCGCATTCCTTGTCAAGAAGAAGATACTCACCTCTTCTGGGCTTAATAGTAAACGAGTCATCTCCCACCATTCCGGCAATCTCATCAGCATAAGCACCGGCACAGTTGATAACGTATCTTCCCTCAAGCTCGCCATTCTTAGATACAAGCTTGTATCCACCGTCTATTTTCTCAATTTTTTCAACCTTAAAGTTAAGCTTCAGCTCAGCGCCGTTGTCCATAGCGTTACCAACCGCAGCAACGCACAATTCGTAAGGACACACGATAGCACCGGTCTTTGCATAAAGAGCGCATGTAACACCCCTACCGATATTCGGCTCCAGCTTTAATATTTCATCTCTGTTAAGTAATTCAAGGCCCTCAACCTCGTTTTTAATTCCACGCTCAAGAAGTCCTTGAAGGGTCTCTCTATCCTCATCGTTAAAGCCGACTACGAGCGAGCCGTTGTTCCTATATTTAACACCTAAATCATCGCACACCTTAGACATCATCTTTGAGCCGAGAACGTTAAGTCTTGCCTTAAGCGAGCCCTCCTTAGCGTCGTAACCTGCGTGTACAATCGCAGAGTTAGCCTTAGTAGCGCCCATAGCAACGTCGCCCATAGCCTCGACGATACATATCGAAAGGTCGTACTTTGATAATTCGCGTGCTACCATAGCACCGCTAATGCCGGCGCCGATAACCAAACAATCAAACATTTTTTCCTTCTCCAATATCCTTTTTTATAATAGAATGCTAAGATTATAACACACCGTCTTCTCTAAGTCAATAGAGATTGTTAAAATTATAACATATTCTTTAAGACAGTTTACTTATTTCACAACCTCTTCCTTACCAAGTGAGACAGCGTCAGTGGCTATTTTTACAATGATGTCGGTAATCTTATCCATAGAGTTAATTGACACAAACTCAAATCTGGAATGGAAGTTCGCGCCACCCGTACAAATGTTAGGACAAGGAAGGCCCATAAACGACAGCCGTGCGCCGTCAGTACCGCCGCGAATCGGAACAACAATAGGAGTAACACCAAGAGAAAGCATAGCATTCTTTGCGCGCTCAATGATAAACATATTATCCTCGATTTTCTCTCTCATATTAAAATAGCTGTCACGCAGGGTAATCTCAACCACGCCCTCGCCGTACTTCTTGTTAAACTCGTCGGCAACGCGCAGAAATTCAGCCTTCTTATCCTCAAATTTCTTCATATCGTGGTCACGAATGATATAAACGAGAGTTGCACACTCGCACTCGCCCTCAATAGAAAGCAGATGGTGGAAGCCCTCATAGCCCTCAGTGCGCTCGGGTATCTCATTCTGTGGTAACGCTGAATTAAATTCACACGCAATGCGTGATGCATTCTTCATCTTATCCTTCGCACTGCCGGGGTGAATTGAAACGCCGTTAATTTTAACACGGCAGGAGGCTGCGTTAAAGTTTTCATATTCAAGCTCGCCAAGCTCGCCTCCGTCAACCGTATATGCGTAATCTGCACCGAAGCGCTCAACGTTAAAGTGGTCTGCGCCCTCTCCGATTTCCTCATCGGGAGTAAAGGCAATTCTTACCTTGCCGTGCGGAATATTCTCATTCTTAAGTCTTTGCACCGCAGTGATTATCTCGGCAATTCCCGCCTTATCGTCAGCGCCGAGAAGCGTAGTACCGTCCGTAACAATGAGCGAGTGTCCCTTATATCCCTCAAGGTAAGGATAGTCCGCCGTACGCATATATATACCCTTCTCTTCGTTAAGAAGAATATCACCGCCCGCATATTCAATGACTCTAGCCTTGATATTCTCGTCAGACGCCTCGGATGAGGTATCCATGTGCGCTATAAATCCAACGGTATTGCACTCGCGGTCGGTATTTGCCTCAAGCGTTGCATAAAGGTATCCGTATTCATCAAGCGTAACCTCGTTAAGTCCCATACTGACAAGCTCGTCGTAAAGTGCTCTTGCAAGCACCAGCTGTTTATCACTTGACGGAGTCTTTCCCGCCCCCTCGCACGACATAGTAGGATACGCTACGTATTTCAAAAATCTTTCGTAAGCTCTCATAATATTCTCCTAAAATAAAATTACTCTACCATTGTATCACATTCACCCCATAAAATCAACAAAAAAAGCCAACAAAAGCTCCGTATTTCCACCGTTTTTTAATGTAAAATCCACTAAACGACGGAAAGAATGGATTTTTTTCGGTAAAAGACTGTTTTTTACATTTTATTTATTTATTTTTAATAATTTATTGACAAAAGCATATTGGTGTGCTAAAATAATATAAAATAAATAAATTTACATTTAATTTAAATAATATAAGAAGGAGAAACTCAAATGCCTGAAATCAAGTATGAAGTGGTTGACAAAATCGGTATAGTTAGCGAAGGCAACAATGGTTGGAACAAGGAACTCAATCTCATCAGCTGGAATGACAGAGAGCCTGTTTACGATATTCGTACATGGTCTCCCGATCACGAGAAGATGGGTAAGGGTGTTACCATTACTGCTGCTGAGGCAAAGGTTCTTCGTGACATGCTTAATAAACTCAACCTTGACTAATTAAGGTGCGCGCCTTACACAAAAATGACAGTATCTGCTATCTCTTTTGATTTAGCAAATGCTGTCATTTTTATTTTTATTCTTTTTTCCCTTCAAGGCGCAATTGTTGGCTCTCATTAAGCTTATTTTTTACGTCCTTTTTCGCTGATTGCTTAGTGGGCATGATTTCCTTTATTCTACCGATTATATCGCCAAAGAAGGAGCGAATAGTTCCATCAGGCTCGTCTAACATACGTATATCCGTAGCATCGTCGCCAAAAAGCTTTTTTATAACCGCATCGATGATTTTCGCAGACTTTTCGTTAGCCTTCAGCTTTTCACGTTCCTCGTCCATTATTGCCGTGTAATTTTCCACTCCCGTTCTCGCGCCAATCAGCTTAGGAGCAAATGTCTCAAGCATCTTACGGTTAACGTACGCTCTGCCGACCTTCTTTTCGATAAGTCCCATAGCAAGCGACATTTTTGGTGAGGTTGCGCGCATCTCACTGATATACACATCGGCTATGCTTTGATTAGGCATCTCCGACATACGCATAATCAGCTCACCGCGCTCACCGAATGAAAATTTAAACATTCTCGTATTAGGCATCTCAGGGAACAGAAGCTCTATTTTGTAAAGCATATTTCTGTCCTCATCCTCCATCGCTTCTCCGATGCACTTAACTATATACTTCTCACCGTGATAGTCAATTACGGTTTCCTTGAAGTCGTAGAAGCCAACCTCAAACCTATAAGGAACACCGCCCTCATACACTGTGAAAATCATGTCCTCGCCCTCGTGCTCAAATGAAACACCGTCAATGGTATTTCTCAAATTATTCTGCATCATACGCACGAAAAGAGGAAGCGTGCCGTAGTTATTTTTTCTAAAATTATATTTACCTATAAGCTCCTCCCACTCATAAGGATAAGGAGTCCTCTCGCGAAGTCCAAGTCTATAGGTAATACCCTTCTTTGCAACGCATGGGCGTATCCAGTGCCTGCACTCAAAGAAATGCTCCGTTGCATCTCTTAATTCGTCACAATCTCCCGCAAAGCAGGAGTTGGTCAAATCATTAGTCAAATCCACTGATAAATACTGCTCAATAATCTGCATGGCAGGACTATTTTGGAACAGCTCGTTATTACCTGAATTAAGCGACACGACAATGTTGTTCTTCGGGTACACCCACACGTTCTGACCGAGCATGCCGTTAAAGAGGAAGCTTGACCCATCACGCGAGGTCCACATCTGATAACCGTAGTTGTAGTGGCCTATCTCGTCAGGTGTTACGGCTTGTGCCATCGTAGAGCGGTTTATCCACTCACGGCTTAGAATCTGTTTTCCCTCGTAAACACCGCCTTGGAGCATCATAACACCGAGCTTTGCCCAGCTCTCAGCCGACATATATAAGCCCCAACCGCCCTTTTCTATTTCCTCAGGGCTTTTTTCCCAAAAATAGTTGGTGATGCCCATTGGCTCAAAGAGCCTGTCTTTTAAGAACTCACTGAGGCTCTTTCTTGTGATTTTACACACGATACGAGCCAAAATATAGGAATTCATACTGTTATACTGAAAATCCGTGCCGGGCGTAAACTCTAAAGGTGAGGTAAAGAACGCATTTGTCCAATGGCTCTCCGTAATCGAGCCTACCTCGGCAAATCTCACACCCGTAGTCATATTAAGCAAATGATGCACGGTAATGGAGGCAAATCGCTTATCCTCGTATTGAAACTCGGGAAGAATATCCACTAAGCGTCTGTCCGTATTCAATAGCCCGTCGTCAACGAGCATACCAATCGCCATTCCCGTAACGGTCTTGGACATAGAATGTGACAGATGCCACGTGTTAGTGCTGTATCCGGGGTGCGAGCACTCAAAAATCACCCTTGAATCCTTGACAACAAGCAGATTATGAACGTTTACCCTCTTATTCTTCTCAAGCGCTCGGAGCATAGCCAAAAGGCGACCTGAGCTGACCCCGAGCTTCTCGGGCGATATGCGCTCGAAATAACGCTCTTCGCGGCAAGAAACCACCGTCTTTTGTGGGTGATAAGGAATTACTGACGGATTGATCTTATTCGTAAAGCTAAGGCCTGCCATAAGCTCTATAGTTTTCTTAATCCACCTCTCCATAAAAAATCCCCCAAAAAACTTATTACTACATTTTATTGCTCAAAAGCGAAAATTAAACGGAATTTTAAAAAATAACAGAAATATTTAGTCAAATTACAGTCTTAGAAAAGGTAATAGCTCTGCAAACAAGCCAAAGATGACACCCGTCACAAAGAGGACGGCAAGAATTGCAAAATTGCTCTTCTTATCCCTATTCATTCTAAAAAGAACCAATACACCAACTCCCGCAGCCGAACACAGCCCCGAAATCATAGCTCCCGACGAGATAATCCCCTCTACGCATAGCTTGGCAAGAGCAACAGACACCGCGCAATTAGGTATTAAACCAAGAAGCGCGCATATTACGTGGCTCACAAACGGTATGGCGAATATTGAGCCACTCAGTACGTCCTCATCAACGAAAAACAAAACAGTGTTAAGCAGAAGCGTGACAATTAGAACAAAAGCACCTACAGTCAGCGTGTGATGTGCGGCGCTCTTTAAAATTCCGTTCTCACAATGGCAATTATCATTCTCGCATATTGCATCAATATTGACCTCCTCGTGCTTTCCGAACTTACGCACCAAGGCGTCAATTGCCAAGCCAACCACCAATCCGGCAAAGATTTTGTAAACTATTATTAGCAAAATCGAGCCTATTTCAGCTCCGCTACTCACAAGAATAGGCAGCATCTCATCTGATGTTGACACAAAAGCGGCGATTACCGTACCAACTGTTACCACCCTACCCGTGTAGAGATTTGCTACTGCGGCAGAGAAGCTGCATTGTGGAATAGCCCCAAATAAAGATGCAACGCACGGGCCGTATTTTCCGCATCGGCTCATAACTGCATTCAGCTTATCCGACGCGCGATGCTCAATATATTCCATCAACAAATAGGTAAAAAACAGGAATACCGCAACGTTTAAAGTGTCGAGTAATCCATGTAAAACTACCTCGTCCAAAAACTCGCCTACGCCGCCAAGCTTATCCGATAGCCACTCAGTAAGGCCGTCGTGATGCGAGTGCTCAGCGTGAAGTGCGCCTATGAAATTCACGTTATTCTCTACGATTAAACTCATTATTTTCTTCGTTCACCTTATCTTAAACTTATGGCGCATTCACATAAAATACACCCTTAAAAACCGACTTTTATTTATACTTTTATAATACATCTAAAATCACTAAAAGTCAATATATTATATAAAAATAAGGTGGAGAACAGACAAAAAATCCGTTCTCCATTTTCTTTTCAAACCTACCATTCAAGCTAGTCTTATTCCTTAATGAGCGTCAATACACCCTCATATACATTATGATTGTCGTCACCCATAGAGTTGAAATATTCGTCGTATGCAAGCTCGACGCACTCCCCCTCATGAATTACGCAGTTATCCTTGTTAGGATAGGTCAGTATTACGTACTTTCCCATAAAATCTTCTTTAAGCTCGGATAGCATAAACGAAGAATCCTCCTGCTGATATAGGGTAAACCTCTTCTCTACATCAATCTTCACCTTCTCGTCAAAAGCTGCGCCATCAAGCTCATTGTTGAAGCTATAAAATGTGTAGACATAGCGCAAATGTAAACTATACATAGCATTTACCTTCTTTTTTTAACAATATAGCATAATATTGCCAAGCACTACAATGCGTTTTTTATTTTTATTACTCGTTCAACCTCTCATCGTTACCGTATTCATCAAACGTCATTTTACCAAGCTTGTTGCATCTTTGACAGAAGTACTCGGCAATTTCCTCTCTGCTCGCAAATTGGCTTGCGATCTCA
>JAZQRW010000215.1:0-7506 GCA_045629765.1 Eubacteriales bacterium
TTTACTACGTCCTCGTACTCAGCTGCTGTGTCGTATTCCTTATATGTAGGCTCATATACAAACTCTTCAGGTTTGGTTTCTTCTGCCTTTTGAACCTGCTTTCTTGCCTTTTCTTCCGCCTTCGCAGTCTTCTTTGCTTCAGCCTCTGCCTGCTTCGCTTTCTTCTTTGCGAGCTTATCTGCCTGCTTCTGTGCTTCTGCCGCAGACTTTTCTGCTCTTGCCTGTGCATTAGACTCCTCAAGAAGCTTAAGCATTTCTGCTTCTGTTGCTTCTCTTTCGGCATTCTTCTGCGCACTCTTCTGTGCTTTTATTGCCTGTTTATTAGGCTTTGCTTCTTCAACTGCTTCTTCAACTGCTTCGGTAACTACAGGCGCAACTACTACTGCCTCAACCTTTTCCTCGGTCTTCGGCTCTTCATTTACTACGTCTTCGTACTCAGCTGCTGTGTCGTATTCCTTATATGTTGGCTCGTATACAAACTCTTCAGTCTTAACCTCAGACTTCTCAGCCTGCTTTCTCGCCTTCTCTTCCGCCTTCGCAGTCTTCTTTGCTTCAGCCTCTGCCTGCTTCGCTTCCTTCTTTGCGAGCTTGTCAGACTCCTTCTGCGCCTTAGCTGCTGCTTTGTCTGCTCTTGCCTGTGCATCAGACTCCTCAAGAAGCTTAAGCATTTCTGCTTCTGTTGCTTCTCTTTCAGCATTCTTCTGCGCACTCTTCTGTGCCTTTATTGCCTGCTTATTAGGCTTTGCTTCTGCAACTGCTTCTTCAACTGCTTCGGTAACTACAGGTGCAACTACTACTGCCTCAGGTGCAGTTTCTGCCTTCGGCTCTTCGTTTACTACGTCCTCGTACTCAGCAATTATATCGTACTCTTTGTTAGCTAGTCCATAGGCGATTGTTGCGGCTTCTGTCTCATTCTCTACTTTTTTCGCCTGCTTCTTAGCCTTTTTAGCCTCATCCCTTGCCTTCTTCGCCTCGGCCTTAGCTTCCTTAGCTTCTTCTTTAGCTTTCTTTGCTTCTTTCTCGGCCTTTTTAATTTCAGCCTCAGCCTTTTTGGTCTGTTTCTTCGCCTTAGCCTCAGCTTTTCTTACTTTATCCTCAGCTGCTTCCTTTGCTCTCTGGCTTGGCATAGCTTCAGACGTAGACTCTGCAACTACAGTCTTAACCGTATCTTCAACTACCTTCTCAGCTACCTCTTCAACAACCTTCTCAACAGCCTTGTTAACGGTGTTGTTCAAAGAATTACCAAGCACAACGGGCGCAACTATAACATTAGTGTCCCCATCCTTGACAGTCTCTGTCTTAGCAGGATCGTCATTTACGATCGCTACGCTCGAAACCTCTTCTGTCTGAACGATCTTTGCCGCCTCAATCTCCTGATTTTTGTCAGCCTTAGGTGCGCTGAGGGCGTTATTATCAATCGTATCCTGAGCAACTATAGGCTCTGCATTGGTAGCAACAGGAACAGGCTCGCTGTTAAGGTCATCTAAGTACTGCTTGAGCATGGCGTTGAGGTTTGCCTTAGCTGCAGACTCCTGAGCCTCGGTTTCAAGCTCTCTCGCAACTCTTTCACGCTCGTACTGCTTTTCCATTTCGAGCGATCTAAGTAATTCTTCTTGTTCTAACTTGCGCTGAGCCTTAAGCTGTTGCTTCACCTTCTCCTTAGTTGGAGTGTCATCATACTCCGGCTCACTTATGTCGTATTTATTATATCCGGCATTAGAAGTGCCCAAAAGAAGCATTTCAGCATTCTTACCCTTTTTGCTCTTCTTTTTCTTATCACTACTGATCTCTGCCACTGCAGACATAGCCTTATCAGGATACTCTGTCACCATATCGTATACCGGGCGGTTGTTAAGTATAGTGCTACCCTGTGACATATTCGAAGCGGTCGTAAGCTTCGCCGGCGAATTACCGGAGTCGTTGAATGTTACTATTTGAGAACGTGATGCCTTGCTGGGATCTGCCTTGGGAACAAGCTGATCGATAACAGGCTTGCTGGCACCGCTAAACATAATAGTCTTAGCAGGAGCTTTTTCTTCCTTCTCCTCCTCTTTTGCAACAGGCTCCTCTCGCTTTTGCTTGGGGCGCTCGGTTGATGGTTTGGGTCTATTTATTTCGTTGTCTTTAGGAGTATTGTCAGTTATTGGAGCGTTGCTGGTAGGTGCAACTATCTGTGGCTGTGGTACAGGCTGTGGTATAGGCTGCGGCACAGGCTGTGGCTGTGGCTGCGGTATATCAATAGGCATAGAACGCGCCACTGCAAAATCATCATTGTTGTTCTTCTGTTCACTATCCTCGTCAGGCTTTTGGAACATCGCTAAATCGAAGAGCATCGGCTCTTTTTCAAACTCATCCTCTTCGTCTGCTTCTTCTGGTTCTTCCGCTAGCTCTTCCTTAGACTCTTCGTCCTCGGGCTCCTCATTTTCTTCATTTTCAAGCTCTTCTTCCGGCTCTTCTTCAGCCTCTTCGCCTTCATTTTCCGACTCAGAATCCACCTCGGGCGCTTCGGTTACTTCCTCTGCGGGCTCTTCGATATCCTCGTTCACCTCGTCATTTGCGTCCTCTTTGGGCTCTTCTTCAGGCTCAGTGGGTATAGCTTCAGCTTTTTTAGGAGCTTTTGCGCTATTAAGAAGATCATCGAGTGCCGACGCCTTGTTGGCGGCATTCTCCTTCTCCTCTTCCAGCTTCTTTTCGAACTGCTTTGCGTTCTCCTCTTTTTGCTGAGCCGCCTGTTTTTCGCGCTCTGCCTTTTTCTTGGAAGCCTCGTTATCCTTCTTGTCTCGCATCTGCTGACGAATCTCATCAGCGTAGGATAATGCCGCCTGCTTTTGCTCGGCAAGCCTCTTTTGTGCCTTTTCAGCTTCGGCCTTTTTCTTTACGGCTTCCTTAGGCGTTATGTTTTCCACGCCTAAAGCTCCGTTTTCAGCGCCTGCAGAAATTACGTCCTTTTCCGAAGGCAAGTTTTTCTTGTCTACCATAAGATACTCCTTTTTGACTGTTGCTCTATCTTTATTTATCATTAACCAAATTTTAAATGTCGGTCGTTGGCTCTAATTCAATTTATAAGAGCGCTTCCTATGACCGTTGAATACTCGGCACCCTCGGGGATAATGAAGTTAACTCCGTAATTGAGCCCGTTGAATTCCTCAAACTTTTTCTTGCAAAACTCAAGCCTTGTAAGATTTCCCGTCAAGACAACGTTATTGACTCCGCAATGCTTAGCGGCAAATATTGCCACCATACCAATCGTTTCGTACACCATATTAAGAATGCCGAGGGCAATATCGTTCTTTGTGGCAACGTCTGAAACATTACCAAAATTAGATGCCGTCATATCGTCCGGCAAAGTGCTCTGTGAATTAGGAGCGGTAATGTCACAAATACGCAAATCTATATTGCCTAAATCACCGTTTTCAGCATATTCAACGATATGCTCGATGCTCTCGGCTCTCAGCAGCAGCTTAGATAATCCAACCAGCGTTCCTCCGCCGACACCTGTACCGCCCAGGTACTCCATAGTACCTTCAGTCTTAGCATGTACGATAGCCGTACCGGTCCCCATGCTTACAACAATCGCAGAATCAAGTCCCGATAAGTACAGTCCGCCTCTTCCGATGCTCTCGAACTCAGAAACGCTCTTGCAAGGAAGCCCGTAAAGGTTGTGCTTTATATGAGAAGCACCGACTCCTGTCATAAAGACCTTGTCTATCTGCTCAATTTTTATATTATTCTCGTCAGTAAACTTACCAAACGCTCCGTAAGTAGCTGTGAGTGGGTCAGTCGCTCTTACGAACTGTGGCGTAATAAGCTCACGCCTACCTTCAGTATTGCGTATACCCACGATTTTGGTAGTACTTCCGCCTATATCTATTCCAATTACAATACCCATTTAAAGTGTCGGGATTACTTTCCCATCCTTTCTATCAGGTTCTCCAGTGATAACCCGTATTTATCAGCAATATCCTTAGCATAAGATTTGCCGACAGGCTTAGCTCTGTATATCTTAAATGAACGCTGTCCTTCTTCAATTCCGGCTACCAAAGTATCAATCATAACTCCGCCCTTCTCAAGCGAGCGTGCATTGATTTCCGGCAATGAAGCCGCAAGCTCGTGCAGGTGCGTCGAGAAAATACCACGGCTGCGCAAAACCGCAAAAGCTGTCAATATCTCAGAAGCAATGTAAGACGCCTCGTAAGAGCCGGTAGAGGAAAGTGATTCGTCAAGCAAGAACATACCGTACTCGTCAATGCTGTCAAAAATTTCTCGAAGTCTTGCACATTCCTCTCCAAGTCTACCCTTGTCTATCGTATCGTCCGCTCCCTCAGGGAAATGTGTAAAAATGCCGCTGACAGGCGAAATCTCACACTCAACCGCCGGCACGGGAAGTCCCAGCTGACACATAGCCTGCGCAGCTCCGAGCGCCACGGTTATAACCGACTTACCACCTCTGTTAGGGCCGGAAAGAACGTATATACCCGCCTTCTCATCAAATGAAAGGTCGTTAGTAACAATCTCATCATCAATTGCAAGTGCCACTCTAGGATTATACAATCC
Organism: Eubacteriales bacterium; assembly: GCA_045629765.1. GTDB lineage: Bacteria > Bacillota > Clostridia > Oscillospirales > CAG-272 > UBA1740. The sequence goes on from JAZQRW010000215.1 coordinate 4,555, forward strand.
CTTAGCCGAAAAGCGTTTATCCGAAATAGGCATAAGAGTCGGTGTACAAACGGTGCAACCTTTATCCTGCAGCCTCGTAATCAGCTCTGCCGCTCTTGATACAAACTCAATCTCAGGAAGGAGCTTGAGAAGAAAATCAGTGTTTTCCATAACGTAATCGGCTACGATGTTACGCCATCCTTTAACAGAAGAAGAAAATACATCGTCAATAGCAGAATTAAACGCGCCAATTAAAGCCTCTTGCTTATTATCGATCTGCCCCTGGCACATTGGCGAGAGCTTAGCAATGCAAGTATAAGCATCATTTTTAAAGGACAGGCGCAAAATCTTATCCAAAATCTTGCCCGACTTGAATTTCTCGGAATTTACAGAAATCACTCCCGCCGACTCGGGTCTAAACTGTGCGTCAAGATTGACTCCTATCGTCACGCTCTTAACTTCATGCACACGGTCGGAAAGCGCCTTGAGCCGATCGTTTAGCTCAACGTAATAATCGGAGCGTGAAATCTCATCAATAAATCCTAAGAGCTGACGGAATGCTTCACTCTGCACCTTATCGAAAGCGCCCTTAAAGCCACGCTCCAAAGCCTCGATACATGACACGTACAGTTCAATTTCCGCGATGCTGTAAAGATACGAATCCGCGCTGCTCTTTCCCTCATCATCAAGACGTCTTAACTCGCGTATATCATCGAGTATCGGATGAACGCTTGAAAGTGTCTCAAGAAGCTGTGGCAGAGCCAAAAGATCCGAGAGTGCTGACTGTCTGTATTTAATAACCTCTTGATCGGCTGTGAAAAACTCAGTAAGAGATGCGGTTTTTAAATTAAATATCTCGTTAAGACCAAGTTCATCACATACCTCTTCGCTAATAACAGGAAGATTCGAGTATATGGAATGTAAATTATGAGATTGTTCGTTCGGATAAAGCAGACTTATAAACTTGTTTTCCATAACGATTCCCTCCTCGAAAGCAAAAATAAATCACGCACATAAATATATTATTATATATTATAACATATAAATTATATAATATCAAGTAAAATTTTAATTTTTTTAAAATAAAGCTGCTCTTATGGTTTTAGCCCCGGTTTCTGTGGACCGTGCAAAATAGAATTAACGCAAAAGTGTCGATTAACAGCGCAGCAAAATTCAAGCCTCAGTCCTTCAAAACAGCAACAAAGGTTTACATATAGTGCACAAAAAAGTCTCGAAACTTGACACGTTCCGAGACTTGATACCATATTTGATATTGAAAAGTAAAAGATTATTTTTTCTCTTTAAACTTTGGAGATGCGACTATAAATGTTATTGACAGAGCAAAAATACTTAAAACGATAAGAATGGCGCAATTCATAAAGAACTGCTGTGGCATCGCCCTGATAATCTCATCGGTATAAGGATTAAACATCCAATTATCCTTGCCCGGGAAGAATATCTGATGAAAAATTCTAAAAGCATTATCGAAATCTAAGGCAGCCAAACCGCCTACCGTCACAAAGCTCACAAGCGTCGCAACGCCCGAATAGAAGAACGGAGCATGCCTCAGAACCATCCTTGGTCGATATATTCCAAAAATCCACAAAAGCACTAGCAAGAGTATAGCAGCGAATGAAAACACCAGTACAGTACCATTTAATGTAAATAAAACTTTACAATCCTCGAAGTGACCGGCGCCTTCTTCTGAAAATTTGAATACACCGGCACTGAATTCACCACCGGGGCGTGTTAAGAAATCAAGCACCTCATCATATCCATCTTTGATTTCATCATAGGTATATCCCGTAGCATTTTCAAGATCCAGCGTCTTAATTTGCGCGTAGTAAAATCCGCGCACATATATCGGAAGTCCTATTGAAAAGGTTATGGTAAATAGCACGAGTGAAATTATCATTACCACACTAAGAACAATATTAAACATTTTTCTATTCATTCACTTACTCCCCTTTGATTTCGTTGAGTCGTCTTAAAATTCTTGCAGCAACGATGTCACGCGCAGTCTTATTCTTACCGCCGTTAACTATGATATCGGCATATTTTTTGGTAGGTTCAACATATATCCCGTGCATTAGCTTAACCGTACTGATATACTGGTTGATTACACCGTCAATATCTCTTCCGCGATCCCTGACATCACGGCGCAGACGGCGAAGAATTCTAACATCAGCATCCTCATCCGCAAAAATCTTAATATCAAACAATGCTCTCAATCTCTCGTCGTAAAAAGTAAGAATTCCATCAACGATAATAACAGGAGTAGGAGCAACCATGGTAGTTTCGCGCTTTCTCGTGTGATTGCAAAAATCATAGTTTGGTATTGAAACCGCCGCTCCGCCTTTTAGGTGCTTTAAGTGCTCGATAAGCAAATCCGTATCAAGTGCATCAGGGCAATCGTAATTTGTCTTAACGCGCTCTTCCATTCTAAGATGGTCCTGCGGCTTGTAATAATTATCGTAGGAGATTATAGTTATATCCTCGGGAAACAATCGTCTTAAGCCCTCCGCAAAGGTTGACTTACCAGAGCCTGTGCCGCCGGCAATTCCGATTAACATTGGAGTGAACATTGAAAAATCTCCTTAAAAATCTTATTTCAATAAATTATACTACAATACATCTTTTTTGTCAACATAAGCAGAGTTATTTTCACAAAGCTACACAGCAAAAAAATATTATAAAAAGGTATTGACATTTTGATTTTGTTATGATATAATAGCAAAGCGAGATTTGGTTTTACCCTATTTGGCGGATTAGCTCAGTTGGCTAGAGCGTCCGGTTCATACCCGGCAGGTCGTTGGTTCAAATCCGACATCCGCTACCATGTCCGTCGCTTTTGTCGGCGGACAAACCTTGGCGCGTTGGTCAAGCGGTTAAGACACGGCCCTTTCACGGCTGTAACATGGGTTCGATTCCCGTACGGGTCACCATGGAAAAAACGGATACCATTTCGGTATC
>JAZQRW010000216.1:0-3830 GCA_045629765.1 Eubacteriales bacterium
TCTCCTCAAACTCGTAAATAGAATTATCCGAATAGGTATTACAAATACCGAATCTGCTCGCTTCCTCAATAGGAACGGTAATGGTCGCGACAGTACATACTGCACCGGTAGCCTTATGCTGCTCAAGCATTAAGGAGTAATCCATTCTGTAAATGTGATCGCCGGAAAGTATAAGCACGTACTCGGAATTGAATTGTTTTATAAAATTGATGTTCTGGTAAATTGCGTTAGCGGTACCCTTATACCAGTCAGAGCTCTTGTTACCCTGATATGGCGGCAAAACCGAAAGTCCGCCCATAGTTCTGTCCAAATCCCAAGGAGCACCGTTACCAATGTATTCATTAAGAGCTAAGGGCTGATACTGTGTAAGAACACCGACTGTATCAATTCCCGAATTGATGCAGTTTGAAAGTGGAAAATCAATAATCTTATACTTTCCACCAAACGTAACTGCAGGCTTAGCCGTAGTTTTGGTAAGGTCGTAAAGCCTTGAGCCTTGACCGCCTGCTAAGAGCATTGCAATACATTCCTTTTTACAATACATATTCCTTCTCCTTGCCAATTGGTATTTTTCTGTTATTTTCATTCATAATGGCCGCCGTGAATTTCTCAAGCGTCACATTAACGTAAAATATATTATTCTGCTTATAAATATCCGTTATCTTAACATTCTGTGGGATAGAGGCAAACAAGATGCCTGGGCTTTTGTTTTTCTTAAGTGGTATAGAAATCGTTTGTGAAGCACCCGAAAAATTAACTGCAACTATAAGCTCCGAGTGCTTTGTTCTTCTCTTATAGCAAATAATATTCTTCTCAGCCTCGTCTGCGTATATCCACTCAAATCCGCATTCATCAAAGTCGTAGGTCCAGAGCTCGCGTCTGGTAAGATAAAAATGGTTAAGCGAGCGAACGTAGTCGCGCATTTGCCTGTGGTCAGGATATTCAAGCATAAACCACTCCAAGGAATCATCGTAATTCCATTCTCTATAGGGTGCGTATTCAGTCCCCATAAACATAAGCTTTTTACCCGGAAATGTCATCATATACAAGAGTGAGGCGCGCATCTGCATAAGCTTATCTTCGTGTTCACCAAACATCTTGTCAAGGTATGAGAGCTTACCGTGCACCACCTCGTCGTGTGAAATCGGCAGACAGTAATTCTCTGTGAAAGCGTACATAATCGGGAAATTAAGTGCCTTGTGTTTGTGCTTTCTGAAATAAGGGTCGGTCATTGCGTAATCGTAAAAATCATTCGCCCACCCCATATTCCACTTCATCGAGAAGCCAAGACCTCCTTCGGATACGGGTGTGGTAATTTTCCCGTAAGAGGTAGATTCCTCAGCAATTGTCAATACGTCGGGAAACTCATCATGCACTGCTGAGTTGAATTTTTGCAAAAACGCAACCGCTTCGAGATTTATATTGGTACCGTAGCAATTAGGTACCCACTCACCGGGCTCTCTGTCGTAATCGAGGTAGAGCATCGAGGCAACTGCGTCAACACGCAAGCCGTCAATATGAAATTCACGGATAAAATACAAGGCGTTGGATACAAGGAAGGACTGCACCTCTTGTCTGCCCAAATCAAAATAACGAGTGCCCCAAGAGCGTGACTCCATTCTATCCTTTCCTTGATACTCGTAAAGAGGTTGTCCATCAAAATTGCAAAGTCCCCATTCATCCTTTGGAAAATGTGCCGGTACCCAGTCGAGAATAACCCCTACCCCTATGTTGTGCATAGTATTGACAAAATATCCAAAATCATCGGGATTTCCCAAGCGCGAGGTAGGAGCGTAGTATCCACATATCTGATACCCCCACGAGCCATCAAACGGATACTCGGAGATTGGCAAAAGCTCAACGTGAGTATAACCCATTGCCTTGACGTAGGGCGCAAGGGTATCTGCAAGCTCACGATATGATAAATACGTACCGTCCTCGTGCCTTAAAAAGCTAGCAAGATGCACCTCATAGATATTTATCGGCGTGGAAAGATATGCCCCGTCCTTTTCGCGCATCGCGGCGCGTCTATGCAAGAGCCAATTATGGTCGGTGAATTTAAATTGCGAGGTGAATATAAGCGAGGTTCCATCAGCGCCGCCGCGAGAAAATTTGGCGTAGGGGTCAGCTTTATAACCAGCGCCTGACGGCGAATGTATTAAGAACTTATATCCCATATTATCGAGTGGCTCGGCTGAGGTATAAATAAGCTCCCATACTCCGTTTTCGGATACTCGCGTTAATTTGAGTGGTGTCGCCCAGCCGGAGAAATCCGAGACAAGCTCAACGCAATCAGCATTGGGCGCCCAAGTACGAAATGAGTAATAGTAGACACCGTCACTAAAAATCGAATTACAGCCCAAATAATTATATGCAGAAAAGTTGGTACCCTGATGAAAATGATACAAGGCTAAATCGTCGTTAATCATTTTACCACTCCTTTCTGCATAATTATAAAATATTTAAAAACTATAATAATTATATCATTCGTATGCTTCCTTTGTCAATAATAATATTTTAATTTTGCGTTAAAGTTGTTGCATATTTATTTCTATTTTGACATTTGCAATCTGATTATGCGAGTAATAACTAAAATCAGCTTATTATGTAAATATCTGATTGGTCTTATAACTATTTTATTGACAATCTGCCTTAAAATATTATTTAAAAATTCAAAAACAAATCTAAACGTAAATTTGCCAATAAAATATGATATGAGTCCTATACAAATATCAATTATCCTTAACACGCCATTGGCTCTTACATAAGAAAGCAATAAATAAGTTATAAAAAAGGTAAACACAAACAACGAATCTGAAAGGTGAAAAAGGATTTTATCAAGCAATTTAATTCTGAGCTTTCGCATTAGTAAAGATAAATATTCTAACGTAATATCAAGGCTATTCTTAAGTACCGCCATGAACAATCCAAGGCAAACAATTTCGAAAGCGTAGGCAAAAGTATAATCTGCACTGCTCATTTTTTCTTAAATATCCCGGACTTCTTCGTGCTTGAATCCTGATAGAAAATACCGCTAACTTTTCCGTTGATTTGTACTTCCTTCTTATCCTTGATTAGATTTATAAGTTTTAAATCTTTGCCCTCGACTGCTATTTTCTCGCTTTGCAATTCGATAAGTATATAATCAGAATCAAATACTAAAATGCTCTCTACACCACTAATATCGAGTGCGGTTCTGTTCGAGAGCGACAAGCTATGTTGTAATCCCGACATAAGACCTCCAAAAAAATACTGCATATCTAAGTAAAGATATGCAGTAAAAAAATATTTTATTCTTGAGACTCGGAGACTACTTCGTACATACCTACGGACTCCGCCTTTTTAGTTGTTTCTCTGATTTCGAGAACGCGAACCGTCACAGATTTTGTGCCAAAGGTTATCGTAATAAGATCCCCTTGTTTAACTGCGTAAGACGCCTTAGCCAACTTACCGTTAACCATAATTCTCTCACCGTCGCACGCATCATTAGCAACCGTGCGTCTTTTGATCAATCTTGAAACCTTGAGATACTTATCTAAACGCATTAGTCGTTAACGAGCGTCTTAAGTGCCTTAGAAGCAGCGAAGCCTACCTTCTTAGAAGCAGGAATAGCAATAGTCTCGCCGGTCTTAGGATTTCTACCCTCTCTTGCTGCTGTAGTCTTAACCTCGAAGGTACCGAAGCCAAGAAGCGCAACCTTGTCGCCCTCTTTAAGTGCGTTTGCAATTGCATCAAGAGTAGCATTAACTACAGCGTCAACGTCCTTCTTTGTGAGCTGAGCGTCTGCAGCAACTACGTTTATAAGATCTGTCTTTGTCATTTTAAGTTTC
>JAZQRW010000217.1:0-4295 GCA_045629765.1 Eubacteriales bacterium
AAAAGAGGAAACCCGAACTCTGTCGGATTTCCTCATGATATAGAGATATTATTGTTTAATTTAACTTGATGGTTTTGATTTCAAAAGGCTTAAACGCAAGCTTAACCTCGTCTGTGCCTAAGTTCAGACGCTCGTCCTCAAGAATATTGCACTCGACAATTTTTCTACCCTTTGCAGTAAGAACGATTTCATCAGACGCACCCATGGCCTCGTACATACGAAGAACCACTCCTCCATCCTCGCCCTGCTTTACGGTTTCCACAACGACGGAATTGCCGTTTACGGCAAAGGGAAGCTTGAAATCTCTTCTCGCGGTTTTTGGGGGAGCATAATTAAAGGCGTACGCCTCTTTTACCGTATCCATACCAAGCTGTGAGGCGTGGGGATAAATAGCATATCTAAAGGAGAACTCGCCCTCGTCACCTCTTGCATCGGGGTGTGTACCCGACTTATGAAGAGTAATGCCCATTCTGCCGCCCCTGCAGGATACTCCGTATTTAGTATCGCTAAGAAGCGAGATACCTAGGTTGTACTCAGACAAATCAGTCCACTTGTGCGAGCAAACCTCGAATTTAGCTATGTCGCTCTTATCACGGTCATAGCAGTTTCGGATTACGTGTCCGAACTGTGTTTCACACTTGTAAACCGGGCTGAAAAGGGTCGTGTCAAACTCGGCGCGTATGAGTGTATGCTTATCGCCTGCGCAAAGCCTGTTTTCAAACTCGATTACAGGGCTATCGTAACGGAATTTGATGTCAGTTACAAGCGATGAGCCCTCGGCAATATCGTATTTTGCGCGAATTACCAGAAGATACGCTCCAACGCTGACTACCTCGCAATCGGTAAGCTGAACAGCCTTTTCCTTAAGTGAATAGTCGGCGTCAATATCCCAGTTATCATATATAAGAGGGATATCCTCGAAGGCGCGGATAAGATTCAGTCCACCATCTGCAAGCTCTCTGCCCTCGTAAACGAGAGAGGTGATAACACCGTTTTCAATTTTAACCTTGTGATAGGGGGTCGTGATATCTCCACCGTCTACGGTGAAGGGGATTTTCTCGGATTTTTCCTTTTTTCCAAGGCTATAAGCCTTGAAGCTGTAGGGAGCAACCGTTCTTATGCCGTCAAGGGCCTCGTAGGTCTGTCCCGCGTCAGACGGCAAGATCTCGCGTCTTTCAAATCCGAGAGTATTAAAATAAGCGCACCTTCCCTTGCCTCTGATATAGGACTTCACTTCCTTCAAGGCCTCCCTTTGCTCTTCAAGAGCAACGTCGGTCGCCTCTGCAATACAGGTGCCGGGAAGAATATCGTGGAATTGATTCAGCATAAGCACGTCGTAGAGTCTATCGGTAAGCTCCTTTGCCTCGCTCTCACCGTTAAGCACGGAGAGAAGCTCTGCGTCGTGAAGCGCTTCCTCAAGACGTCTGTTATATGCCTTAAGATTGTGATTGGTAGTATAAGTACCGCGGTGAAGCTCAAGATATAACTCGCCAAAGTAGGTGGGAAGCTCCTTTTTGCTCACGCGCTCCATAAACTTGGAAACGGTAGTGTGCTCAACAACGGCATTTTTGCAGTTCTTCTCGGTGAAAATAGCCCTTTTTACCATATCCTCCGAAGGACCGCCACCGCCATCGCCAAAGCCGTATGCCATAAGCATAGAGTCGCTCTCGCGAGGGTTCTTAACCTCATTTATGCGCTTTGCAACCGACTCCTCGTCTATCCATGTGTGTATAGTGTTGAAATGAACGGGAACCTCGCTGCCGTCAATTCCCTTCCAGATAAATGTTTCGTACGGGAATTGATTGGTATCGTTCCAGCTAAGCTTGGTGGTAAGGAAATACTTAACCTCGCTGCCCTTCATGATCTGAGGAAGCGCCGCTGAATATCCGAAGGTGTCAGGAAGCCAGAAGGTATCCGACTCGAAATCGAACTTTTCTCTCAGGTATCGCTTGCCGCGAACGAACTGTCTGCAGAACGCCTCAGAGCCGGTAAGATTTCCGTCACACTCCACCCAGCTCGCGCCGTTAAGCTCAATTCTGCCCTCTTTAACAAGCTGCTTAATATCCCGGAACAGCTCGGGATCATCCTCTTCTATCCACTTAATGTAAAGTACGGTTGACATAAAGAAGGAATATTCCTTATATCTCTTCAAAAGCGTCACGGCATTTGAAACCGTACGCATAAGCTTTCTTCGCGTTTCCTCAACGGTCCAGAGCCAAGCTGTATCAAGGTGGCTGTGACCGACGATGCCTACGTATACAAGCTCTCGCTCTGCCTTCATAAAATCATTTATAAGCTTCACCGCTTTTCTTGCGCACTCCTCGTCGGGACACTGTTTTTCAAGCGGCAAAATCTTAAAGAGCTCGATATAAATTTTCTCAATTTTTGCCTTTGCGAATCTATCCTTTTCTGCCGAATAAAGCTTGTTCAGCAGTACCAACGCATCGCAAAGCTCCTTTACGTGCTCACGCATTACGGCAAGACCTATCTGATTGTAAGGTCTGTCCTCATCAAGAGTTGCATAAGAAAACGTAAAGGGCTCATCATAAGGATTAAGGCCGGAAAGAGAGTGAGAATAGTAGCCCTCAAGACTGACCTCGTCACCGTTTTTCAGTCCTTCGAGCCAGATATATTTATGAATTCTCGCGGGAGGTTCAAAGGCGTTTTCTATATAATCAAGAATACCAACCTTCCTGCCATTCACCATAATGAGATGCTCGGGCGCTCCGGTATCGGCAAATAAATAGTATTTTTCCCCGTCAGAGAGGCCCTCTGCGGTGAATCTGAAGGTTTCGGTCTTGAAATCCTTGCCCCACTTATAGCCTTTTGTAACCTGAACCTCTTTGCCGTTCTTATTTACGGTAACCTTAGGCTCGATTACCGCCTTGACAACGAACTGCGAATACATATCCGCAAGTCTTGCCACCTTCAATACCGTTCTTTCTACCTGTCTGTCCTGTAGCATATTTCCCTCACTATAGCGATTTATTGGCAACCGATTTTGCCGAGCGCATGGTGTATTCACGTCCGTAAATGCCCAGCTTATCGTGCACGGCATTATAAAGAACGTTTATTATGTAAGAAATCGAAACTATCGTTGAAACGGAGCCACCCTCGTATGCAGCCTCTTTTCTCGTGGAAAGCAGAATGTAATCTGCATACTTTGCCAACGGTGACTTATCATAGCAGGTTACTACTACTATTTTGACACCCTTTCTCTTGGCAATTTCGGCAACGTCGATGATATCCTTGGTGCTTCCCGACACGCTTATCAGTATAACCATATCCTCTTTTTCAAGGTTTGCAGTAATCATTGCCTGCATATGTGGATCGGGGGTATACGTAATCATTACGCCAAGCCTTGCAAAAACGTTGCTGATTTCCATTGCCGTAATAGCGGAATTACCTACGCCAAAGGCACAAATTTTACCCGAGCTTATCATAGATTCTGCAATATCGAGATACTGTTGATAATCAACTGCGCGAGCGGTTTCGTTAATTGCGCTGATCATTTGCATGGCGATACGTCCGGTGGGACAATTCGAGTCGCTCTCCTCCGATTCGTTTATGGACTGACTGAGATTAAGCTTAAAATCCTGAAAGCCGTCGTAGCCAAGCTTCTTACAGAAGCGTACCAGCGTAGCGTCGGCAACGTTAAGCTTAGCCGCCAGGTCGCTGATTGACATATATATAATTTCCTCGGCAGGAATTTCCAATATTCCGTCAATTATCTTTTTCTCGGTCTTGGTGGCAATTTCTCTTGCCGCATTTATCCTGTCTAAAGCTCTTCCTATCATAAAGTGTCTCCTTTTGCTAAAGCATACCATGACTATAATAATATATTTTCGGTGGTGTGTCAAGTGCTTTTTTCCTCTGCCCTGATAAAAAAGGCTTGAAAATGCCCCAAGACATTGTACCGTCGCGCGTATCTTTAGTCCTGCATTCATACGATTATTATCAACGAGGCTGTGGACGACAGTGGCCTCAAATTCCAACGTTTTCCCAATTATTGTAAAGTTATATTTGCATTTTGACGATAAATGCAATGTTCTTTCTTTCGCATACAATCTTTTGATAAATACAATTTGGTGCAAATGTGGGATTAAAAATTTATCGGGCTGAGCCTCGGCATAACAGCCATCAGCTCAGCCCGATAAAATCGAACGTTTTTTTATAATCTATCTCTCCAAAATCCTCTGAAGAAATAATCTGTTCCCTTGGTTATACCGCAGGGAATATATAAAAGCTCGTACTCTGTCTTTACGTACTGAACGCTGCCGTCGGAGTCGGTAAAG
>JAZQRW010000218.1:0-7054 GCA_045629765.1 Eubacteriales bacterium
GGATGTTCTTGCAGAGGTTAAGGACATTATGCGTTTTTGGCTTGATAAAGGTGTCGTAGGATTCCGTTGTGATGTAATCAATATAATCTACAAGTCATCGCTTGAAAACGGCAAGAAGCAGCTCGTTCTTACGGGTAGGGAGCATTTTCTCTCTCAAGAGGGGTGCCATAGGATACTTGCCGAGCTTCGTCGTGAGGTGCTTGAGCCCTACGGAGCATTTGCGGTAGGAGAGACCGTCTTTGTTGACGTTAAGAAGGGTAAGGACCTATGCGACGCACAGCGCGGTGAATTGGATATGATTTTCTACTTTGAGCATATGGAATGCGACCAGGTGTTTGTAAAGTGGTTTAAGACTCGCTTAAGTCCTAAAAAGGTTATGAGAACGCTTACTAAGTGGCAGACGTCGCTTGAGTGGAACGCTTGCTATTTTGAAAATCATGACCAGCCGCGCTTCATTTCTCGTTTTGCCGACCTTGGCAAGTACAGAGCCGAGGCTTCGAGAATGATGGCAGGTCTATTGATGACTCTTAAGGGCACGCCCTTTGTTTTTGAGGGGCAGGAGATAGGTATGACCAATGGAGATTTCAAGGATCTTTCCGAGGTTGAGGATATTGAAAGCCATAATATTTATGCTATGGCTAAGGGACTTGGCATACCTAAGAGAATAAGATGGAAGATGATACAGCGCACCTCACGTGATAACGCAAGAACACCTATGCAGTGGTCGGGTGATAAAAATGCGGGCTTCACTTCGGGCAAGCCGTGGCTTAAGATAAACTGTAACTATAAAGAGATTAACGTGCAGACCGAGTCGGAAAAGCCTGACAGCGTGCTTTCATTCTGGAAAGAAATGATAGCTATGAGAAAAAGTAACGCTATTCTTGCCGAAGGTGATTTTGCACCGCTTTACGAGGGCAGGGCAGTTTATGCCTTTGTGAGAACGCTTGGCGATAAGAAGCTCTTATCCGTATGCAATATGTCGGGTAAGACTGTAAGAATGCCACGAAAGATTAGAGGTATCGGCAAGCAGATAGTGTCAAGTTATAAAGTAGAAGGAGATGCTCTTAAGCCATTTGAATTCAGGCTTTATGAGATTTAAGAATAATGATTCAGATTTTTGATAATATTTTTAAGCTAAGCACGCAGGATACGAGCTACGTATTTGCCATTACCGATAAGGGACACGCGGAGCATATTTACTACGGTAAGAAGCTTCCTGACGATAGCTTCGAGGCATTGAGGCTGAAGAATACCATAATGCTCGGTACGACCGTTGATTACGTGGGACAGGACGTAGGATATTCGATGGACACGACGCCCCTTGAATATTCGGAAATAGGCAAGGGTGATTTCAGACACTCGCCGATGGAGCTTATAATGCCTGACGGCAGCTTTGTTTGCGATTTTGTATATGATTCTCACTCGGTTAGCGATGGGGAGTTTAAGTGCGAGGATGGTAGCCTTCCTTACGCTGTTGGCAACGCACAGACACTTCACCTTACGCTTAAGGATAAAAAATACACAGATATAACCTTGACCTTACACTACACTGTATTTGAGGAGTGCAACGTAATAGCTAGATGTGTAACACTTAAGAACGGTGGCAAGGAGAATATCTATATAAGAAAGCTTATGAGCTTTATGTTCGATATGCCTACGGCAGATTATAAGATGCTAACCCTTGACGGCGGCTGGGCTAAGGAGGCTCATATTCACGAAAGAGAGATTTCCTACGGAATACTCGTAAACGATTCTACCACAGGCGGCTCGTCTAACCGACACAACCCCGCGTTCTTGCTTAAGGCTAAGGGCACTGATGAGGAGAGGGGAGAGATCTACGGCTTCAACTTGATTTATAGCGGTAACCACTATTCCGCTGTGGAAAAGGGTAATCACGATACTCTGCGTGTTATGAGTGGCATAAATCCGCATTGCTTCCTATGGAAGCTTGGTGCATCGGAGAGCTTCCATACGCCTCAGGCGGTTATGAGCTATTCTGACGGAGGTATAAACGCATTCTCCGCTAATATGCACGACTTTGTAAACAAACATATTATTACACCCGAGTTTCAGTACACCGAGCGTCCCATAGTTGTAAATAATTGGGAAGCTACATTCTTCAATTTTAACCGTCGCAAGCTCCTGGCCCTTGCACGGAGAGCAAAAAGGCTGGGCGTCGAGATGTTCGTTCCCGATGACGGTTGGTTTGGAAAGAGAAATCACGATAGGGCAGGTCTTGGCGACTGGGTGGTGAACACGAGGAAGCTGCCGGGAGGTTTGAAATCCCTATCAAATGCAATTCACCGTATTGGAATGAAATTCGGATTGTGGTTTGAGCCCGAATGCGTGAATCCCGACAGTGACCTTTACCGCGCCCATCCCGATTGGGCGATAAGCGTACCGGAGCGTGAGGCGAGCCTTAGCAGAAATCAGCTCGTGCTTGACCTTACCAGGCAGGACGTTCGCGACTATATTGTCGAGTCAGTTTCTTCAATTCTTGCTTCTACTAAAATTGAATATGTAAAATGGGATTACAACAGGCATATTAGCGATATGTATTCCGCTTCATTGAAAAACCAAGGCGAATTTTATCATCGTTATATACTTGGATTATACGAGATTTTGCGAAGGATATTTAAGGAGCGTCACCCCGACGTCCTTCTTGAGAGCTGCTCATCGGGCGGCAACAGATTTGACCTCGGTATGCTTTGCTTCTCACCTCAGATATGGACGAGTGACGACACGGATGCGCTGGAAAGACTTGATATTCAGCGTGGAATATACACGTTCTATCCTCAGTCTACGGTATCTGCGCACGTCTCTATGACGCCTAATCAGCAGACGCTCCGTTCTGCGCCCCTCTCGACCAGATTTAACGTAGCGGCGTTCGGCGTTCTCGGATACGAGCTTGATTTCGGCGAGCTTACCCGAGATGAGCGTAGACAGATTAAAGAGCAAATAGAGTTTTATAAGGAGTACCGTGAGCTTATGCAGTACGGCAGATTTCTTAGGTATTTCCCGCGTGATGACCGAGAGAGCTGGCAGATAAGCCGAGACGGTGAGTGCATTGCGGCGATATACAATCTCTCGTATCATACAAGCCCAGCGCGCGACACCTTGCATATACTCTCTGCAAAGGACGGCAAGATGTATGACGTAAAATCCGTTAAGCAATATTTGCGTATCGGTCGCTTTGGCTCGCTCGTTAAACATATTTCACCGGTCAGCATAAGGAGTGATGGCGCAATTATGCGCTTCGTAGACCGTAATTTCTCTATGGTGGACGGTATGGAGAGCTATGTTGCTTCCGGTGAAGCACTTAAGGGGGGCATTTCACTTGCAATGCAGTATAGCGGAACGGGATATAACACCGATATAAGAATACTCGGCGACTGTGGTAGCACGCTTTATGAAATCAGAGAAATTTCTAATATAGAAGGGAATAAATAGTATGGATAAACAGATGAAAAGAAACAAGATATGCTTCGGTCTTGGTACGGTGGGACGAGATGCGCTTTACTCGCTCGTGAGTATGTATCTTTTAGTGCATCTTACCGACGTCGTAGGATTTTCCGACAGCGGTCTTGCTGCAATTGGCGTTATGCTTACGCTTTTTGGAATTTTTGATGCTGTAATCGACCCGTTCGTCGGTGCAATCGTTGACAGCACTAAGACTAAGTGGGGTAAGTTTAAGCCCTGGATACTTATAGGTATGATAGGTACCGGAGTTCTCACCGTGCTTATGTTCCACAACTTCAAGCTTGATGAGACGGCTCACATTGTCCTTCTTGGCGTAACTTATTTGCTCTTTAGTATTTTCTTTTCGCTTAACGATATTGCATATTGGTCACTTATGCCCGCAATATCCAAGGATCAAAAGGTGCGTGAGGGTGTAGGCGCATTTGCCAGAATTTGTGCAAACGTGGGTATGTTCGCTATGGTATTGATTTATCTTAACGTGCCTTCTATGTTCTCGTGGTTAGGTCTTTCGGATAGAGACGTTTACTTTATCTTTGCGATTATCGTCGCTATTATAATGTGGATATTCCAGAGCATTACACTCTTTGGAGTTAAGGAGGATAGAAAGAGCCTTAACCAAGAGGAGAAGACCACGCTTAAGGATTTATTCCGCGCTCTTTCGGGTAACGACCAGCTGCTCGTAACCGCAGTTTCTATGGCACTGTTTATGATAGGCTATTGTACTACTACGGGCTTTGGTACTTATTATTTTAAGTATGCATACGGTGACGAGGGAATATATATGGTCTTTGCGGCAGTGCTTGCGGTAGCACAGCTTACCGCACTTTCGGTATTCCCACTCTTTAGAAAGAAGTTTACAAGAAAGCAGCTTTATACCGGCTCAATGGTTGCTGTTACCGTTTCTTACATTATTTTCTTCCTTTCGTTCGAATTTTTACCACTTATCGTAATTGCAGGACTTGGTTTATTCTTCGCACAGGCATTTATTCAGCTTCTTATGCTTCTGTTCTTGGCTGATGCCGTAGAATACGGCGAGTGGAAGCTTGGTAAGAGAAACGAGGCGGCTAGCTTTGCCGTACAGCCCTTTATCAACCAGTTTGGCGGTGCGGCTAGCAAGGGTATTGTTTCATTTACCCTTATTATTTCGGGTATAAATATGATTGCCAATGCGGCGAGTGCAGATCCATTAAATGCCGCAGAGATAATTGCTGCGACGCCTGATTCTGCAATCTGGATAATGAAGATAGCGATGATGATATTGCCACTTATTTGCATTCTTGTCGGCTTCGTTCTTTATATGAAGAAATTTAGAATTGACGAGGAAATGTACGCAAAGATTCTTGCTGATTTAAAGGAAAGAGAGAATAGCAATGATGAAGTTTAAGCTTAAGGAGGGTCTGCTCTTAGGCTCTGCGACTGCTGCTACACAGATCGAGGGCGGTGATGAAAACAACAACTGGGCTCGTTTTGCAAAGGAAGGTAAGGTAAAGGACGGCTCCTCTCCCGTAACAGCTGATGACCATTATAACCGCTACAAAGAGGATATTAACCTTATGGCAAATATGGGGCTTCAGATTTACCGCTTTGGTATTGAATGGAGCCGTATTGAACCGCGCCGCGGCGAGTATTCTGACGAGGCTATCGCACATTACCGCACTGAAATTGAGTATATGATTTCAAAGGGAATCAAGCCTCTTCTCACGATACACCACTTTACTAATCCATTGTGGTTTGAGGATATGGGCGCCTTTGAGAATAAGCATTCGCCTGAAATTTTCCTCACTCTCGTTAAGAAGGTTGTAGAGTCCTTTGGTGACATCGTTAGCGAATACATTACGATAAACGAGCCCAATGTCTACGCAGTAAACAGTCTTTTGTGGGGATATTGGCCTCCTGAGAAGAAGAGCTTGAAATCTCTTGTCAATGCGTTTTCAAATATGACTGCCGCGCACGTTATGGCGTATAATTACATTCACGAGAAAAGACGTGAGATGGGATACACCGATACCAAGGTCAGCTTTGCAAATCACTTAAGAGTATTTGCACCTAAGAATCCTAAAAATCCTATACACCGTATAGCCTCCGCGCTTTCCGAGTATCTTTTCCAGGGTGCTGTTACCGACGCTATGATGACAGGTAAATGCCGTTTCCCAATTCTACGTCGTAATGGCATAAAAAGGGGCAAGTATCACGACTTTATAGGCATCAACTACTACTCAAGAAGCACCGTTTCAGGCTTTAGCGATGGAGTCAGAGACGATTGCTACGTCAACGATCTTGGTTGGGAAATTTATCACGAGGGGCTCATCGAGCTTTCCAACAAACTCGCCAATAAATATGGTGGCGAGGTGTACGTTACCGAGAATGGCACGTGCGACAACACTGACTCGTTCCGGTCACGCTTTATTTACGACCAGCTTAAGATGGTTAGCGAGATACAGAACCCCATAACTCGTTATTACCACTGGAGCTTTATGGATAACTTCGAGTGGAAGGAAGGCGAGCGCGAGCGCTTCGGACTTGTGCATATAGATTACCAGACACAGGAGCGCACGATAAAGGGCAGCGGTATGCTCTACTCAGCGATTATTCGCGATGGCGGAGTCAGTGAAGAGAGCTTCGAGAAATACGTAAAAAATTCACAGTATAAGAAGCATTCCTACACTGAAGAGTAAAAGACATTTGCAGTTAGGTTTCAAGATATATTTAGTTGACGGGCAATTCAATAAGAATATAGACAAGTATGGCGTCGAAATTGCCGAGCTTACGCCTGATGCGATTGCTGCTTATACAAGGAAAATATGAATAAATATCTCAAAAACTTAAACAAAATAGAATTCGTCGTTACCTATGCCTGTACGGGTATGTGCAAGCACTGCTCCGAGGGCGATCACAAATCTTGCGATGAGCGGATTTATCTAAAGTTTTTTCTAAAAAAGTTTTAGAAATTGTTTTAGATACGGAAATTCTTGCGCTGTCTGAGGTTTCGGGATTTGGGAAAGATAAAACGCCGAAAACCCTTGAATTTACTGGGTTTTCAGCGTTTTCTATCGTCTGATATTTTCGATTATTTTGCGTTAATGTCGCATTTGAGCGTAAGCTATCGGGGAGCTCGCTCACCAGTGGCGGAGCGAAAAATATTCGTCAGAGACGAATACCCCTCTTCCAAGCCTGCCATACAAATTGGAATTTATCGTTATAAATCGATATTGATTTCGTATTGATTATCAATGAGTATGTAATTCGCATTATGCTTTTGTGCAAGGGAAAGAACTTCAGCATTATCTGCCAATATACTCTGCATTGTACACCATTCATCATCCACACGATTTTCAATGGCATTTGCATAATTCTTTATGTCAGCAAAGTGGTTTTTGATATATTTCTCACTCATTACCAGACAGTAATATTTGATGCTTTCAAGATAGTTGGCGTCAAAGTCTTTCTGCCAATCGAATGGAATATAGCAACCTTCGACAATTAAGTTTTGCTTGTTTTCGATAGCAGTTTTAACCATTTCACGAACAATCGGCCACAAGTATTCGGTTAATTCATTATCATCCATAGGGGTAAG
>JAZQRW010000219.1:0-3398 GCA_045629765.1 Eubacteriales bacterium
ATGAATGAACTGCATAAATATTCAGTGAATATTCTATGCATATAAGTGAATATTATGCGTAAAAAGGTGAATTTGAGTGTAAAAAGTTCCTAAAACACAGAGCAACTTATATTTTGTAAAAGCTTAAAAACCAGGCTTTTAAATAATATATCCTCGATCTATTTGTACAAAATACACAAAAAACGGAGCAAAAACATGGACTATGAATAAAAATGCAACAAAAGTGAATTATTTTTCAAAAAAGTGTTGACATTATGCAAAAGGCGGTGTATAATTATGACATCAAAACAAGGGACGGTTAAATCGCACCCTGAAGAAAAGAGGAAATAAAAATGAAAAAATTATTATCTGTTTTACTTACGGCAGTGCTTCTTTGCACCTCACTGTTTACGATGAGCTCCTGTAACATTGGTGAAGACACATTCGTTGTTGCAATGTCACCCGACTTTGCTCCTATGGAATTCGTTGATACCGCTAAGTCCGGTAACGACAAGTACGTTGGCTTCGACGTTCTTCTTGCAAACTATATTGCAAAGGAAATGGGTAAGAAGCTTGTTATCAAGCCTATGTCCTTTGATGCTTCGATGGCTGCTGTTCAGGCAGGTAATGTTGATGCTGCTATCTCAGGCTTCTCCTGGACTGCAGAGCGTGCTGAGAAGTTCGAGATTACCGATTACTATATTGCGGGAGAGAATGAGACAGAGCAGGTTATCATCACCACTGCTGCAAATGCAGGTAAGTGGACCACTGCTGAGTCATATAGCGGACTTAAGATTGGTGCGCAGGGCGGCTCGCTTCAGCAGCTTCTCGTAGAAGAGCAGCTTGTAACAAAGGGCGCTGAGCTTGTTAAGTATGAGGACATCAATATGGCTTACACCGCTCTTATGAACGGAACTATTCAGGGCCTTGCAGTTGCAAAGGGTAACGCAGATGCTCTTATCGCTACTACTAATGACGAGACTGACAACACTAAGAAGGGCGCTTTCTCAGGATTTGACTTCTTTGTTGAAGAGAAGTACAAGAACAACGTAGTTCTTCTTCAGAAGGGTAACACAGAGCTTCTGGAAGAGATCAACGCTATTCTTGCAAAGGCTATGGCGGCTGACCTCTACGACGTATGGTATGAGGCATGCTTGACCTACGGTGGCGTTACTTCTATTGACGAATACGGCTACACCGACGACGGTAAGAAGATCGTTGGTTTCGATGAGAACGGTGATCCCATCGTAGACGAGAATTACGTTGCAGGTGAGGCTACCGCAGAGGATGCTGCAAAGAAGGCTGCTTACGAGAACTGCCTTGCGAACATTCTCGGGGACTAACTCGTTAAAAAATGCCGTTGCACTTCGGTGCAACGGCGCTCTTGCGCAATAAGCTAAATAATTTAAAGGAGAAAACACCTTGCTTCTTATTGACATTTTTAAAGGAGCCTTTGAAATATTCAAGAGTAATTGGAAGATTATACTATTTGAATATACAACAAAGACTCTGTTACTTGCTGCCGTAGCCGTTATTCTCGGTACTTTAATCGGCGCAGTACTTGCCCTTGTGAATATGGGTAAAATAAAGCCGCTCAGGTGGTTAGTAGTTGCCTTCGTTGAGTTCGTTCGCGGTACTCCTGCGCTTTTACAGGTTTATATGATTTATTTCTTCGTTCCGATGCTTATTCCGTCGATGAACAGAATGGATCCGATTATTGCGGCGTTCATCTGCGCGGCGGTTGCTCTTACGCTTAACTCTGCCGCTTACGTTTCGGAGATTATCCGTTCGGGAATTGCGGCTGTTGATAAGGGACAGACCGAGGCGGCTCGCTCTCTTGGTCTTGGCTCTGCTACCACTATGACAAACGTGGTTTTACCGCAGGCTGTTAAGAACATACTTCCTGCTCTTGGCAACGAGTTTATCACCGTAGTTAAGGAGACCTCACTTGCGTCCACCTTCTTTGCGGGAGAGCTGATGACCTTCTACAAGGAGTACGTTGGCGTTACGCACGATGCTCTTCCCGCGTTTATCGTAGTCGGCGTGATTTACTTCGTCCTTAATTTCGTTCTTTCCAAGCTGCTTAAGGTGTTAGAAAGGAAAATGAAGCATGATTAGTATCAATAACATATATAAGAATTTTGGCAAGCTAAAGGTGCTTGAGGGCGTTTCTACCAAAATCAATGAGGGTGAGGTAATTGCTATTATCGGTGCTTCCGGCTCGGGTAAGTCAACGCTTCTTCGCTGTATGAACCTTTTGGAGACACCCACCTTTGGTGAGGTTTGGATGAAGGATAAGCTTCTTACTCCGGTCGACCCATATCTTCACCCCGAAGTAATAATGGCATCTAATACCTACCATGAGCTTATTGCCACCGGTATGAGCTCCGAGAATGCTATTGCAAAAATCAAGGCGGAGGATCTGCTTAAGGAAAAGTTCTCGCTTGAGGGGAGCGAATACCGTGCGCTTATGAAGAAAATATACGCTGAAAATCACCTTAACATAAACGTTGCCCGTCAGAAGATGGGTATGGTATTCCAGCAGTTCAATCTTTTTAACAATCTTACGGTAAAGCAGAATATAATGCTTGCCCCCGTGAAGATTGGCAAGGCGAAAATTCGCTCAGCAAAGACCAAAAACCTCTTTAATTCATTTATCAATCTGTTTTTACCCAAGGAAAAGCGCCACTCTATGATAGAGATTGAGACAACTCCCGCACAGATTGTTGCTGCTACTGAAGCAAAGGCGATGGAACTGCTCACACGTATTGGACTTGCGGACAAGGCAGATGCTTATCCGTCTACGCTTTCGGGCGGACAGAAGCAGAGAATTGCTATTATCCGCGCGCTTGCTATGAATCCTGACGTAATGCTCTTTGACGAGCCGACGAGTGCGCTTGATCCCGAGATGGTTGGCGAGGTTCTCGATCTTATGAAGGAGCTTGCCAAGGACGGAATGACGATGGTAGTGGTTACTCACGAGATGGGATTTGCGCGTGAGGTGGCGGATAAGGTTATCTTCATCGACGAAGGCGTAATCAAGGAATGCGGAACACCAACCGAGGTGTTTGACAATCCGAAGAATCCGAGGTTGCAGGAGTTCTTATCTAAGGTGCTTTAATTAGTGTCTGAATAAACGTATGGCGGGGGCTTGCTCCCGCCGTTTTTTATCATTTCAACAAAAAAGACAGAGAACATTTAAAATTCTCTGTCTTTTACTTTAGCGTATTCTCTAAAATCTCAATACACTTTTTGAAATTATCAGGCAACTCACACTCAAAGGTCATACGCTCCTTTGTTGTCGGGTGGGTGAGCGAAAGCCTTTTTGCGTGCAACGCTTGACCGCAGAAGAGCGCAGGGTGCGCCTTTTCAAACTGCGTTTTTGCCGATGCGTAAACCTCGTCGCCGAGCAGGGCGTG
>JAZQRW010000220.1:0-9966 GCA_045629765.1 Eubacteriales bacterium
CGAGGATATCTTCGTAGTATCCATTATGCCCTGTACCGCCAAGAAGTTCGAGGTACAGAGAGATGATATGTCCGCGGCAGGCGAAGGCATCGTAGACGTTGACGTTGCTCTCACCACCCGTGAGCTCGGCCGTATGATCGAAAGATCCGGTCTCAAGTTCACCTCTCTTCCCGACGAGGAGTTCGATAATCCTCTCGGCATTGACACCGGTGCGGCTGTTATCTTCGGTGCAACCGGTGGCGTTATGGAGGCTGCTCTCCGTACTGCTAACGACGTGCTCACTGGCAAGGATAACAAGGATATCGTATTCGAGGAGGTTCGCGGCACAGAAGGTCTTAAGGAAGCAACATACAATATCGCAGGTCTTGACATCAAGGTATGTGTAGCATCCGGTGCTAAGAACGCTAAGGTTGTTATGGACAAGATTGCTAAGGGCGAGGCAGACTGGACATTCGTTGAGATCATGGGTTGTCCCGGCGGCTGTGTAAACGGTGGCGGTCAGCCTATCCAGCCTCAGTACGTGCGTGATACCGTTGACCTCAAGTCTGTTAGAGCAAAGGCTCTTTACGACCAGGATAGCGCAATGGAGATGCGTAAGTCACATCTCAATCCCGTAATCAAGGAAGTATATGACAACTACTTCAAGGGTGGCTACGGTTGCCACAAGGCACACCACACTCTCCATACAAGCTATGTAGCTCGTAAGAAGCATAATATCTAATTTAAACACTTAATTTAAGGCAGTTTGGAAACAGACTGCCTTTTGTTTTGCGTTCAGACATAATAAAAAAACGCTAGGCGTAGCTACTTTTACAAGCCATGTCTAGCGTTTTCTTTATTTATTTAGTTATTGTTTTTTATTACTGCTTATACTTATCAGACTCTACGTAGTAAGTAGCCTGACTGTCAGCCACATTGACGGCGAAAGCAAGTGGGAACATCTCAAACGCGCTCGATACGTTACGCGCGTCCTCGGTCGAGGAATAGCCCATGTGATATCTTATAGCAAACGCCTCCTCGCGCGTAAGACGCATATAGCCCGAGATTATATATACACTCTTTTCACCGTGGCCGTATGGCATCTGGTCGTCAAACTCAAACGTGTCAACTCTTTGCCAAGCTCCCTTCTCGTCCTTCACGTTTCTAAATCCCTTTTTGTAAACGCCTATTTTACATAAATCGTGAAGCAGCGCAACTATGGCAATCGACTCTTCGGAATATTCAAATCCCAAGCTCTTCGACATCTCGGAGTTAAGATATGAAACAAGGCAGTCGTACACATTCAGCGAATGCTCGCAGAGTCCGCCCTCACAGCTTAAGTGAAATCTTGATGAAGCAGGCGCTGTGAAGAAATCACTGGCGGGTGAAAGCAGGTAATCAAGCAATTTATCTGCCCCGTCTCTCTTAATCTTTTCCTTATATATTTCAATAAATCTTTCCTTACAAGTCATATTTCTTTCCCCCTATGTTTTGAATTACGTATTCACTCCGTGACATACATACCAATGCGCTTTCTCGTGAATTTGCCGCACCAGGCGTCTATCAAATCTGTGTAGTCCTTATTTGTGATTTCGCCTCCGATTGACATAGCGTCAAACATTACACCACCTTCGACAATCCTGCACTTAAGGTCACAAAATCCGTTCTTTAAATAAAACTTATGTCTGTTCAGTCTTTGCTGCATATTGTCACACTGCTCGTCGAGTCGCTCACGCGCCAAAAATATTTTGTTTCCCCGATAACGCTCCTTTACGGCATCAATAATCTTAGTACCGTATCCCATGCCTCGAAGTGACTCATCTACTGCCAAAAAGAAAAGATACGAGAGCTTCGCATAACTTACAACGTGTACAAATCCTACGAAGTCATCCCCCTCCTTAGCGATTAGCAAATCCCCCTTGCCGCGCTTTGCACGTGTAGATAGCACGAAGAATGGTGGTCTCTCTTCCTTCGGAAATGCGGATATAAACAGCCGCTTTATAAGTTTATATTCATTTTTCTTCGCAATCTCAAGTGTAAAGCCCATTTTTATCTCCATAAAAATTATACTTATATTGTATCACTGTTTTACGAATTTTTCAAGTGTCTTTATACAATATAACGTTCAAAATCAATGCCTAGCCCTCTATAGCGAGCATTCAGTGCGTATAATCGTACATTTGCTCTAAGGTTAAAGCATCCTTTGTAAATTCAAAGTAATAAAAATCTCCCGCAAAATTCGAGCCTTCCACAGGATATCCGCCTAAAAAACGGCTAAGACACGTATCATTAAAAGCTCCGCCCATAACGCCGATATTATAGATTACTTGACACTCCACCTTATCAATATACGCCTTAAACGTCTTTGTATCAGCTGTATATACCAATGCAAAGTGATGCACCTCGCTCGGATTATAGTCCTCAGGTACTACGATATCTATCTGCAAGCTCGCCCCCTCATCTCTGAATCTAAACATTGCTAAGGAAGAATTCGATGCGGTTGATTGCATATAAGGAACTGTTATAAAACCCGAACCGTTAGTTCCTGAATTAGCAACCATACCTGCGCCTAAATTATTAGCTACGAAATTACCTGCAACAATTTGATAGGTCCAGCTATAGTCATCGGATAATATTACAGTCTTATCTATCTTCAAATAATTATTGCTTGATGCTTTAGCGATTGTGACCTTGCCATCGGAAACAGCTCCTAATCTCTCAAGATTATATAATGAATTTATATCAGAAGCATCGATTGTTAGTGATGCGACTGTTTCTGGCAAAGGATGTGTCGTGGGTATATCCGAAAATGGATAATAATTTCGATATTCTGCATCGTAAAAATACGGTTCCATGCCTGTGTTAACGTAATAAGCCATATTTTTACCTGCATCAGCTCCCACCGCGTTATACGTAAGCTGAGTAAAATGCGCATAATCCTTCATTTCATCCAGTGGAACGCCAGCAAGCAAGCCTGAAATCATAACAAAATCTTCATTCTCCCTGCATAGCTCGGTTTGCGCCTTGATTATTTCGTCGTGAATCTCCTCGCTGTAATTACGTTCACCAATTCTTATAACCATCGTTGCTTCTACACCGTGCAACTTCATTTGATTAAATACTTCTATCAATTTAGCCTTATAAACGTCGGCTTTCATTCCCGAAAGAGCGTCCGCCTCTCCCTGTAGCCAAACCATAAAGCTGCGTCTTATCGTATAATCGTTTTCAATCAAATATTCCTTAGCAGCGTTGTACCTTGCAATTGTTTCGTTAAGTGCATCACTTCCCGTTGCCCAGAAGTTAATGCTCTGCCCACCCTGAGATGCTGACACTCCAACAATCGGCACGCTTGTATATTTATAATAACTGTTTATAAATGCAGATACGAGCGAACCGGTTTTGCTCTCGCCATCATCTATTGCAGAATTATTTTCATTAACACCAAACGGCTCCGTTACAGGATAAAGCCTTGTCGGATCGGATACCGCACGAAACTCATATCCTATTCCCTCCGCAACAATCGGTGCCTCTTGAGCCGTGCCGCGTCCCGCCATGTTGGATTGACCGACGAAAATTACAAGATCGACTATTTTCTGTTCCGTTTTTTCACCGTGATTGCAATCGCACTCGATATTACATATCCATTCCCAGCTCTCGCCGTCATACTGATATATGTCAAATGTGACATCGTTAAACATCATATCACCGACATTTGCATCCGATGGATATTCAGTACCGACACTCCAAGAATTGCCGCTTGCGCCTTCAGCTTTAACACCTGTGTTCACGCCATCTATGTGCCAATAGCCCTCTTGAATGTACGGCGTCTTGCCATCTTCAGCCGTATTAGTGCAAGAAGCAAGCATAACTAAAAATAAAAATGATATAGCAAGCACAACGAGCCTTCTCATTTTACATCCTCCAAAATCAAAATCATATAATCTCTACTTAAAAATGCACTTAATTTGTTTCCATTATAGCACAACTCCTATTCAAAATCAACATTTAAAAGGATAAACTGCTATAAATAGCAATCAAATTCCGATTTACCTGCAGGATTGCAATCAGGAAAATCTTGCCTTCACTTTATACGTTTGGATTGAAAAATTCATAAAAGCATGATATAATAAGCTTACAATCGCAGTTCTTACCAATACCGAGATGCTATATTGTACTAACGTAACCAAAAAGCATTTATATAAAGATGGAAGAAATGTAAAACCATTGTATAACGTATATATAAAACGGTCAAATTTTGTTTTAGGAGAAAATTATGAGCTTTTTACCGGATAAGCGCAGGCAGAAAATAGTTATAATAACAGTATCAATATTTCTATCTCTCGCAATCGTCATAGGTGCTGCCGCAGCTTACGTTAACGACTACTACCGCGCTGACGAGGGCGCAGTTGCCGTATTCGATGAGGAAGAAAATATTAGCGTTTCTGTTTTGGAGAACGGAAACGTCATTTTTGAACCGCAAAATGCCTCACAAGGATTTATATTCTACCCCGGCGGTAAAGTGGAACACCACGCTTATGAACCGCTACTTGCAGAGCTTGCGAGAAAGGGCGTGTTGTGTGTGCTTGTGAAAATGCCGTTCAATCTTGCCGTCCTTGATATGAACGCGGCGGACGGTATACAGGAGCAATACTCAAAAATTGATAATTGGTACATAGGCGGACATTCACTGGGCGGTTCAATGGCAGCAACCTATCTTGAAAAGAACGCAGATGATTATGAAGGACTTATTCTGCTAGGCTCATACTCGACGTCAGATCTTTCAATTACCAATCTTAAGGTTCTTTCTATGTACGGCAGCGAGGACAAGGTGATGAACCGTGAGAAGTACGACAATAGCAAATCCAATCTTCCGAGTGACTTCACCGAGATAGTAATTGATGGCGGTTGTCACGCTTACTTCGGTATGTATGGAGCTTAGGATGGCGACGGAGTGCCTGCAATAAGCAATCACGAGCAGATTATCTTGACCGCAGAAGCAATTTATGATTTTATGAACTAATATTCATATTTCGGTGCTGCCACGCCTGGTCAGAACCGAATAAAAACGGCAGAAGCATTGTTTTCTGTCGTTCTTTTTATGCAATTTTAAAGATATTGAGACTCTATTCTCATTAAAATTTTACTAAAACTAAAATTCTTAACGTGTTTTTAGATTTTTGTCGTGATTTATTTGAATTCTTAATAAGACAGCTTTTTGTTTTTTCGCAATATTTATATCTCTATTGACAAATGAAAGTACAAATAGTATAATATAAATGAACACGTTCATAAAAAACAAGGAGTGCTTCATGCCCAAAATAATAGAAAACGTACGTGAGCAATTGCTAGTAGAAGCCAAGCGCCAAATCGCGCAAAATGGATATGGAAAAACTACTATACGCTCGGTTGCAAGTGCCTGCGGTATCGGCGTTGGAACAATGTATAATTATTTCAAATCAAAGGATATGCTAATCGCCTCGTTTATGGTAGATGATTGGCAAGAATGCCTTGAAAAAATGAGGCAGAAAAACGCAAATGATACTGAAGCGTTTCTCAAAAATATATACCTTTCCTTGCGGGAGTTTGCGCAAAGTCATACATATTTATTTAGTGACGTTGACGCATCAAAGGTGTTTGCAACCGTGTCGGGTGAGCGACACAAGCTTTTGCGCAATCAGCTTGCACAAATCATCTTGCTTATCTGCAATTACTCAAACCGTGAATTCTTATCAGAGTTTATTGCCGAATCGCTTCTTACGTGGACAATGGCTGACAAGTCATTTGAGGATATTTATTCAATTATTAAACTGCTATTATAAAAAATCATATAAAGGAGTATGCTTATGAGCAGCTTTGAAAACCTACGCATCGTGGATAATTTCTATCAGACTTCTCTGTATTTCCCGATGCCCACCGTCATCATCTCAACTCTGTGTGAGGACGGTTCAACCAACCTTGGTCCGTACTCTCTGGTACAACCCTACTACGTAGCGGGCAAGAACTATTACGCAATGCTTCTGTGCTGTCGAAATTCCTCAAATACCGCGCAGAACATTTTAAAGAATGGCAAGTGCACATTGAACTTCATCGATGACAAGCCTGCCACCTTCAAGGAAGCAGTGAAGCTTTCTTGGCCGGGCGATAAACCTGAGGAGAAGATGCCCAAATGTAACTTCAAGCTGGAAAAGAGCCTTCTTGAGGAAGAAACCGGCGTAGCAAGACCTATGGTGCTTACGGACGCTATCGAAGCAATTGAATGCACGTGGGTGCGCGAGCTTGAGGGAGCTGAAAAGTTCCAACCCGGTGAGCTTAACGGATACGAGCCACCATACAACGATTTCAACGGTATCACATCGAAGTTTGGTGCACACTTTATTCTTCGTGTTGACAAAATTCTTATGAAAAAGAAATACGCCGATGCAATCATCAACGGCGTTAAGGCTAAGGACTTCCCTCCTCTTCCTGTCGATTACGGCTACCGCGACAGTAAAAACTTCTGGTTCCACAGAAAAACGCGTATGAGAGCCGAGCTTCTCCAGATGAGACAGGCTTCGCTTGAATCGGTACGCTATGCAGCAGACCGTGCAGACGACACGGTTAAATTTACAGATGAAGCCCTTATGACTATTCTTGGTGTTCCGAGAGTATTCCTTTCTCTCGTTCTCAAGGGCTGTGTTTCTTGGGCAAAGGAAAACGGAGTAACACTCATCACCGAAGAGCATATGAAGATTATCAACGATAAACGTTCTAAGGAAAAGAATAAAAAATAAAGGAGAATATAACAATGAAAATCTTACTTGCGGGCGCCTTTGGCAATCTTGGCGCAGAAATTCTGAAAAAGTTATGCGCTGACAACCACGAGGTACTAGCTGCAGACCTCAAGGAAGGTAACGTCGACGGAACGGAGGGAAAATACACCTTTGCACCGATTGATGCCACCAATCCCGAAACTTTGAAGGGTCTTTTTGATGGTGTTGAAACCGTCATTTCTACCGTTGGTCTTACCGGTGCATCCACTAAGTTCACCGCTTACGACATCGACTATCAGGGAAATATGAACATTCTTGCCGAAGCAAAGGCTGCAGGAGTTAAAAATTTCAATTATATATCGGTTATATCCTGCGATGAAAAGGGTGCTGAAAAGGTCCCTATGCTTCACGCAAAGTATCTTTTTGAGCAAGAGCTTAAGAAGAGCGGTATGGATTACGTAATCTACCGTCCCACCGGTTATTTCTACGATATTGCGAAGGTATTCAAGCCCTACGTGGACAAGGGTGAGATGCAGCTTCTCAAGGGCTACGGCTCAGTTAAGGCAAACGTGGTTGACTGCCCTGATTTCGCAGCGTTCATCGTTGAGAAAATGAATGATAAAAACGCGGTTTACAACGTTGGCGGCAAGGAAACCTATACCTACGAGGAAATGGCAGCAATGTGCTTTGAGGCAGCGAATAAGCCCCTTAAAATCAAGTGGGCTCCCATATGGCTCTTTGGTATCCTTGCGAACCTCCCCAAAATCAAAAAGGCAGGCAAGCACGATATAATTCTGTTCTCTAAATGGACACTTTCCCACGATCTCGTTGGCGACACCGAGGTCGGTGAGGGCAGCTTTGGAGAATACATTAAATCTTACTTTGGAGGTAACAACTAATGCCTTGGTCACTTCTTGGAATTTTGCTTGCCGTTTGCGCCGTTCTTTGCGCAGTTGGCTTCTATAAATTCGTGTACTTTCTCTCTATCGGCTACGGATTTGCAGTAGCCGGCGGCGGTATTGCCGTTCTTATTATGTACCTTATCAACCCCACTGCGACTCCTCTTTGGATAGTTCTTGTGCAGTGCGCGCTATTCATCGCATACGGTGCGCGTCTTTCCGGCTTCCTTCTCGTTCGTGAGTTCAAGAATGCCACCTTCAAGAAGACAGACGTGGCAAAGGACACACTTGCAAAGAACGGAGAGAAGAAAATGCCCGTATTTGTTCTCGCAACGATTTGGATTACCGTATCCGTGCTCTACGTTGCACAGGTAAGCCCAATGCTGTTCCGTTATAACAATGCTTCAACCGACGTGATTGTTCCTATCATTGGCTTTGCAATCTCCGTATTCGGTCTTATTCTTGAATCTATTGCAGACAAGCAGAAGTCTGCGCAGAAGAAAGAGCGTCCCGATATGGTTGCAACCAAGGGACTTTACAAAATCTGCCGTTGCCCCAATTATCTCGGCGAAATTTTGTTCTGGACCGGCGTATTCGTAAGCGGCATTACTGCTTATTCAACCGTTGGTCAGTGGATTACAGCAGTTCTTGCGTATATCTGTATCGTATACATCATGTTCAACGGTGCTCAAAGACTTGAAAAGCGTCAGATGGCTCGCTATGGTGCGAATGAGGAATACAACTCGTACGCAGATAAGACACCTATAATTATTCCTCTTCTCCCCATCTATCACCTTAACAAAGCCGACAAAAAGTAAAGTGAGGTTTACATAACATGGACTTTACTATTGAAATGGCGTTGGTGGATTATATCCCCGTGCTATTCTTCACAATTGCAGGAATCATTCTGTTGTGCGACCTAAAGAACAAAATGAATAACCTTGTTTTCGCAATTTTCACTATTGGTATTATTGATATTGCCATTGCGGGTGCTTGCAAGGCAACCTGGAAGCTTATCTATGCGGCATCTCAGGTTAATATTCAATTTCTTAACGACATCTTCTTCCCTACTCAGTCTATGGGATTTCTTCTTGCCGGAGCAGCTCTCGTTATGATGCTCGTCATGAAAAAGAATAAGGGTGAGGTTCGTCACTACAGCGTTATGGGATATATAATCATAATGGTTGCGGGACTTGCTTTTATTGACACGGCACTTTCTATCATTTCAGTTAAGCTTAAAAGAGGCGGACTTATCGCTCTCTTTGTGGTTTCCTTCATATGCTCTATGGGAATGGGTTACATATCCAGCAAAGATTTTAGCGAGGCTATATGGAATTGGATTGCAGAGGCTATCAACATCGTTGGTCAAGGTGCACTTCTCATTGGCACAGTTTCGCTTCATAAAAACGGTCTTAAGGAATTGACGCTCTGATGATTAACAATTTTCTAACTCTCATAAATGGAAAATATCCCCTTACCGAAGTTAACTGTGGTGAGTTCGCCAAAATGAAGGTAAAAGGCATGGACTTTTCCATAACTGCCTATAAGGCGGAGGGTCTTGGTCACATATCGGTGATGAGGGCAAAAGGTTTCTTTGGTCTTATGAAGATGGATACTCTTATCGTCAATCCCAAGGAGCTTGAGCTTCCGCTATATTCATATGATAGAATATACGCTATGGGCAACGATACCCTTATCGTTGAGCTTTACGATACCCTCAGCGCCCCTTGTGATCTTAGCACCTTAGAGGACGTAAAGAACCAACACACCGATCTTGCCGAGCGCGATCCCGGCGCACATTGGTATGATAGCATCAAACTCACCTCAAGCATTTCTAAAAAAGGTAAAAAGGCACAAACAGGCAGATTTGATCAGCTTGCAACTCAGCACCTTTTGGCGTATTTAGCATTCAATACTCCGACATCTTGTGTTGAAGAGAAGGCGCGCAAAACGCTGTATTACGTTGACGGTCTGCTCACAAACGGTGGGCCATCTACAGATGTGTTCAAAAAGAGTCTTGGTCTTGAAAAAACAACCCTGCTCTTCAAAAACATTCTGTTCGGTATCTCCGAGTAAATAATACCAAGACAAAAAAGGCACGACTCCAATAGGGTCGTGCTTTTTTGTTGTGAGTAATCTAAAATTTTGATACTATTTTTAGGTGGGTGCAAAAATTAGGGTTATGGGTGCATTTTCCCATAAGTGTTTGCACCCATTTTTTTAGTCCTCGATATCATCGAACATCGGGTCATCAAAAAACTCTTTCAATGATATGTCCAGCGTACTGGCAATTTGGAATACCGTGTCCACCGTCACCTTGCCTTTTTTAGCGTGTAAGG
>JAZQRW010000221.1:0-1997 GCA_045629765.1 Eubacteriales bacterium
ACAGCAATAAGCCTTCTCGTTTCAGGGCACATCGTGGTCTGCCACATCATCTTTGGCATATTCTCACCAAGTCCCTTGGAACGCTGTATCGTGTACTTTTTGTTGCCAAGTTTAGCGATAATCTGCTGCTTTTCCTGCTCGTTGTAAGCAAAGAAAATCTCTGCGCCCGAGGTGATTTCAAACAGGGGCGACTCGGCAATATATACCTTACCGAGCTCAATAAGCGTAGGAAGCAGACGGTAGAACATCGTCAAAAGGAGCGTTCTAATCTGGTATCCGTCCTCGTCAGCATCGGTACAGATAATTATCTTATTCCACTTAAGGAGCTTCAAATCGAATGCGGAAAGTCCGCCCTTTTTGCTCTTAACCTCAACGCCGCAGCCGATAACCTTAAGAAGATCCATAATGATATCGCTTGAGAATATCTTATCATAGCTGCTCTTCATACAGTTAAGGGTCTTACCTCGAACAGGCATAATCGCCTGAAACTCTGCGCTTCTGCCAAGCTTACAGCTCGTAGCAGCTGAATCTCCCTCAACTATATAAATCTCACGGATTTCGGGATCCTTTGAGCTACAGGGTATAAACTTCTCTACCCTATTTGAAAAGTCCATTGTACCCGTAAGCTTCTTCTTTATGTCAACCCTATGCTTGTCTATCTCCTCACGGGAACGCTTGTTAAGAAGCACCTGATTTACAATTGTATTAGCAACCGACGGATTTTCAATCAAATACAGCTCGAGCTGTGTCTTCATAAAATCAGTCAAAGCCTTTTGAATAAAGGCGTTTGTAATAGCCTTTTTAGTCTGGTTCTCGTACGAGGTCTGAGTAGATGCGGAATTAATGATGATAGCAAGGTTATCAACAATATCGCTAAAGCCTATCTTGCTCTCATTCTTCGTATACTTGTTCTGCGCCTTAATATACTTATCAATTGCGTATGCAAAGGCATTCTTAACCGCCTTATCGGGAGCGCCTCCGTACTCAAGGAACGAGGAGTTGTGATAGTATTCAGACATACCGGAATTTGCAAAGCAGAAGGTTATATCCGCCTTTACCTTATATTCGGGCATATCCTCTCTGTCACGTCCCTTAGTCTCAATTTTCCAAAGAACTGCGGGAGTCATCGCTATTCCCTCGGTAATCTCCGCTATATAATCTGCTACGCCGTTAGCATAATAGAACTCGTTCGTTTCGAATTTTCCCGGCGTGGTTTCGATTTGAAGAATGAATTTAATACCTGCGTTAACAAATGCCTGTCTACGCATAGTATCACTTAAGAACTGAACCGGAATATCTATCTCCTTAAATACCTTAAGGTCAGGACGCCACTTGATAATAGTGCCTCGCTTCTTATCTCCTGCACGCAAGTCACTGACTACAAGGTCACCCACAGGCTCACCCGCCTTAAAGTTGATTGCAGAAACAGTCTTGGAGTTATAAGAGCGAACCTGCATATATTCACTGGAATACTGAGTAGCGGTAGCGCCAAGTCCGTTAAGACCAAGCGAAAATTCGTAAGCTGAGTCACCGTTGTTATTGTCATACTTACCGCCTGCGTAAAGCTCGCAAAATACAAGCTCCCAGTTATATCTCTTTTCCTTCTCGTTATATCCGAGCGGTACACCACGTCCGAAATCCTCTACCTCAATTGACAGGTCCAGGTATTTCTTAACGATAATTTTGTCACCGAAGCCCTCACGAGCCTCGTCAACGGAGTTAGCCAAAATCTCGATAAATGAGTGCTGACATCCTGTCAGGTCATCTGAGCCGAAAATTACCGCAGGTCTTTTCCTAACTCTATCAGCTCCCTTAAGACTTTTAATGCTTTGGTCGTTGTATGATATATTTGACTTAACTGCCATAACTACCTCTCAAAACATAAAATAACACCTGCATCGATAACCGATGCATAAAAAACCAAATTAAAGTATAACATATTAACTTTTATTTGTCAAGAGGTTTATAAGAGTTTTTTAGTATTATTTTTTTTCTTT
>JAZQRW010000222.1:0-2196 GCA_045629765.1 Eubacteriales bacterium
CGATTTCTCGGGCAGATAATTTGTTTATTCAGCTTTTTCCTATCAATTAGCCCTTGATAGCTGCCTGTGCTGCTATCAGCAAAAGAGGGAAATGTGTTTATGGCCTATCGGTATGAAAATACCAGATAATTATAGCAATCCACGCAATATACCATTGCTTAAAAATTAAACTACCTAACATTACAGCAATCGTTATGAAAATTGCAGGCCCCTTAGATATTGTATTTGGATGATAGTATTTTTGCTCGTCTTTATGAGGTGTTGTTGGAACTTTAAAATTAAGTCTTTGTTTTTTTATATTATGAGCAAATTTTGCAGTCGTATTTGAGGTGCAAATCGAATGATTTCTGTATAATGATGAAACTTTTTGTGAGGGCGTTATATTCATTTTTGGCAGAACCTCTAACATACCGTCAAATTTATTCTTGGGCTCAAGTGCTGGTTGCCGCTGATTAAGATAAAGTAAAAGCTTACTATTAATATCCGAAGAACCGTAAAATAGAACTTGATATATAGGATATGCATAGAGAATATGATGAGTATTAAAAACGCCCTCAATCCCTTGTACTTTTTCTCTTAGCCTTGTCGAAATATAAGTAAGTGTATCAATATCTAAAATTGAAAAGTCAATATTTTCAAGAGTTGCTTTCACTGCACTAAAGTTAGTATACAGTTCACTTGCGAATAATCTTTTTAACAAAAAGCGGATTGCTTCTTTATGAGTTTCTGGAGTCTTGTTTTCCTTTAAGTACATTTGTAAACAAATGAATTTCTTATCTAAGCAAACAGTATGTTGATAATCAATATATTGTTCAGAATATTCGTTTGCATCTCTTTTTTTCTTTATTCGGTCATTTTCCTCTATAAATGATTTAATGACAACTGACAAATCAGATAACAATTTTGATATGGAAACGTTAGGGTTAACAGAATTTTCGTTGCTTTCCGAATTGTTTTCTAGTGTCAATACTTCCATAGGATATCCGCAATGAATGCAAGACTTTGCTTTATCTGAAATTTCTCTTCCGCATTCAGGACATTTTATAAGCGCCATAGTTCTATCTCCCTTGTTTTTTTATATTATAACACAAGTTAGTAAAAGTTACAATACATACACAAAAATCCCTCTGCCGAGTAATCAGCAGAGGGATAATTTTGCTTTATAAATCTAATTACTTAGATATTAGCCCTTGATAGCTGCCTGAGCTGCTGCGAGGCGAGCGATCGGAACTCTGAAGGGAGAGCAAGATACGTAGTCAAGACCGATCTTGTGGCAGAACTCTACGGATGTGGGGTCACCACCGTGCTCACCGCAGATACCAACGTGGAGGTTGGAGTTTACGGGACGGCCGAGAGTAACAGCCATGTTCATCAGCTTGCCAACACCGGTGGTGTCGAGCTTAGCGAAGGGATCGTTCTCGAAGATCTTTGCATCATAGTATGCGTTGAGGAACTTACCTGCGTCGTCACGGGAGAAGCCGTAGGTCATCTGAGTGAGGTCGTTAGTACCGAAGCAGAAGAAGTCTGCGTTAGCGGCGATCTCATCAGCGGTAAGGCAAGCTCTGGGGATCTCGATCATAGTACCAACCTCGTAGTCAAGCTCTACGCCTGCAGCTGCGATCTCAGCGTCAGCGGTAGCAACAACTACGCTCTTAACGTACTTAAGCTCCTTAACGTCGCCAACCAGAGGAATCATAATCTCGGGCTTAACGTTCCAGTCAGCGTGTGCCTTCTTAACGTTGATAGCGGCGCGGATAACAGCGGAGGTCTGCATCTTTGCAATCTCAGGATAGGTTACTGCAAGACGGCATCCGCGGTGACCCATCATGGGGTTGAACTCGTGGAGAGATGCGATGATGGTCTTGATCTCCTCAACGCTCTTGTTCTGGGACTTAGCAAGGAGAGCGATGTCTTCCTCGGTAGTGGGAACGAACTCATGGAGCGGAGGATCAAGGAATCTGATACAAACGGGGTTGCCCTCGAGAGCCTCATAGAGCTTCTCGAAGTCGGACTGCTGGTAGGGAAGAATCTTTGCAAGTGCAACTTCTCTTTCCTCAGCGGTGTCGGAGCAGATCATCTCGCGGAATGCAGCGATTCTGTCTGCCTCGAAGAACATGTGCTCGGTACGGCAAAGACCGATACCCTCAGCACCAAGCTCGCGAGCCTTCTTAGCATCAGCGGGAGTGTCGGCGTTGG
>JAZQRW010000223.1:0-18232 GCA_045629765.1 Eubacteriales bacterium
GAACTGCATTGCAGCGGTCTTGTACTTATTATCAAGAACGCGCTCGGGTGCAGGATCCGTGTCAGTTTCCTGAAGAGTTACGTTACCTATGTAATACTGAGTGTTAGTAGCAGAGGTGATGAATCTGAAGCCTCTCTCCGAGGTTGCGGTGGCAAAATTCGCTATCGAACCGCGGGTAGTATACGTGCCGTTGTAGTAGAACTCAATCTCAAGCGTTCCGTCCTCGGCCATGTAGAGTACTACGGTAACTTTACCGAACTCACCTGTTTTGCTGCCCTTAAGCGCAGTATCAAAGCTGGTTACCCAAAGACCGGCGCCCAGCATAAAGTGCTTATAGTAAGACTGACCGTCAGATTCAGAGGTACCGGCAAGCGCCATATCGAACTGGAGTACCTTATAAGTGCCTGCGGCAGGTGCGGAGTCAAAGCCGACGTAAGCATAACTACGCCAGTTTAATTCAGCCTTATCACCGTACAGGAACTTACCATACGGAGAGCTGACAATTGCAAACTCAGCTCCTTTGTCGCCTAATGGAGCGCTTAAGGTCGCACCCACAGAGGCAAGCGCCGAGACTTTCGCATTCGTAACGTCGTAGTCTATAACGTAGTTGGGAGCGCACGCAGTAATAACGTTGCCATCAACTGTGTAAATCGTAGAGAGATTAAGGTCATCGACTGTAATAAAGCCGTTGGTGTTAACAATCGCGTTGCAGGATATATTAACCTTAGTACTAGCTAACTTGGTGTAATCGTAAAGGAACTCAACGTTAGCAGTGGAGGTGCATGAGGCGAGCGCATTATTGAGCGCGCCAACAGTGTTATACGCAACACCGTCCACCGTTGCAATTGCAGGAAGGGCAAGTGACTCATGCTCGGCACGTGCAAACTGGCTATATGCCTCGTTAACGTCACCGTTCTCATCAAGAACGTCGGTCACGCCTGCCTTAAAGCTCTGAACATTAAAATTATCAACCAGTAGGTTTACTCCGCCGCTTGTAGAAGCAATTACAAATCTAAGCTGATACCACTTAAGCGTAGTGAAAACGCCAGCAGAAATAGATTTGTCGGATACCGAACTCTTTTTTTCGCCGTTAACGAACGTATCAACACTAATGGTGTATACGTCGTCTGTTGTATCCTCGGTGCCCTTATCGTCAATGCTAGAATGGAAGATGACGGAAACCTGTGCAAGCTCACCGATATTTACTTCATTAAGAATGCCGGAGATATTGAATACTCCCTTGTTAAACGGATAGTTACCGTCTGTAATTGCTACTAAGCCCGTTGAGCTAATACCGCCTACGTCACCCATCTTAATAGCTTCAAACTGAACAAAAGCAACGGGGCTATCAATAATGTTTGCACCGCCTAAGCCAATATCCAAGCGAAGCTCCTTGCCGTAACCGTAGGTATGTAAGTATGCCGCCTGGTTGTCACCTATGTTAACAAGATCCCAGTGGTTGCCCTGAGAAAAATCTCTAACGAAATTGTTACCGGGCACATCAGACTTTACAGCAGCCGTAAACTGCTTATTGTCAGTTGCCGGAACAACCGTGCAATTAGGAGCAAGAGGAGGAACAGGAACATCAACCGTGATAACGTCACCGTTAATCTCTATCTTTGAGTCAGCGGGAATGGTAAGGTCATCAGCCTTAATAAATCCGTTAGTATCAATCGTTGCATCGCAAGAGATAACTATCTTCTCGCTGGACATCCACGTATAATTCTGAAGTAATTCTATGTTGACAGCTGTCTCAGATTTAGCTAAAGCAGCGTTGAGTGCAGCAATGTTGTTGTATTCTACGCCGTCTACCTTCGCAACAGCAGGAAGATCAAGCGACTGATGTCCGTCTCTGGCAAACTGGCTGTACTTATCAGCAACGTCACCGTCTGCATCAAGAACGTCGGTTACATCAGCTGCAAAATTACAAACGTAAACGTTGTCAAGAAGAAGATTAACTCCGGAGGCAGTATCAGCCAATACCAACTCAAGCTCATTCCACTTAAGAACTGTAAATACGTTTGCAGGAATACCGTTCTTAGCGGAGGTATTCACCTTCTTACCATTCACAAACGTGTCAACGTAAATAGAATAAACGTCATCGGCTGTGGACTCGGTATCGTTGGCATCAACGTCTAAGCGGAAGACAACGGAAACCTGAGCAAGCTCACCGGATTTTACGCCGGCAAAAATCTTACCAAGCTCGAAAACGCTCTGCTTGAACGGATAGTTACCTGTCGCAATAGCCGCAGTAGCAGTCGAGCTGATATTGTCAACTTCGCCGATAGCAAGCATCTCAAACTGAACGATGGCAATCGGATTCTTCATCACGTTAACGCCGCCCAAGCTTAAATTTAAGCTGAGCTTCTTGCCATATCCGTCGGTATGGAAGAATGCCGACTTATTACCGTTGGTTTCGGTAACAATGCTCCAAGCATCATAGCTTGTGAATGCAAATTTACCGTTTGCGGAAAATTTGTTGTTGCTCATATCAGATTTCACAGCATCCTGGAACTGATATTGCTCGGTCGGTGTAGTGGTTACACTCTCAGTCTGTGATGCACCGGTGCCATTTTCTTCAGCCGCAAAGACGAAGATTGACATAGCAGACACTAAAAGTGCAAAGCACAGAACGAGCGCCACAATTTTGTTCGCGTTTTTCATATAATTTTCTCCTAAGATAAATATTATTATAATTAAATAGACTTCTGCCAAATATATTATAATATATCGCCGGTAAATTTACAATTGGCATTTTGAATGAATTTCGACATTATATTTAGTAAGAATAAACAAATACCAAAACGCATCAAACCTTCAGTGTATACAAAAAGAGCGGGCTCAGTTCCCGCTCTTTATTGTTTTCACTTTTATCAGTCAGCTTTTGTATAGGTGAAAAGCCCAATCCTAATATACTCCTTACCCTCGTTTTCACCGGATGAAAATTCGTAAGTTTCAGGCTCCTCATCCTCGTAGGTAAAGGTAATCTTGCGTTCTCCCTCATCGCCTGTAATCTTATAAGTACCCGTTTCTACTATATTCTTGCCCGTGATAAGCTCTACAGTCGTCTTAGTAACCTTATTACCCTTGAACTCATAAGTAACGTTGCCTAATTCGTAAGTGCCGAAAAGCATATTACCGCAGGATACAAGAGTCAATATCATACCGAGAAGCAACGCACAAACGAGTAATGTTGATAAAGCTCTTTTCATTTTTTCTTCTCCTTAAACATCGTTTTTTTGAAAGTTTTGCCTTCCGTTTTTATTATAGTCTTTTTCTGCGAAAAAATCAATAGTTTTGCCGATTTTTTTCAAAAACTATGACAATCAATAAATCTTTTTGTGCATATTTAACATAATTCTAATTGTCTACAGCATTCCGCAGATTTCGCTATTGACTTTTTGAAGGCAAAATGATATTATATTTTTTGCATTCCATTACTACCCGTAGCCCAGCTGGATAGCGCGTCAGACTCCGACTCTGAAGGTCGAAGGTTCGAATCCTTTCGGGTAGGCCAAAAACGACAAGTTTTCGCAAGAGACTTGTCGCTTTTTTGTTATGGATGCAGTCTTGCAACACCGTCCTAACCACTTGATAGATAGAAGCAAATTTGCCGTTAAACAATCCAAATATATTCTGATTTTTATTTCCAAAACATTGACTTTTGCGTTTTCGTGATATATAATGTATGCTAAGTTATTATTTTTTATTCGCAATTGTGCTATTTGGAGGTGCGTAATGATAAACAAGAATATGCTAAAACTCGGTCAGAAGCGTTCAGCTATACGTGAATTATTTGAATACGGAAGAAAGAGAAAAGAGGAAATAGGCGAGGAAAATGTATTTGATTTTTCCCTGGGAAATCCCGATTTGCCGGCTCCCGATTGCGTCAGCGACACAATTCTTGAGTTGGTTAAAAACTCCGACTCGAAGTCTTTACACGGATATACGTCCGCAGTAGGTGACCTTGCTACAAGAAAAGCAATTGCCGAGGATTTACAGCGCAGATATGATTTTGCACTTGATGAAAGTCTGATATACCTCACAGTCGGTGCGGCAGCTTCGCTGGTCAGTGCGCTTTCCGCAGTTGTAAGCGACGGTGAAGAGGTCATAGTTCTCGCTCCTTATTTCCCCGAATACAAGATTTTTATTGAACGTGCAGGCGGTATTGTGAGAGAGGTAAAGTGTCACGAAGATACACTTTTGCCCGACATAAGTGCAATATCCGATGCAATAAATGAAAAAACAGCAGCAATTATCGTCAATACACCAAACAATCCTACAGGTGCTGTATATGGTGAGGATTGCATTTCGGCTATGTCGAAAATGCTTGAGGACAAAGAGAAGGCACTTGGAAAGACTATATACCTTATCTCCGACGAGCCTTATCGCGAGCTTGTATATGACGGTGTTACAGTACCATTCATTCCCCAATTCTACAAGGACACAATTATATGCTATTCCTTCAGCAAGGCGCTCTCAATCCCAGGTGAACGAATAGGCTACTGTCTGGTTAATCCATCTGCAGCATCAGCGCGTGAGGTATACGATGCAATAGCCGGAAGTGCGCGCAGTTTAGGATATGTTTGCGCACCTAGTCTT
Organism: Eubacteriales bacterium; assembly: GCA_045629765.1. Lineage (GTDB taxonomy): Bacteria > Bacillota > Clostridia > Oscillospirales > CAG-272 > UBA1740. Next base: position 4,603 of record JAZQRW010000223.1, read on the forward strand.
ATGCAAAAAATCATTCCAGAATGTCTAAAAAGTAAACTAGACTTTACAAAATACAATAAAAACAGGACTTTGTTATACGAAAAATTAACCGAGTACGGTTTTAATATCATAAAACCCGATGGTGCATTTTACATCTTTATAAAGTCACCCTGTAGCTCCGCAGCTGAGTTTTGTGACAAAGCAAAGGCGAATGAAATTTTAATTGTTCCTAGCGATAGCTTCGGCTGTGCGGGCTATGCAAGACTCGCCTATTGCGTAAGTGAGGATACCGCTAAGGCTTCCCTGCCCGCTTTTCGTAAGCTGGCTGACGAGCTTGGACTGACTAAGTAATTTTTAAAAAACGACAAGGATGCAACAGATGACGACTGTTACTGTAAATTTAGGTGAAGCAAGCTACGATATATTTATCGGAAACGTCTGCCTTGAGAGCGCCGGTGACTACTTTAATCTTAAAAGGAAGGTTTTCATTTTAACCGACAGCGGCGTTCCTATGCAGTATGCTGAGGCTATTGCAAAATCCTGCGTTGATTCCACAATTATGTGCGTTGAAATGTCGGAGAGTGCCAAAAGCATGAGAGTGCTTGAGTCGGTTCTTAAGCGAATGCTCGAATTTGGCATGAGCCGCAGCGACTGTTTGGTAGCGGTTGGCGGTGGCGTTATTGGCGACCTCGGCGGCTTTGCCGCTTCCGTCTATATGCGCGGAATTGACTTTTATAACGTTCCGACAACACTTCTTTCTATGGTTGACTCTTCCATAGGCGGTAAAACCGCAATAAATCTAGATAGTGTGAAAAATATCGTAGGTGCATTTCATCAGCCACGTGCAGTTTTAATAGATACTGCCACGCTGAATACGCTCCCCAAAAGACATATTTCAAACGGTCTTGCCGAGGTTATAAAAATGGCGCTCACCTGTGATGAGTCGCTCTTTAATATACTCGAAGAGCTTGATTATGAGAATGCTCTCAAAAATATTGAAAGCATCATACATTCCGCGATAAAGATCAAAAAACGCGTTGTGGAAATTGACGAGAAGGAGACCGGCTTACGCCGCGTTTTGAACTTTGGACACACTATAGGTCACGCTATTGAAGCCGAGAATCTTGGCAATAATTTGTATCACGGAGAGTGTGTATCGCTCGGAATGTTGCCACTTTTGTCAATAAATATTTACAATAGAGTGTGTAGCGTTCTAAAAAAATACAATTTACCTACTGCTTATAACGGGAAAATTGAGAATATAATAAAGCATATCAGCCACGACAAAAAGTGTCAAGGCGATACTTTAAGGATTATAAAGGTTGAGAAAATAGGTCGATTCGAAGAGGAAATAATCAGCGTTAGCGATTTTGCCAAGCAGGTTCTTGAAAGCCAAAAATCATTAAGCGGCTCAACTCTTTAAGGAGGTAAATGCTATGAAAAACACTTTTGGAAATAATTTGTCAATCACCCTTTTCGGTGAGAGTCACGGTGAGGTGATAGGCGCTGTGCTCGACGGAATTGCCCCCGGCATCAAAATTGACCATGAGTATATCCAAAATATGCTCGCACAGCGTAGACCGTTCGGAAAGATTTCGACCGGCAGATGCGAAAAGGACGAATATAAGCTATCAAGCGGCGTGTTTAACGATTATACAACAGGAACTCCTATTTGTATACTCGTCCAAAATACCGATACGAAATCCTCAGACTATGAGAGTCTTAAGATAGTTCCCCGCCCCTCACACGCGGACCTTGTAGCTAACGAAAAGTACATGGGCTATCAGGATTACCGCGGTGGCGGACATTTCTCGGGAAGAGTTACTGTAGCACTCGTTATCGCAGGTGCTATCGTAAAATCCGCGCTCGAGGCAAAGGGAATAAAAATCGGAACACACATTTCTACCCTTAAGGGAATTTCAGATCGTGAATTTGATAATTATTCTTGTGATATTGATGTACTAAAGCAAAAGAAATTTGCAACGCTCGACGAGAACAAAGAGAAGGAAATGTTAGCTTTGATTGAAGGCGCGCAAGCGCAAGGTGAGAGCGTTGGCGGTGTCCTTGAAACGGCTATTATTGGTATGCCGATAGGCGTTGGCGAGCCCTGGTTCGATACTCTTGAGGGAATGCTCTCACACGCTATTTTCTCCGTACCCGCTGTCAAGGGTGTTGAATTCGGACGTGGCTTTGATATAATCAATCTCTTTGGCAGTGAAGCAAACGACAGTATGCGTTACGAGAACAATAACCTTATTTTTGAAACGAACAACAGCGGTGGTATTTTAGGCGGTATCTCAAACGGTGCTCCTATAATTATACGCTCTGCTATCAAGCCCACCCCCTCAATTTTCAAGGAGCAAAAAAGCGTAAATTTAATAAGCAAGGAAAATGTAACACTTAAAATAAATGGCAGACACGACCCCGCTATAGTTCATAGAGCTCGTGTCGTAATTGATGCCATATGCGCACTTACAATTGCAGATATGCTTGTTACAAAATTTGGCACAGATTACTTAAAATCTTAGATTTTTGACCACTTAAGTTTACATAATCAGTGTTTTACATAAAGGTGTTTGTATAATGGAATACGGATTGATAGGCAAAAAACTCGCTCACAGCTTTTCCAAGAGCATACATACAAAATTGAATAAAGAGCCTTACGAGCTAGTAGAAGTTGCCGAGGATGCGCTTGACGCATTCATGACAGAGCGCAATTTTAAAGCAATTAACGTAACGATGCCGTATAAGGAAAGTGTTATTAAGCACCTTGAATGCGTTGACAGTCGCGCACTTGAAATAGGTGCCGTAAACACCGTAGTAAACCGTGACGGAGTGCTACACGGATATAACACCGATTTTCTTGGCATGTCAAAAATGCTGCAAAGGTTTAACATCGACCCCAAAGGACGCAGTGTAGCAATTCTTGGCTCGGGCGGCACTTCAAAAACCGCGGCAGCTGTTGCTAAGCACCTCGGTGCTAATAGAATTTTTAAGGTATCGAGAAATTTGTCAGATAAGGACTGTACATCAAGCTCGGAGGAAGTATCACTTATCGATTACAGCGAGCTTTACGCTAAGCATTCCGATATAGAAATTATTATCAACACTACTCCGGTAGGCATGTATCCAAATGCCTTCAACGCACCTGTCAATCTTGCAGCCTTCAAAAATCTATGCGGTGTCGCAGACTGTGTCTATAATCCCCTCTCCACTTCCCTTGTATGCCAAGCAAAAGAGCTTAACATCAATGCCTGCGGCGGCCTTTATATGCTTGTAGCGCAGGCAATTTATGCCTCTTCGATATTCCACGATACCGAGTACGGTGACGAGGTATTTGAGTCCATTTATAGAGAACTGCTTCTGGAAAAAGAAAATATTGCTCTTATAGGCATGCCTTCATGTGGTAAGACTACAGTCGGTAAAGGCTTGGCGCAAGCACTCGGACTTGAGTTTATTGACGTAGACGAGTTAATCAAAAAAGATGCGGGAATGGAGATTAGCGAGATATTCGCGAGAAACGGCGAGAAATATTTCCGCCAGCTTGAAACCGAGGCGATAAAAGGTATAAGTATACGCTCCGGATGCGTTATTGCAACAGGTGGCGGCGCAGTCCTCAACGGAGAAAATATCAAAAATCTAAGGCTTAACGGTAAAATCGTATTTATTGATCGCCCTCTTGAGCTTCTGGTCTGCACGTCCGATAGGCCTCTGTCAAGTAACGTAGATGATCTTAAGAAACGTTTTTGCGAGAGAGAGCCTCTTTACAGAAGCTATGCCGATGTCATAATTGACGGCAGCGGTAGTGTTGAAAATACCATAAACAGAATCATAAAGCTGTTGAAAAGGAAATAAAAATGAAAATTTACATTATAAACGGCCCAAATCTCAATATGCTGGGCATAAGAGAGCCTGACAAATACGGTAGCGATAATTACGATACGCTCTGTTCTATGATAAAGGATCATTGCAACAAAATAGGCATAGAATGTGTGCTGTATCAGTCAAATCACGAGGGTGCACTCGTTGATAAAATACAAGAGGCGTATTTTGAAAAAGCAGATGGAATAGTAATAAATCCCGGTGCATACACGCATACAAGCATTGCAATTCTTGACGCAGTTTTAGCGACACGTATACCGACGGTTGAGGTACATATATCCGATGTCACGAAGCGTGAGAGCTTTAGACAAATCAGTTATATAAGTGAGGCTTGCAAAGCGAGCATTATCGGTAAAGGAATAACCGGATATATAGAAGCTATAGATTTTCTCACAGCCTTAAATTAACCTTTTAGCGAAAGCAGGAGCATATAATGCAAGTAAAAATCACGAAAACGACGGCAAGAGGAACTATCAATGCTCCTGCGTCGAAGAGCATGGCACACAGATTACTTATATGCGCGTCAATGGCAGAGGGTGTTAGCACGATATCCGGTGTATCCGAATGCGAGGACGTCTTGGCAACGCTCGATTGCCTTAGCGCAATGGGTATAAAATACAAAAAATGTAAAGATAAGATTACATTATACGGCAAAAATCTAAATAATAGAACTGTTTCATCGAGTTTAAAATGTCGTGAGAGTGGCAGCACCTTGCGTTTTTTCATACCTACGGCATTAGCATGCGGCACTGCCGTAACCTTTGAGGGCGCGCCTCGACTTATGCAAAGGCCCATGGACGTGTATAAAAATCTCTGTCTTGAGCGCAGTTTAAGCTACGAGAGCGACGGAGAACGTATTACCGTAAAAGGTCCGCTAAGCAGTGGAGAATACACCGTAGCCGGCAACGTAAGCTCTCAATTCATCTCCGGCTTGCTCTTCGCCCTGCCAAATCTTGAAGGGAATTCAAGAATACACATACTCCCTCCAATAGAGAGCCGCCCATATATCAATATGACTCTAAATGCGCTTGAGTCATTCGGAGTGAAGGCTGTTTGGGAGAACGAAAACACGATTTATATTAAGGGCTCACAGCGATTCACACCTTGTAGCTTAAGCGTCGAGGGTGACTACTCGGGCGCAGCGTTTATTGAGGCGTTAAATCTCTTTGGCTCGCAGGTTGACGTTATCGGTCTTGCCCCCGACAGTCTGCAGGCTGATGCTGTCTACCGTGAACACTTCAAGGCATTAAATGACGGCACGCCTACCATACATATCGGTGATTGCCCGGATCTTGGTCCTATTCTATTTGCGGTTGCGGCGGCGAAGCACGGCGGCAGATTCACAGGAACTAATCGACTGAAAATAAAAGAAAGCGACAGAGCTGCTGTAATGGCGGAGGAATTAAAAAAATTCGGTACATTAGTAAAGATATACGACGACGAGGTTATTGTAAATTCCGATATATTCCACGCGCCAAGCGAGCTTTTATACGGACATAACGACCACAGAATTGTTATGTCACTATCCGTACTTTTAACCTTGACAGGAGGAAAAATTGACGGTGCCGAGGCGATAAGCAAGAGCTATCCTGAGTTCTTTGATGATTTAATGTCGCTTGGTATAGAGGTAAATAAAAGTGATATTTAATAAAGATACTAACATATTGATCGTAGGTCTTGGTGTTATCGGCGGCGGTTACGCTACGAAGTTAACCTCGCTCGGCTACAAGGTTAGCTGCATAACGAAGGAGCAAAAGGATATTGATTACGCTCTGGAAAACGGCATGATTACACACGGAACAATAGCGATTGATAATGATTTAATCTACAATGCAGATTTGATTATATTCGCACTTTATCCAACCATATTTATCAATTGGATAAAGGAAAATCAGCATTTATTTAGGAGCGGTGCGTTAATTACCGACGTTACAGGTGTAAAAAAAGAGGTCGCAGATATCGTACAGGAAATTCTGCGTAATGACGTTGAATTCGTACCACATCACCCTATGGCGGGACGTGAGAGAAGCGGCGTTGAATTTGCAGACTGCAAGGTATTTGAAGGAGCAAATTTCATTGTAACTCCTACCGAAAAGAACACTAAGGAAGCAATAGATACCATAAAGAAGCTTGGTGAGGTCTTAGGCTTTGCTAATATCAGTGAGCTGAGCGTAGACGAGCACGATGATATGATTGCTTTTCTCTCACAGCTCACGCACTGCATAGCAGTAACACTTATGACCTGCAATAACGCACCTAATCTGGAAAAATACACCGGCGACTCGTTCCGCGATTTAACAAGAATTGCTAAAATCAACGACAGAATGTGGTCTGAGCTGTTCTCAATGAACAAGGATTCCCTCCTCGCTCAAATGGACGCATTTAGCCACGAATTTTCTGAATTTCGTGAGTATGTTGCTAATGGCGACATCGATAAAATGAGAGAAAAAATGAGATGCGCGACAAAAAGGCGCATGACATTTGATAAGCCTACTGCCAAGAATTAAGTCAAAAAACGTGACAAAACAAAGAAAATATACCGTAATAGTGTAAAGCACGAGGAGATATAGATGAATAAGAACCTTGAATTCTTTCGCAAGCTGCCAATTCCCAAGGAAATAAAGGCGGAATTTCCAATCACAAAGGAGCTGAGCGAATTAAGAGATAAACAGCTTAATGAAATGAGCGATATTCTCACAGGCAAGTCGCAAAGAATAATGCTAGTCATAGGACCTTGCTCGGCCGATAATGAAAAATCGGTGCTTGATTATATTTCAAGACTCAGGACCGTTCAGGACAAGGTAAGTGATAAAATAATGATTGTCCCGAGAGTATACACCAACAAGCCTCGAACCACCGGTGAAGGCTATAAGGGTATGTTACATCAGCCTGACCCAAATGCCTCCCCAGACCTTTTAAAAGGCATAGTTGCATTAAGACAGCTTCTTCTTAAGGCACTTTCTGAGTTTGGATTTGCACCTGCGGACGAGATGCTTTACCCCGAAAACCACAGATACGTATCGGATATTATCGGTTACGTTGCCGTAGGTGCACGCTCCTCCGAGGATCAGCAGCACAGACTCACCGCATCGGGAATTGACGTGCCCGTAGGTATGAAGAATCCCACGAGCGGCGACCTTACCGTTATGATGAACTCAATCAAGGCAGTACAGTCCTCTCATATGTTTCTGTACCGAGGTTGGGAGGTAAAGAGTCACGGCAATCCGCTTTGCCACGCAATCCTTCGCGGATACGTCGATAAGCACGGCACTTCACACCCGAATTATCACTACGAGGATCTATATCGTCTTTACGAGTTATATCAACAATCAACACTCTCAAATCCTGCAGTGATTATAGATACCAATCACTCGAACTCCGGCAAGAAATACCTTGAGCAACCAAGAATTGTAAAAGAGGTGCTTGACTCCTGCCGTTACTCAAATGACATCAAAGGTCTTGTAAAAGGCTTTATGATTGAAAGCTATATTGAGGATGGAGCGCAGAGCATATCAGACTGCGAGGTGTACGGAAAATCAATTACCGACCCCTGCCTTGGTTGGGAGAAAACAGAAAGACTCATCTACAATATTGCTGATAAGATATAAGTCCTTTTGGGTGTAAAGCAAAAATGCAGAATAGCTGACAAACATGCGGCTACTCTGCATTTTTATTTATTTTGTAAATTTAGATTTACATTACAAGCCTAAATGCTTTAAATTACGCTCAACAGTCCTTCTGCCTCTCCACGCGAAAGCGCGCTTTTGAAATTCAATTCTTGACATATTCTCTAGAATTTCACTATTTAGTGAAGCAATTCTATCTCTATAAAAGAAAGGAATCGGTGTTAAAACAAGTTTTTTATTATGTGGGCAATACCGCTGACATTCGTCGCACCCCCACACCGTGTTAACTCGTCTCATTAGCTTTATCTCATCATCAGTCAAATCACCCTTGCGTTGTGTGATGGCCGAAAGGCAATCGTCACACTCACCTCTAAGAATTCCCGTTGGGCACTTTGCCTTACAGATTCCGCAGCCTTCACACTTTTCAATTTCACACGGCTTGGTATACCCAAGCTCCTCGGGATCAATATCTGTCACAACGTCACCTATAAAAATATACGTTCCGTACTTCTCGTTTATCAACAAACCCGAATCACCGAGAATACCGAGTCCTGAAATCAGCGCGGCGTGCCTTTCGTCAATCGGGCTGTGATCTCCATATCCCTTAGCTGAGCAGTACGGATAATGCCGTTTCAAAATTTCAATAACCCCCTCACTAACCTCACGTATCGCAATGTGATAATCAAGTGAGGAAGCATAAATCGACATATTCTCGCATTCACCCGTGTAGTATGGCAAAACGAACATAATCACGCTTCTTGGCGAAAAATTCTCACGACCAATAATCGCAGAATTGATTTCTCGGCAATCGCCATAGCGCAAAAAAGAAAAGTATTCAATTTTATTTTCCTTAAAAAATTCTTCTATGCTTTCACGAACGTTCATACGTTTCCCTTCATTTCCCGCTTTAGCGCGCCGCTTTGTCTTAATGCTCACACTAATTATATTACTAACGCGCACAAAAATCAAGTATTATAATATAAAATCATTGACTTTAAGACGTGGTTGATGTATAATTAGACTGTAAAGTTTTAATTCAGGGAGGTTTATATGAATCTTAACTTTGGACTTTTGGATTATATATATAGCGGATCTCGTCCGGCGCTTCCATACATTCTTTGCCTTATCGGAGTATTGGCGGCGGCGTATCTTCTTGGAAGTATAAATTCTTCAATTATAGTTTCCACGGTGCTTCACGGTGAGGATATAAGAACCAAGGGCAGCGGAAATGCAGGTCTTACCAACACACTGCGTACCTATGGTAAGGGGGCGGCAGGACTCGTTCTTCTTGGCGATATGCTTAAAACCATAATTTCAATTTTTATTGCAGGCTTGGTATTTGGTTTTTACTACACGAAGGCAATATCATTCAGCGGTGAATGCTATCTTGCCGGTCTGTTCTCAATAATCGGTCATATCTTCCCGGTTTATTACAAGTTTAAGGGCGGCAAGGGTGTACTTTCAACCGCAACAATGGCACTTGTACTGACGCCGATACACTTTGGAGTTTTGTTCTTAATTTTCGCCGGCGTAGTTGCAGTCAGCAAGTATGTATCTCTTGGTTCGGTCATCGTAGCAGTCCTCTATCCGATTATTCTTGACGGCACTTTCAAATTTGCCTCAACTGAAGAAGCTCCGGTTACTTGTCTTGGTGCAACCATTGCAACCCTAATACTCGCAGTGCTTATTGTCTACTGTCACCGCGGCAATTTACAGCGCATTTCTGACCACACAGAGAGAAAGCTATCATTCGGCGGAAAGAAGAAGGATGATGAGCAGTAAAGAGAAATTTACGCAGCTGCTCCTTGACGCATACAACAAGGAAATTATCAGAAAGCTTGTTTTTTCGCGTCCCAAATCCAGCGAAATTGTAAAGGTTAGCGCACGCTTAGTAGCACACCGTGGCAAGAAATTTCTAGCGTTCGAGTATTCATTGCCCGGAAATACCGTTTCACACAAAAACGCGGGAAGCGAGGATTTTGACGCGATTTTTGACGAGCTGCTGTGCGAATATAAGCAGGCTAATTTAATCACTACCCTTGGTGATGTCGAGTGGAAGTTATCTTCATCCGATAAGGAGGTTCTTCTCGGCGCTGATAAGCTATCTCGGAAAATGTCGGGGGAAGTTTTGGACTTTGAAAAAGCAATTGATAGCCTTGACAGGAAAAAGAATTATATTCTAAACGGCAACGAGGACTTCTTAATTAAGCTCGGTGTATCTGACAAAACAGGTAGAGTTCACGACAAAAAGCAAGGTAAATTCAGACAAATCAATCGCTTTTTAGAGCACATTGAGGATATATATCCGACCATTGCCAACAAGGACGAAATACTTATTTACGACCTGTGCTGTGGTAAGAGTTATCTTAGCTTTGCCGTATATTACTACCTAACTGCGCTGAAGAAAAAGAAGGTTAAGCTACTCGGCATTGACCTTAAGCGTGACGTTATTTCCTGGTGTGACACTCTTGCTAAGGAGCTTGGATACGTCGGTATGACATTCGTCTATGACGACGTCACCAACACCCCCTCAGGCACACAGCCGGATATGGTGATTTCTCTGCACGCTTGCGACGTGGCAACCGATATCGTAATAGATACTGCTATAGCGTTACATGCAAGAGTAATACTTTCAACCCCTTGCTGTCACAAATATTTGAATGATAAAATTAAAGCGAGAGAGCTAAAGTTCGTCAGCCAATATCCCAAATTGCGCGACAAACTATGTGAAGCATTAACAGACGGCATCAGACTCGCACGCCTTAGCGCTAACGGCTATGACGTTACGGCACTGGAGCTTACCGATCCTGACGATACTCCTAAAAATACGCTTCTGCGTTGTATATTTAAGGACGGTGTCAGTGAGAAAATCCTAAAGCAAAGAAAGGCGGAATACGAGAGTATTCTTAAGTTCGTGCTGGGCGAAAATAGTGCTGATTATCTAAAAGAAATCAAAATTGGAGCAATAAATGACAACTAATGTTTACAATGATGCCGAAACCGAAGCAGTCGGCAAACAATTAGCCGAGAAGCTTGTTAAAAACGGTATTAAACGAGCATTCATAGCCATGAGAGGCGAAATGGGTGTAGGAAAGACTGTTTTTACCCGCGGATTTGCATCATACTTTGGTATTTTGGGCGTCAAAAGTCCGACTTATACCATAGTCAATGAGTATAGAAATAGCGATGGCGTTCGTATATTTCACTTTGACTTATACCGAATTTCCGATGTGGACGACCTGATTTCGATTGGATATGATGACTACGTTAGAGAGACGGGATACTGTATTGCCGAGTGGAGTGAACGTGCGGAATCTGAGTTGCCGAAGGGTACTATTTATGTAACTATCAGCCGTACCTGCGGTGACGAAAACGAAAGAATTATTGACATTACGGGGTTTGAAGTATAAACTTTAATCCATCTAAAAATCACACATATATAAAGCAAATCAAGAGGACCTTATATGATAATTTTAGGTTTTGACAGCACCGCTAAGGCAGCTTCGGTTGCCGTCAGTGATGATGAGCGCTTACTTGCAACTTATACAATAGACAATGGGCTTACGCAAAGTGAGCTGCTCTTACCAATGGCACAGAATATCCTAAAGTCGCTTAAGCTTACATTTTCCGACATTTCACTACTTGCCGTTTCGGTCGGCCCCGGCTCTTTTACCGGAGTTAGAATTGGTGCGGCTCTGGTTAAGGGTATAGCTTTTGGTAAAAATATTCCTTGCGTTTCACTATCAACGCTCGACGGACTGTGCGAAAATCTTAGAGGACTGCAGGGTGTAATCGTTCCATGTATGGATGCAAGGCGAAATCAAGTTTATACCGCAACGTATCTTTCCGACGGTGTGAATATCGAAAAATTAACAGAGGACAGAGCTATCCCAATTGAGCAGCTCGCAGACGAGCTAAAGGCATACGCTGATAAAAGTATCTATATTGTTGGAGACGGATATCTTGGCACAAAAAAAGCGCTTCTCGAGCTAGGTGTAAATACAGAAAACACACCTGAGCTTTTACTTAACGAGAACGCCTTTTCGCTCTGTAAGCTAGCGTATAAGAAATATTTATCGGGCGAATTCACTGATGATACCACACTTACTCCCACCTATTTGCGCATGCCACAGGCAGAGCGCGAGCGACTTGAAAGATTACAAAACAACTAAGCGAGGTTAGTTTATGAGAAAAAACATATTTATCGGTGCTGACAGTGCAGGATTTGCACTTAAGGAGGAATTCAAGCTCCATTTGACAGAGCTTGGATATAACGTCACTGATTGCGGTGCGTACTCAAGTGAGTCGTCACACTATCCGCAGTTTGCTGCAGCGGTTTGTGAAAACGTGCTTAAAAATTCAAAGGACAGCTACGGCATTCTTATCTGCGGAACAGGTATTGGAATGTCGATGTGTGCAAACAAATTTAACGGTATCAGAGCCGCACTTTGCTCCGACACCTTCTCTGCAAGAATGACTCGTATACACAATGATGCAAACGTTATGTGCCTTGGTGCAAGAGTTATCGGCCCTTCACTTGCTATAGACATACTCGATGCATTCCTCTCGGCAGAATTTGAGGACGGTGGCAGACACAGAATCAGAGTTGATATGATAGCTGATATAGAGAAGAGTCAGCATAAATAAGCAAATATGTAATCTTTGCTTTACATTTTAATGGATTTTAACTTAAAACGCGTGATTATTGGTTTCTTGCAAACATAATTTCGCGTTTTTTGTTTTACATTTTTCCAAATACATCTATAGCGTTGCCAAGCGCTAAGGGTATATAGTGCTCTACTAAATAAGCTCGAGGAAGCAAGGGTACGCTATTGGCATACTCGGCAAGATACGTAAGCTCGCCCTGACCGTCAATAACCTCGTCACACACCGACAGGTAATACCCCGTATACGTATCATAAAAAAGGTCGGAGTCAATTCCCTCTCTTTTTATCTTATTAAGCGCGCAGATAACGTCGGAAAGTGTATCAAAATGATACTGACACCTCTTCTTTTCGTATGTATTGAGATTGTTGGCGCTAAGAAGTGCACTTTTATCCTTGTTCGAGAGATAATCAAGAATAGTCGCGTACAGCTCACAACCACCGTCCTCCGTAGGATAAAGCTGTATTAAAACCTTTTCCGAGGCGAAGTTGAAATTCACGTTTTTTCTTACCTCTTTGAATATTTCGGGCAGGCTGTTCCTGAGTGCTGAGCTATCATACTCTCCGTCTTTAGCTATAAGTTCATAACGGTGGCACTCCTGCTTGGTTATAATTACCTTTATTTTCGACTTTGATATACGCACGAATTCCATTTATCGCTCCTGTTTTAACCTTGCTACTTGTATTTTAAGCACACATAAGCTTTTGAGTGACTGTTATTGTGTAAAATATCGTTTCATAAATTTATAAATTATATTTACGTCAATATTTTCTCTTTTTTACTTGCAAATTTTAGAAATCTATGTTAAAATAACTCTCGGTGAGTTCGAAACCTTCCTCACCCACGTCATACTCGACGAAAAAAACAAAACTACAGGAGAAAATTTAATGAAAAAACAAGGCTACTCAACCAACGTGAGAGCTATGACGCGTGGCGCACTAATTGCGGCGTTATACGTGGTTCTCACCTATTTGGCGAATGCAATGGGGCTTGCCAGCGGAGTAATACAGTTTCGTATATCCGAGGCGTTGTGCATACTCCCAATTTTTATGCCCGAAGCAATAGCCGGACTGTTTATCGGCTGCTTCATATCAAATATGGTCACAGGCTGCTTGCCATGGGACATAGTATTCGGCTCTTTGGCAACTCTTATAGGTGCACTGGGAGCTTATTACCTACGCACCGTGCCAAATAAGTATATATGGCTCCCCACACTTCCGACAATCGTCGCGAATGCAATTATTGTACCGCCGGTTCTTATTACGGTTTATGGCAGCACCGACTCGTACTTCTTTATACTTCTGACAGTTACCATAGGAGAAGTCGTATGCGCCGGAATCTTAGGCACACTGCTCGGAAATTACTTAAAACAGACTCACCTTTTCTAATAAAACACGCACAGAATTCAGTTTTTTACTGTTTTCTGTGCTTTTTCTTTATTATATGCTGCACTACCAGATATTTTAAAATCAGCACAT
>JAZQRW010000224.1:0-5262 GCA_045629765.1 Eubacteriales bacterium
AATAGAAGCTCTCACTCGTACCGGAATATCGCACAGACACCAGCGCACTGCAGCCTACGAAGGCGTTAGTGCCAACCTCACAAAGAGTGGCGGGTAAATCTATTCTCCAGATATTAGAGCAATTATAAAAAGCCGAATTGCCAATTATCTCAATACCCTCGCCTAGCTTGATGTACGGCAACGATGTGCAATCATAGAACAAATCATTAGGAATAGTCCTCAATGAAGTCGGAATGTTAATCGTGCTAAGAGCACTGCAGCTCTTAAAGACACCGTCGCCTATATTGGACAGAGTATCCGGTAGCGTCACAGTCTTAAGGTTGCCGCAAAGCTCAAAGGCATAAGGTGAAATCACCTCTATCGTATCGGGAATCTTAAGCTCGGTTATGCCGTCGCAATAATAGAACGCCTTATTTCCGATAAATCTTAACGACTTTCCAAGGTCAATCTTGGTTATTAAGCTACATCCGACAAATGCGCTGGAATGGATAAGCTCAACCGTATCCGGCAGCTTAAGCTCGCTAATTGCAGTAGTGAAAAATGCGGAGTCTCCAACAGACACAAGCCTTGAAGAAAATCTTACGCTCTCAAGAGATGTACAGTTATAGAAAAGCGATGACGGCACCGAATAATGAAGCGAGGAAATATCAGCCTTCTTAATTGATGAACAGTTTGAAAACGCGCCTATTCCCATATCGACAACGGAATCAACGTCAATTTTCTTAAGCTCCTTACAGTTTCCGAATGCGTAAGCGCCGATTGTCTTCAGCTCATTTGTAAATGGGAATTCGCTAAGCGCCGTTGCATAGAAGAAAGCAGATGAGCCGATACTCTCAATTTTACCCTTAGCATTAACCTTTTCAAGCGCCTCGCAGAGCTGGAAGGCACCCTCGCCAATAACCTTTACCGAGCGCGGCAGAGTTATACTCTTCAGGGCGAGGCAATCGTAGAAGCTCTCCTTTGAAATCTCCGTAACCTCACTGCCTAAATTAACCCTTTCAAGCGCAGTGCAGCCCATACAAATACCCGTCGGCGTCTTGCCGGTTGTGTTAATCGTAATCTCCTTAAGAGAGGTACACTCAATGAGTATATATTTACCCACCTCAACGTTCCCGGGCACTGTGAATGAGGTAAGTCCCGAAGCCTGGAAGGCATAATCACCAATGTAAGAAAGCTTCTTTGGAAACGCGATACTCGTCATCGACTTGGCGTTTGCAAATGCACTTTTCTCTATTCTTTCAACACTATTATGTAAACTTACATTTACCAAAGATGTACAACCGGTGAACATACTCTCACTAACGTAGGTAAGTGTAGACGGAATTACAGCCTTCTCTAGCTGTGCGCAGTCGGCAAACAGACCGACACCGATTTCACTCACTCCCTCGGGAATTTCGAACGAAACAAGAGAAAGGCATCGCTGGAAACAATAATCTCCGATATAGCTAACCTTAGCTAAAGAAAAGTCAATCTCCTCAATAGCAAGAGCACCGAAGAATGAATACTCCTCAATGCGCGTAAGAGTTGATGGAAAAACCACGCGGACTATGTCCGTGTTTTTATTAAACGCGAACGAAACGCTCTTTATGCCCTCGGGAAGTCTAACGTCAACACCTATTACTTCGCCTTTTTCATTCTGCGCCTTCTTAGTATATTCGGTCTCCTCGTAGACTCTGCCGCTAGTACTCATACCTCCGGGAGCTATGTATTTGATTAAAATACCGTCACCGACTACTGTAAATTCATCGGTAATTTCTCTATACATCTTAGTCAAGTCAAAGGCATAGCCGCCGATATACGAAAGCGTTGAGGGTAAATCAATATTTGTTTTATGCGATGTATCCGGCAGCTTTATCGACTCAAGATTGTCGCATGAATAAAAGGCGTGGCTGCCAATCGATGCAAGATTATCCGAAACAACAACGCGCTTAAGCGACATACATTTTCTAAAGGCGTAATTCGCAACCGAAGTGACATCTTGCGGGAATACGTATTCCTCAAGCTCGTATTTTGAAGGTAAAACGATTATTGTCTTCTCCGTCTTATCTATAAGAGCTCCCGTACTAGTCGAATAACGCACACAGTCCTGCCCTACCGATATAGATGAGAGAGAATCGTTCAAGTAAAATGCATTGGGAGCAATTGATGCTATTTCGTCATTAAAGGTAACCTTGTCAAGCTTATCACACGAGTACAGCGCGTATTCGCCAAGCTCTGTGATATTCTTTAAGTCGATGGCGGTCAATGCATCACAGTTTGCAAAGGCGTAGTCGCAGACGCGATTAAGATTATCCGATAGCGAAACCTCTGCAAGTGCCGTACATTCCGCAAATGCAGAATCGGGAATCTCAATTATCGAGGACGGAATATCAATAGACTCAAGACGGAAGCAACCTGAAAACGCACTGGTGCCCAAATGCGTAAGAGTATTCGGAAGATCTATATTAGTAAGCATGGAACAGCCGTAAAAGGCGTAATCTTCTATGCGCTCCACGTCATTAAGACTTACCTGCTCTAAAAGCGTGCAGTTATAAAAGGCGTTTTGACCGATGGTGGTGGTAAAAAGTCCCAGCTCAATCTTCTTGATAAGACTGGCGGCAAAAATGTTATCCCCCAGTGCTACGACCGCTCTGTTTTCTATAACTGACGGAATTCTTATTTCGTTATCCGTGCCAAAATATGCAGTCAGGGTGAGTGTGTCATCATCTTCAATTATATATTCAAAATCCTTGTAATAAAATTTCTCTCTTGGCGGAACGCTCTTGTTCAATGAAACTGCTATAATAAGCGTAATAGCACCTATAAGAACCAGCGCACCGGCTGTAATGAGAATGATAAGATTTCTCTTATTTTTTAAATCAAACACTCTCTTCCAATCAATCTTGCTATCAAAATTCATCTTAGTATCCTTATAAATAGACATAAAAATTCATAATAATTATACATTAAACCCTCAGAAAAGTCAATTAAAAATATAATAATTATAAAAATACTTACAAATATATTACATATTATATCAAATTTTGGAATAATACCGCAGACTTTTGCAGATAATAGTTCTATCTTGGAAAGAGGAGGAAAAGGATATACTATTCTTGAGAGTATATCCGAAAAACTAATGAAACGACTATTATCCGCATTATTGATTATGACTATTTTATTCGGTGCGCTCACGGTCTTTGCCTTAGCCGAGGGAAGCTGTGGAGTTGCGGCAATCTCTAAGGACATCACACTCATTAAAACAGCAATTTACGGGCAAAATCTCAAGTTCAGCGACTCCGACTTTAAAAGCGCTCTCGTTATTACCGATTTTGATAAGGTCACAATCACCAAGCTTCCCTCTTCGCTCGACGGTACATTGCTTTTAGCGGGCAGGAGAGTTAAGGAGGGACAGCAAATCAAGAGAAGAAACATTGGCGCTCTGGTATTCGTGCCTGCAAATAAGGATGTAAAATCTGCCGAATTTTATTTTAAGGTTGATAATCAAGCCTTGGGTAATGAAATACTGTGCAAGATTCGCTTCATCGACAAGGTGAACTACGCCCCGTCAATTGATGAGGCAGCAAGCACTGCCGCGCTCGTAACACAAGAGCAAATTTCGCTATATTCCCGTCTTTGCGCTACGGATCCCGAGGGCGATGAAATGGAATATATTATAGTTTCTTACCCTAACGGGGGAACTCTGGAAATGATAGATAAAAGCACCGGAAAATACAAATATACACCTAAGGCGGAATTTACAGGCTACGACAAATTTGCTTACGTAGTAAGAGATGAATACGGCAATTACACGAAGCCGTGTGAGGTATCTATCAAGGTCATCGACAGAATGTCCGATAAAATCTTTATGGACATGACAGGCCGAAGCGAGTACAACGCGGCAGTTGCGCTTGAGGCTATGGGAATTATGAGTGCAAGCACGCTGGGCGATGGACTGTATTTCAACCCCGAGCGTACCGTCAGCAAGGCAGAATTCTTGGCAATGGCAATGAAGGCTTACGGAATTAAGCCAAAGACGGACGCTACTACCACCTTCTTTGATGATACGGATAATATTCCAAAGGCACTCGTCGGTTACGTTGCAAGGGCTGCCGAAATGGGTATAATAGACGGTACGTTCGACGGCAAGACCTTAAGCTTTGAGCCTGAGCGTGCTATCAAAAAAAGCGAGGCGGCAAGAATTATGAGCAATATTATGAAAAAGCGCGCGAGCGAAGAGGAGGATGTATTCGGCGAGCTTAACGAAATTCCGGTATGGGCAAGAGAATACGTGCGTGCTATGTACACCTTGGGCATTTTCGAATATGACGACGATAGCGTCTACGTAGACTCAGAGGTAACTCGCGCACAAGCCGCAGAATATATATACCGCATGGTAAAAAGCAAATAATATTTCTGCAAATAAATAAAATTGCAGAACACGGTTGTCGAATGCTGACGAGAACAACTCTATGTTGCTCAAATTTGACAACCGATTTTTATTTAATTTCCACAGAATTTAAATTTTTGCGTCCTTTTTACCAAATTATGCTTTACAAATGCCCGTTTTTTTGATATAATGAATAAAAAAGATAATTTCCATGGGAGGTAATATGTCTAAAAAGTTAATCATCACTATTGCACGTCAATACGGAAGCGGAGGCAGAGAAATCGGAGAAAAGCTCTCAAAGATGCTTGGTATTCCTCTCATTGACAAGGAAATTATAACTACTGCCGCAAAGGAAGGAAATATAGATCACAGCGTTGCCATAAAGGCGGATGAAACCGCCGCAAATAGCCTGCTTTACACCCTTGCTATGGGCTCTAACGTTGCTGAGTCAACCCTGATGTTTGGATACAGAATGCCGCTTAACGACAAGCTCTTCATTCTCCAATCCGACGTCATTAAGTCCTACGCCAAGGAAGGCAGCTGTATTATAATCGGCAGATGTGCTGATTACGTACTAAGAAACGAAGCTAATCTGCTCCGCCTGTTTATCTACGGGGACCTCGACCACAGAAAAGAAAGAGTAGCGCAAAGACACCCTGAGATTAAGTCGTCACAGATAATCGATATTATTAACAAAACTGACAGACGTCGCTCCTCGTATTACAACTTCTATACGGGAAATAAGTGGGGTAAATACGATAATTACGACGTTGCGCTTAACTCATCCACCTTCGGAATTGAGGGTACGGCGGAGCTGCTTTGTAACATTGCAAAACAGCTTATGGAGTAATAATAGATAAGAATACAAAAAAGCACTTGTGTATTTAACCGAT
>JAZQRW010000225.1:0-2062 GCA_045629765.1 Eubacteriales bacterium
AATTATCCGCTCCCAGCATTTCGAATAGGGCGTCGTATAAGGGTCGTAGGTAAGGGTCAATCTTGCTCTGCAAATCACCCGGCAAAAATCCGAGTCTCTCTCCCGCTTCAACTGCAGGGCGAGTGAGAATAATTCTGGTGCAAGCCTTGTTTCTCAGAGCCTCAACCGCCATAGCAACTGCCAAGAACGTCTTACCTGTTCCGGCAGGACCAAGTCCTAAAACTATCGTGTTTTCCTTAATCGTTGTAATATATTTCTTCTGTCCTACGGTCTTTGCCTTAATAGGCTTACCCTTATTGGTAACGCAGATTACGTCAGAGGTAAAGGTTACATTCAATTCCTCAGACTCCTCAGCAACAAGTCCTATTACATAGTCAACACTCTGGTCGGATATGCTCTCACCGTCACCTATCATGTGCTTCAAATATTCCAGAACGCTGACCGCCTTATTAACGCTCTCCTTGTCGCCGCTGACTAAAATAGCATCACCCGATGAGGTGTCAGTGCCCCTGTTCGATATACGAACGTCAAAAGCCGACTCAACCTTACGTATATTGCGATCGTACGTGCCGAAAAGCGATGCCGTAGCATCCGGTGATTGGGTCATAACTATCTTCTCTGCCATAAAAATCTCCTACTCCTAAGCGGTGCTTATACCTATATTGCAAACGTATCTGATATCTGTTACTACCGTGTATCCGCTATTATGAAATTGCCCGTGACTCTTGAGTGAAATTATCTCCCCATTGCCTATTAGCTGATCAAGCTGCCGAGATAACATGTACGATGCACTCTGAGCAAGCTCGCTCTCACTATATTGGTAAAGCCTGCTTTCCTTAAATAGCGCATTCTCTGTGTATATTTTTATGGGCAATCGAATACCGCTCGGCAATGTGTATACTACTTCATCATTTATTATATCACACTCACTCTGCAAATTTCTATAGTTTTTAAAAATATTTATCGTGAAATTGAAAATTTTTATAGATTTACACAAGAGCTCCTCGCCGATATATACCTCACGCATTTCCTCTTTTGGCGCAAACGTCGTAAGTGTCGCATTAACAGTAGCCTTTACGCTACCGCGCGCATGACAAAATTGTATGTTATCATCAGTGCCAAGAATACCTGAAATCAGTATATCGCCACGGCGTACGACATCACCTACCTTTACAAGCGCTCTGCCGCTTATTACGTCAATCTGCTCTATGATTCCATCTCTGTCTGCAACGATGTTTGAATAAGACGAATCAGGCGTTATGATAGGTGTAGTGCTCTTCCATATAACCTTAACATAAGCTACAGTACCGCGCCTGTTTATATTTATCCAAGATATATCGTCATAGCGAAGAAGGCATTCATTCTCTATGCGGCTAAAATCCAAGTCAGAAAATTGCTTACCAACGTCAAGTCCGCACTCCGCAAGAGCCCCGCGTATATACGCCTCTGTGTCTTGGTCGCTATCCTCAAAGCGTATGTCCCATACTAAATTTGAAACGAATAATAAAATAAATGTTGAAACAGCTATAGAAATCAAAAGCATAGGACGCGACCTCAAAGAAAGTAAAAACGCCCACATACCTCGTGGCGCTGATGCAGTAAAATCTTTTCCGTTTGCAAATTTTGTAAATCGCTTGTACTTGGACAAGGATATATCTATCCTTCCGTTGCGTATGGGAGAGGAAATTCCGGACTTTAGAAGAATATTTGCAAAGGAGTCGCTATCGCTTACATCAAACCGCACCTCGCGGTATCCAAACAATATTTTCTCAATGCTTACCATAAGAGAGTAATACCTCCTCTATTTTACCAAAAACCTCAACAGTCCTATTCTCAAGCACTGAAAGCATTAAATCCGTGCCGTTGATTTGTAATCGCCCCTTATGTGTGGTAATAGTCAAGGACTCGCACGAATAATCAACTATAGCGACAACCTCGCTACACACAAGGCAGGCAGAGCGCTTTCCCTTCCTTATTTCCAAGCACAATGGTGCTATGCCTATATCACTAAGTGCCCCCTTTGCGAATGCTTTAGAATTTAGTTCAGTCATTTTTGTCTATC
>JAZQRW010000226.1:0-13993 GCA_045629765.1 Eubacteriales bacterium
CAGAATATGTAGCCGATGCAAAGATTATGGGTGCTGCAGCTCTTGCCAAAAAGGCACTCACAAACCTTGGTAATTCAATCGCTTACGTTGACGGTACCGATATGAAAACCACCCTTGAATACGTATATGCCGTATTTGGAAATAAGGTAATAGGCGGAAAGCTTCCCGATGATGATTTCTATTACGAAAAATAAGTATTTTATAAGAGGCGTCAAAGCGCTTTTGGTAATTGGCTTTTGCCTTGGACTATGGGAAATTTGTGCCGTAATCGTAAATAGTCCCTATCTGCTTCCGCGTGTATCTGCCACCTTAAAAGCACTGATCGAAATCGTGAGTAAAAGCAGCTCCTACTCTATAGTTTTGACCACCATTTTTAGAGTGCTCACAGGGCTTGCTTTAGGCGTGTCTTCAGGCGTTGTTTTAGCTACCGTGTGCCATTTTTTACCCTGGATTAACCTCTTTGTTTCACCAATTCTCTCTATCATTAAGGCTACACCGGTTGCGAGCTTTATAGTTCTTCTGATGGTCAGTGCGCTTAGTGGTCACGGTATTGCAATAATGATTGCTTTTCTTATGGTTTTACCGATCGTCTGGCAAAATATTATGGATGCATACGCTACCCTCCCAAAGAAGTTAATTGAGGTGAGCGAAATCTATAACGTGAGCCTAAAGAAACGCATTAAATTTCTCTACCTGCCTCACCTTTACAGCTTCCTGGCTCCTGCTTTTATTACATCGATAGGTCTAGCTTGGAAATCCGAAATAGCCGCAGAAATAATTGTTTACACCACAAACTCAATTGGGCAGCAAATCAATGATTACAAGCAATTCGCCGATGAAACCTCCACCGCTTTCATTTTTGCCTGGACTTTCATAATAATTGTTTTAAGCATTGTACTTGAAAGCTTAACAAAATATCTGCTTAAGAGGTGCAAAAAATGAGCTTGATAATACGTAACCTAACTAAGCGCTTTGGCGATAAAACGATACTTGAACATTTAAATCTTGAATTTCCCAACGCGGGTGTATATCACATCACCGGTGAGAGCGGAATTGGAAAAACCACCCTGCTTAATATGATAGCCGGTCTTGATAACGACTACATCGGTGAAATAACAGGTGGCGGTAAGGAAAATGTGTCATTCGTTTTTCAAGAATATCGACTTTTTGAGACGGCAAGCGCACTTGAAAATGTTTTAATCTCATTTGACTCCCCCACCGAAGCGGATGTTAAAAAGGCAAAGAGCTTCTTTTCACGCCTTGGCTTTTCAGAAAGAGATATTAACCTCAAAGCGCGAGCACTATCGGGCGGTATGAAGCAACGCGTTGCTATCATAAGAGCGCTAATGAAGGATTGCACGATTTATATATTTGACGAGCCAACGAAAGAACTGCACCGTGAGCTGACAGAGGAATTTTTCAAAATCATTGATGAATTAAAGAATGATAAACTGATACTTTTCGTTTCTCACGAAGATGTGCCGAGTGTTTATCAGAAAATAAATCCGTTTATACAGTCAAACGACTAATAAACTACGATTTAGGCGATGAGAATTCTTGTCGCCTTTTTTGTGTCAATTTTGTATTTTGACTTGTATTTTATAAATATTTGTGTTAAAATAGATTTCAATGATTAAAATTTGATTTGAGGGCTCTGATATGGCTACTGATATTTCACAAAGAATTCTATCTGCTTTTCCGACATTTTCCAAAGGACAGAAGAAAATCGCAAGCGTAATCATAAACGAATACGATAAAGTGGCTTATATGACAGCTGCTAAATTCGGCAAGCTAGTTGGCGTTTCCGAATCTACGGTTGTACGCTTTGCAACCCAAATCGGCTACGACGGATACGGTGATATGCAGAAGGCGGTGTTGGAGCTTGTAAAGACAAATCTTACACCTAACCAAAGAATTCAAATTACAAAACAACGCTTTGGTAAAGGCAACGTTATCGAAAGTGTTATGGAGTCGGATATTTCCAAGATTCGCTATACACTGGAAAATATAAACATTGACTCATTCCACAAATCCATAGATTCCATACTTGAGGCAAAGACCATATACATAATCGGTGCGCGCAGCACCGAGCCTATCGCACGTTTACTTAGTTATAATCTTTCGCTGATTTTTGACAATGTTAAGTTTATCAACCCAACCTCAACTGCTGAAGTATTTGAGCAGATGTTCTCTATCGGCACCAACGACACTCTCATTGCCTTCTCCTTCCCCAGATATTCCACAAAAATGGTTGCGGGCGTTAAGTATGCCAAATCACGAGGTGCGAAGGTTGTAATCGTTACGGATTCTGAGATTTCACCCCTTGCCGAGTATGCCGATTATATGCTTTTGGCTCAAACCGATATGGCGTCGTTTATGGATTCACTCATTGCTCCTGTCAGCATTATCAACGCAATGATAGTTGAGATAACGCGCAGGCGCGAGAGCGAAATAACAAAACGATTTGACAATCTTGAACAAATATGGGATGAATACAAGGTATATACAAAAAGATAGTACGGAGTTATTCAATGGAACAAACTACAGTATGCGTAATCGGAGGCGGTGCTGCCGGTATGATGGCTGCAGGTACAGCTATGCAGTATGGAGCTTCGGTTACTATATTTGAACATATGCCTTTTCTTGGTAAAAAGCTTGGCATAACCGGTAAAGGCAGATGCAATGTTACACACGCCTGCACTACGCAGGAATTTCTTGAAAACGTTACGAAAAATCCTCGTTTTTTGTACAGTGCACTATCCTCATTTGACACCTACGATGCTATTGATTTCTTTGAAAATCTGGGTGTCAAGCTCAAGGTCGAGCGCGGCAACCGCGTTTTCCCTGTATCTGAAAAAGCGAAGGATATCGTAGACGCTCTCAGAAACTACTGTAAGGGTGCTACGATAGTAAATGAAAAGGTAAGTGCCATTCGCCGGAATGATGATGGCAAATTTATAATTAATTCCAACAAGAGCTATTTGTTTGACTCGGTTATACTCGCTACAGGCGGCAAATCTTATCCCTTAACCGGTAGTGACGGTTCCGGATACAAGCTGGCAACTGCGCTTGGCCATACGGTAACTAGGCTGATGCCATCATTGATACCAATAAATTCGCCTTCACATCTATGCAAGCAAATGCAAGGGCTATCACTGAAAAACGTTGCTATAGAAGTACTTGACGCTAACAATTCCGTATTATATCGCGATTTTGGCGAGATGATGTTTACACACTTCGGCGTTACAGGTCCGATTATTTTATCCGCATCAGCGCAATTAAGAAATGTGAAAATCAACGAGCTGACTCTCAGTATTGATTTGAAGCCGGCGCTTGATGAAAAGACGCTTGATAGCCGTGTGCTTTCCGACCTACAGCAAAACAACAATAGAGATTTTGTAAATTCACTCAGTGCTCTTTTACCTACTAAGCTTATAAATCCATTTATAGAATACGTCGGCATTGACCCACGCAAAAAGGCAAATGCTATCACAAAAGAAGAGCGTATTAAAATTTGCACTGCACTGAAGTGTTTTAAAATTCCGCTCTCATCGTATAGACCAATCGATGAGGCGATAGTCACATCTGGTGGTGTTGATACTGCTGAAATTAGTCCAAAAACAATGGAGTCAAAGCTTGTGCCTCATCTATATTTTGCAGGCGAGATTATTGATGTCGACGCCTATACCGGAGGTTTCAACTTACAGATTGCATACTCAACTGGATATTTGGCAGGAAAATCTGCGGCAGAATTTTTCTAATTAACTAACAAGGAGTACCAAATGATTAGAATAGCAATAGACGGCCCGGGCGGTGCCGGCAAGTCATCGATTGCGAAAGAGGTGGCTAAAAGACTTGAGATTATATACGTTGATACGGGTGCTCTATACCGTACAATAGGTTTATACATGGTCGAGCATGGCATACCTACCACAAACGCTGAGCTTGTAGTAAATGCCCTATCAAATATGAGCCTTGAGCTTAAATACCTGGACGGCAGACAGGTGATTTTCTTGGACGGTGAGGATGTCGGTGATAAAATCCGCACTCCCGAAATTTCTATGGCTGCATCAAATGTGAGTGCAATAGCAGGTGTGCGCGATTATCTTCTCGACACACAACAAAGCCTTGCAGCCAAGAACAGTTTAATTATGGACGGACGAGATATCGGCACCGTAATTTTGCCTAACGCTGAGGTTAAAATTTTCCTGACCGCTAACCCTGAGGTGAGAGCGAGAAGAAGATATAACGAATTGATTGCTAAAGGCAAAGAGGTCACCTACGAGCAGGTGTATGCTGATATGGTTGAGCGCGACAAACAGGATTCAACGAGAAACATTGCGCCCTGCGTTCCGGCGTCAGATGCAGTTATATTCGATAATTCTAATTATGATTTTGAAGGTTCGATTGAAAAGATAATCGAAATCATCAATAAAAAGGCTAACAGAAAGACAGGCTATATGAGAGCTCATAAAATTCTTGCGCCTTTAGTTCGATTTTTCTGTCGCGTTAAGGTTAAAGGAATTGAGAATATTCCAGATAGCGGCGGATATTTAATTTGTTCCAACCATATTGCTGCCCGTGACCCCGTCGTAATCGCGGCATGCGCGCCAAGACAAATCAGCTTTGTTGCCAAAAAAGAGCTGTTTTACGTTCCGATTATTGGCAGAATTATCAAGGCACTCGGTGCCATAAAGCTTGACCGCGGTGGTAACGATGTAGGAGCTATCAAGAAAAGCGTTGAGCTGGCTAAAACCGGTTCTCTTGTATGTATATTTCCACAAGGACATAGATACCCTGGTGTTACACCCGAAATTTCTCAGGCTAAATCCGGTGCAGGCCTTTTAGCTTATCACTCAAAGTGCGGTTGTATCCCGGTGTGTATCAAAACGAAGAAAAACAAGTATTCGCTCTTCTCGCGCCCAACAGTGATTTTCGGCAAACCAATTCCCTACTCCGAGCTTGGTCTATGCGAGGGAGGTAGCGATGAATACAGAGCAGCAACTAAGATTATTTTTGAGGAAATTTTAAAGCTTGGCGATTATACGTCAAGCGATACGACAAGGTGAGTGAAAGTAAATTGATTACGATATCAAAGCTAGCGGGATTTTGCCCGGGTGTAAAAAATGCTGATAAGAAAATCTGCGAGCTTATAAACGCTCGTAGCAAAAACGAGAAAATCTATACTCTTGGGAGTCTTATCCACAACAAAATTTATAACGACAAGTTGGCTGCAGCCGGTGTTCACTCAATAGATATCGCAAGCGTTGAAAGCAAGATAATTGAAAATGGCGCTAATCCCGTATCCCTGCTGATACGTACGCATGGAATAACTAAGGAGGACGAATCCCACCTTACGCATTTGGCAGAAACGTATAAGAATTTTTCGTTCTACGATGCTACCTGCCCATTTGTTAAGAAAATACACAAAATTGCAGGTGAAACCACAAGTGAAGACACTGTATTCCTTCTATATTCCGACCCTGCACACCCCGAAGCAAAAGGGATTATGAGTTATGCTAACGGTGAAAAATATGCGTTTTCCGCCTTAGAAGAGGTTCAAAATCTAAACTTTGGAAATAAAACTTTGATTTTATGCTCGCAAACTACCCAAAATCTTGAAGAATTTAAAAAAATTAAATTATTTTTCAAAAAAGTATATACAAACGCAATTTTTTTTGATACAATATGTAGTGTCACTGAAAATAGGCAAAATGAGGCTGTTGAAATTGCAGCCGCATCAGATATTATGATTGTCATAGGTGGTACTGACAGTTCGAATACGCACAAGCTTTATGACTTATGCTCTTCGATATGTCCTGATACGCGTTGGATAGAATCTTTAGACGATCTGACAATTGATTTTTCCAGCAGCGTGCAAAATATTGGTATAACAGCAGGTGCTTCCACACCTGACGATATAATAACGGAGGTTTTAAAAGCAATGGAAAACTTTAACGAAATGCTGGAAGGCTCAATCAAATCTTTACATACAGGAGACACAGTTGTAGGTACCGTATTTACAGTCGGTGATAACGAGATTAAACTCGACCTCGGCGCTAAGTTCACAGGCATTCTTGCCAAAGAACAGATCACCGATGACCCAACCGCTAAGCTCACTGATATGTTCAAGGTCGGTGACGAAATCGAAGTATTCGTAATTCGTGTCGAGGACGGTAAGGGTATCGCTACCGTATCAAAGAAGAGAGTTGATGCTGATAACAGCTGGGTTGTTCTCAAGGATGCATTTGATAACAACGAAATTCTCGAAGGAAAGGTTGTTTCCGCAATTAAAGGCGGTGTTCTCCTTTCCACAGGTGCAAACACAGTATTTGTTCCTGCATCACAGACCGGTCTTGCAAAGGGTGCAGACCTCACTGCTCTTGTTGGCACAACTCAGAGAGTGAGACTTCTCGAGTTCGACGTAGCAAAGAAGAAGGCTCTCGGTTCTATCAAGTCCATTCTCGTTGAGGAGAAGAAGGCTAAAGAGGACGCTATCTGGGCTACTCTTGAGGTTGGCAAGCACTATATGGGTACTGTTAAGAATCTTACTCCTTACGGTGCATTTGTTGACATCGGCGGGGTTGACGGTATGGTTCATAACACTGAGCTCTCTTGGAAGAGAATTAAGCATCCTTCTGTAATCGTAAGCGTTGGTCAGGAGATTGACGTATTCATCAAGGAGCTTGACGTTGAGAAGAGAAGAATTTCTCTTGGTTACAAGACTCAGGAGATGGACTCTTGGTTCCAGTTCACTCAGAAGTTCAACGTTGGTGACATCGTTCCCGCTAAGATCGTTTCTATTATGCCTTTCGGCGCATTTGCTGAGGTATACGAGGATGTTGACGGTCTTATCCACATCTCTAGAATTTCATCTGAGAAGATCAGCTCTCCTGCTGACGTTCTTACCGTAGGTCAGGTTGTTGACGTAAAGATTACCGAGATCGACGACGAGAATAGAAAGCTTGCGCTCTCTATCCGCGCTATCACTGAGGCTGCTGAAAAAGCTGCTCGCGAAGAAGCTCGTGCTGCTGAGAAGGCTGCACGTGAGGCTGAGGCTGCTGCCGAGGCTAAGAGACTCGAGGAGGAGAGAGCTGATATGGCTCCCTACATCGTAGGCTCTATCTAATTTAAATAATGCAAAAGACCTTGGAGTTTTCCAAGGTCTTTTTTTGTGCTGTGGATTTGTAGGAATTCCCTGCACTTTTAATTATTCAAGCTACGCTTGTATTCAAGGAACTCTTCGTAGGTTCCGCGTCTATCAATAAATCCATTGGGCGTAATTTCGATAATACGGTTAGCAACGGTATTGACAATCTCGTAGTCGTGCGACGAGAACAAAATATTACCTTTAAAGCTTGACATACCGTTGTTTACTGCGGTAATAGACTCAAGGTCTAAGTGGTCGGTCGGTTGGTCAATGATAAGCATATTCGAACCGAACATCATCATACGTGAGAACATACATCTAACCTTTTCGCCGCCTGAGAGAACGTTAACAGGCTTAAATACCGCCTCATTTGAGAAGAGCATCTTACCAAGGAAGCCGCGAAGATAGGTCTCAGTCTGATCCTTTGAATACTGACGCATCCAATCAAGAATTGACTCGTTGTGACCGTCAAAATAAGGTGAATTGTCGTGTGGAAAATACGAGGTAGTAATTGATACGCCGAACTTAAACTCGCCGCTATCAGCGCTCTCCTCCTCCATAAGCACCTTGAAAAGATGCGTTATCGCCATTTCGTTACCAACAAATGCAATCTTATCGTCCTTATATACGTGGAATGACAAATCCTTAAAGAGTACATTGCCGTCGACACTCTTAGTGAGTCCTTCAACGTGTAAAATCTCCTTACCTGCTTCTCTATCCATATCAAAGCCGATGAATGGGTATCTTCTGCTGGATGCGGGAAGCTCCTCAATAGTGAGCTTATCAAGAAGCTTTCTTCTTGAGGTAGCCTGGCGCGACTTAGATTTATTAGCTGAGAAACGCTGAATAAAGCTCTGAAGTTCTGCAATCTTCTCTTCGTTTCGCTTATTCTGCATCTTGATCATACGTTGAATAAGCTGGCTTGATTCATACCAGAACTCATAGTTACCTACGTACATCTTAATTCCGGAATAGTCAATATCAACGATATTCGTGCAAACGTTGTTTAAAAAGTGTCTGTCATGAGAAACAACAAGGACAGTACCGAAGTAATCAGCCAAGAAATCCTCAAGCCACATAACCGCATCAATGTCAAGACCGTTAGTAGGCTCGTCAAGAAGAATAATATCAGGGTTGCCGAAAAGCGCCTGCGCAAGCAATACCTTAACCTTCTCGCTCTCCTTAAGCATCGACATCTGCTTATAAAGATACTCATCGGAAAGGCCTAAGCCCTGTATGAGCTTTGAAGCGTCACTCTCTGCCTCCCAGCCGTTAAGCTCAGCAAATTCACCCTCAAGCTCCGAGGCTCTTATTCCGTCCTCGTCGGTGAAATCCTCCTTAGCGTAAATCTCGTCCTTTTCCTTCATTATGTCATAAAGGCGCTTATTGCCCATAATGACGGTATCAAGAACGGTATATTCCTCATACTCAAAGTGGTTTTGCTTTAAGACCGACATACGCACTGTCGAGGGAATAGAAACCTCTCCGCGTGTAGGCTCAAGCTCACCATAAAGTATCTTTAAAAATGTAGATTTTCCTGCGCCGTTAGCACCGATGATACCGTAGCAATTGCCGGGCGTAAACTTCAAATCCACATCCTTGAACAACAGTTGACCGCCAAACTGAAATGATAAATTATTTACTGTAATCATTGTTATTTCCTTTGATTTATATAATTCTGCCTAGATTTTACTCCACAATTCGCGGATATTAGCCATAATATAAGTTGGAGGCGTATCACTGTTTTTCGCATCCTCGACCGTGCCCTCGCCACTTAAAACAAAGACAGTATCAACTCCTGCGTTATAGCCGGAGGCAATATCGGTATATACTCTATCGCCAACCATTAGCGCTTCTTCCTTGCTATATCCATACTTTTGCAAAGCAAGCAAAATCATCTCGGGCTTTGGCTTACCGATAAAGACGGGGCGCTTACCGCTAGCTCTGCAAATCATCTCTGCAAAAGATCCGCAGTCAGGAACATAGCCGTAAGAGGTCGGGCATACCCAATCCGGATTTGTCGCTATATAAACTATATCTTCGCGTTTAAGTAAACGGCACACGTCGTCAAGCTTCTTAAAAGTAAGCTCGGTGTCATTACTGAGAACTATACCAAAAATATCGTCACAAAGCTCTGTAACCACGTCAATACCGGCACTTGAGAGCTGATTATTAAATGATTTTGTACCAACCGAATAAAACTTCTTACCGGGATAGTTTTCAATGAGGTAAAGACAGGTAGCATCGGTTGAGGTAAGAAAATCGTCCTCACTTGCTTCAATGCCAATTCTCTTTAGCTTATCTACGTATGCATCGGTGCTTTTTGAGGAATTATTGGTAACAAACAAATATTTCCCGCCCTTTTCCTTAACCTTATTTAAAAAGTCAAGCGTACCGTCAAATAAATCGTCATCTAAATATATAGTTCCATCCATATCTAAAAGAAAGAACCTTTTGAATTTCAAATCCATATCTATTCTCCATAATAAAAGAGACTACGATTGAGGTAGCCTCTTTAGTTTTTTAATCGGGATAGCCGTCGGGATTAAGCTTCTGCCACCTAGAAGAATCCTCACACATCTTCTTTAAATCTCTCTGCGCTTCCCAGCCTAAAACGTTCTTCGCCTTTGTGGGATCAGCGTAGCACTTTGCTATATCACCCGGGCGTCTTGGCGCAATCTTATATTTAACGGGCGCCCCCCACGCATCAGAAAACGCTCTGACCATCTCAAGTACAGAATAGCCGTTGCCGGTGCCCACGTTAATATAGTCTATGCCCTTCATATTCGAAGTGTATTCAATAGCCTTAAGGTGTGCAAGAGCTAAATCGACTACGTGGATATAATCTCTAACGCCCGTGCCGTCCTCGGTATCGTAATCGTCACCGAAAACGCTAAGACACTCAAGTCTGCCTGCGGCAACCTTGGAAATATACGGTAAAAGATTGTTTGGAATACCGCGTGGATCCTCACCAATAAGACCGCTCTCATGTGCGCCAATAGGATTAAAGTATCTGAGTACGCATACCGAAAGCGCAGGATTTGCCACGGTTGCATCCTTCAAAATTCTCTCAATCATCAGCTTGGTCTCGCCGTACGGATTAGTAGTAGCGAGAGGAAAATCCTCGGAAATCGGCACGGACTTTGGAACGCCGTAAACGGTTGCAGAAGAGCTGAACACTATTCTTGAAACGTTGTGTCTTTGCATTGATTCAAGAAGATTTAAAGTGCTTGTAAGATTGTTGTAATAATATTTCACAGGCAACTGGCAGGACTCGCCTACCGCCTTAAGACCTGCAAAGTGAATAACGGAGTCAATGTCGTGATAGTTACAAAACACCTCTTCGAGTGCCGCTTTATCACACATCTCGCATTCTATAAAGATCGGACGCTTGCCACATATTTTCTCAATTCTGTCAAGAACACAGAGCTTACTGTTAGATAAGTTATCGATAATAATAACGTTCTCGCCCGCATTCAAGAGTTCAACCACGGTATGTGAGCCAATATAGCCGGTACCGCCTGTAACAAGTATAGACATAAAACCTCCATAAAAATATCATAATAAACAAAAAAGAGCAGACGAGCTACTCTTTTTTAATATTGATTAGTCAGCGTAAACGCTAACCTGCTTCTTGCCACCGGAAACGTGCTCAAACTTAACGGTGCCGCTGATAAGTGCAAAGAGAGTGTCGTCAGAACCGATACCAACGTTGTTACCGGGACGAATCTTTGTACCACGCTGTCTAACAAGAATGTTGCCGGCAAGAACTGCCTGACCGTCAGACTTCTTAACACCGAGACGCTTAGACTCGGAATCACGACCGTTCTTAGTAGAACCTACGCCCTTTTTGTGAGCAAAGAATTGTAAACTGAGCTTTAACATTTCGTGTACCTCCATAATTTGTTGATTGGCTTGCGCTCTGAATGGCTATATCTCACGCTCGATTTCCTTAACATCAAGGTACTCGTAGTACTCTTCCATAAGGTCCATTAGCTGAATGAAATAAGCCTGTATAAGACCAGAAATAGCATACTGCTTCTTCTCATCTTCCTCATACTTGGGAAGTGCCGACTTGACAATGAGTCGGATATCCGTGGTTTTTTCATCAATAGTATAATCAACACGGGAAGCGTAAGAAACCTCGATAGTATTGATTATAAGCATCGTCATACTGGAAAGCGCTGCGCAAAGAACGTCGTCTCCGCTCTCACCATAACCCGTATGTCCCTGCTCTTCAAAACCGTAATAGATACCATTGGTCTTATAAAAACATACCGTTGTCATTTTAATAATTAACCCTCGATCTTTTCAATCTGGATCTTTGTGTAAAGCTGACGATGACCGATCTTTTTCTTCTCGTTCTTCTTAGCCTTATACTTGATAACGTCGATCTTCTTGGACTTGCCATTCTTAACAACGTTAGCAACAACAGTTGCTCCCTCTACATATGGAGCGCCAACAGCAAGAGAATCGCCGGAAACGCAAAGTACCTGATCAAAGGTAACCTTCTCGCCTTCCTCAACTCCGAGCTTCTCTACGAAGATAACATCTCCCTCAGAAACCTTGTACTGCTTTCCACCTGTTACGAAAATTGCGAACATGTAAAAGCACCTCACTTTCGTGTAAAATCGCTATCATGGGCGAACGAAAATAACTCATTCTTGAAGAGCCCAAAATATGCGTCATATCATTCTACCATTAAATCATATATTTGTCAATAGGTTTTACAAATATTTTTTTGAACGTTTTAAGACCTGCTTTTAGAAAACATTTCTGATTTTTTCGTTTTTCATTCGAAATTTACATCAGCGGAGAAAACAGGCGCAATAAGCCGTTAAACACCCTCTTGATCATAAAATTGTACTTAACAACCTCGCGTATGTCTGTGCATGATTCAAAACTTCCCTCAAAGTCAGCGTATACATCCCTCATGACCTCGATGTCAGTAGTTACGACCCCACATTCAAACTGCTGATAAAAGCTGCGCATATCCATATTTACCGTTCCCAGAGCAACCTCGTTTTCGGTAAAAAGCAGCTTACTGTGTACAAAGCTGTCATTCATAAGGTATACCTTTACACCCTTTTCAGTAAGCTTTCTGGCGTTTGCAATAGATAATGAGTAAACAATTTTCTTATCCGGAATTCCTGGCAGTACAATTCGCACGTCAACTCCCGACATCGCCTTGCAAATCAAAAGATTTTCTATCGTATGGTCGATTATAAGATACGGCGTCATAATATAGATTTTTTCTCTCGCCGAAGCTATCATATTAGTATAGACCGACTTTCCGACATCATTCTCATAATCAAGTCCGTCGAGATAAGTAACAATATTTGATTTACCGCCATTATGCTTCTGCTCTAAAATATAATCAGAATATTGACATTTTTCACCACTTACAAACTCCCACTGCCGGAGAAAAGCCAATGTAAAAAATCGTGTTGCATCGCCTACCATTCTAAAGCCCGTATCCTTCCAATAACCGTATAAAAGCTTTTCGTTTATGTACTCATCCGACAGATTTGAGCCTCCTGTATAAGAAATCTCACCGTCGATAACGACAATTTTTCTATGATCACGAAAGTTAATGCCTACCGAAAATATTGGTAATAGACGATTAAATTCACAGATTTTTATCCCCATGTCCTTAATTTGCTTAAGGGTTTTACCGCTTAGCTTTCGCGCGCTCCCTACACTGTCATATATTATTCTTACGTCCACGCCCTCTGCTGCCTTCTGCTTTAAAACGTCCAGAATTCGCTCAAGTAAAACTCCGTCGCCAATAATAAAGAACTCGATAAAGATAAAGTTTTTCGCCTTCCTACAATTTGCTATAATATCCTCGAACAAGAAATTTGCAGACGGAAAATATTTCATCAGAGTATTTTGATACGTCGGGAATTTCCCTGCCCTTTTTAAATATTCACTATTACCGTGCAGAGCATCCTCAGCAATTATACCATCGTCTATCAACTCGTCGGTTGAAGTAAAAATCTCCCTATATCTTTTTTTATGCCTTGCAAAACATATATTTTCGTCCGAAATAATGAAAATCGTGTAGCCAACATAGAAAAACAACAACAAAAACACCGTCCATACTGTCTTGGAATTACCGCTCTTGTTAGAAGATAAAACGTATAGGCAACAGCTAAAGCTGGCTAAAAAGCTAAAAACCATATACCATTTGAACGCCTCAACCAGCCTAATATGTACGACTATTATCAGCCAAAGCTGCAAAAGTAATATCGCTGATATAACAGCCATCTTTATAACGTTCCAAAAATTACTCTCCTCGTGTATCCTTATAACATCATTTTTCGATGTAGTCCTAAAAACTTTTTTCCTATGCTTCATTTCCTTCACCGCCTTTTCAATACGCGCATACAAGTGGATACCGATTATAAATACATTGTACAACATAATTTGTAACTAAAATAGCATAAATTATTAGTTTTTTGTAAATAAAGCGATACTATCCAATATTTAAAAGTAAACATTTCGAATACCAATAAGAAAAAAGAATTTTCAAAAATTTTCAAAAAAAGCAAATTTCAATTGACTTTTATAAATTTCTATGATATAATCGTAAATGTTCTAAATAAATGCGGGTGTGGCGGAATTGGCAGACGCGCTAGACTTAGGATCTAGTGGGCATCCGTGCAGGTTCAAGTCCTGTCACCCGCACCAAAAAAAGACTGTAATTTTGATACAAAATTACAGTCTTTTTTAACTAAATCCGCCTACGTCGGAATAAATCCACTAACGTGGATGAAATCTGCCTTACGGCAGGTTAGGATGGCGGATTTGATTTCATCCAAACCCGTTTGGATTTCATCC
>JAZQRW010000227.1:0-3132 GCA_045629765.1 Eubacteriales bacterium
GGTGTCGTTGGATACCGACTGCATGATAGCAGAGGTCATAGGAATGTTGAGTGAAATAGGACACTCCTCTTCGTCCTTGCGATATTTTACCAAGGGTGTTTTCAGCGACACGTTTGACGGAATACATCTTTCGTCAGTATAACCCGGAATGAGAAGATACTCCGAGAAGGTGTGTGAGGGTTCATTGAAGTAAGTAGCCATTCTGTTCTCCTTAAATGATTACGTTCTTTATTATTTTTCAATATTATAGTTCAAATAGTTGATTTTGTCAATAAGTTGAGAGAAATATTATTAAATATCCTCGTCCAAAATATTGTTGCGATGTTTGTCTTGAATATTGTCCTTCAACTATACTTACAAAAGTGCTTTATTCCCACTCGCTTTGAGGTTCTTTCCCACAGTTACTTGGCTCTGTCCTACAGTTCAACCGGATTTGATGTTTGGATACAAAGGTGGATGTAAAAGTCGTGCTTCTTGATGGAACAATTATATTATAGCAGGGAAACAAGAAGAAGCAAGTGTTGCATAGAAATTGAGTTTGTAATTTTAATAATTCTTTTTGCTACTTAATGATCTCCATTATTTGAGTCAGGTTATCACAGTTGTGGTCCGCATATTCGGATGACCCTTTGATGGAGTGGACAAGGATTGTTTTCATTCCAGCATCTTTGCCACCTTGAATATCTGCTACCGGGTTATCACCGACCATATAGCAGATATCCGGATTACCAGCCACTTTGATTGCGTGTTGAAATATCTCTAGGCGTGGTTTCTCAAAACCAATATTAGCAGAAATTATATAGCCGGAGAAGTAAGTTGCCAACCCCAGTTTTTCAACTGCCAGGGGAAGTTCGGGATAGTTGTTGGAGATAATGTAATTACAGCACCCCATTTTTTTGCAATGCTCCAACACTAGTGCAGCATCATCAAAGACAGTGTAAGAGGAGAAGGATAAAATACGTTTTTTGTAGGCATTGTTTACTTCATCCACTTTTAAAACACCGTGCTGTTTATAAAAATCGTCGAGCTTGGAAAATAAACGGTCCCACCATTTTTCACCGGTTTCATTTTCGTAAGAGGTTTCCCAGTGATTCCATGGAAGTGCTATATTTAGTGCTGCTTGGATATCAGCATCTTCAATCATATAGTTATTCAACTGCAACGCTTCCTTTAGTGCCTCGAAGAATGCGTTGTTTCTGTGAACCAGCGTACCGTCAAAATCCCAAAATATAGCATTCATATGTCACCCCTATATATTAAAGTTCTATTAGCCGATTGCCATCAAAAGTATAAATGTTTTCTTTTTTTGTAACCGTAATTTCCATCAGGCAAACTGATATACCCGGATAGAGGTGGTATGAATTTGGCTGTGCCAAATGTTATGAGCTTTGCGTTGCCAAGCGTTATGATATGATCGCCGTGTTACTTCAAACTGCACCGAAGGTACATCATAACTACGCGAAGCGTATCATAACTCATAACTCGCCGCAGGCGATCATAGTTGATTTTCGCGGTGCGAAAATCACTCCCACTCTATCGTTCCTGTAGGCTTAGGTGTAAGGTCGTAGAGAACTCTATTGATGCCCTCAACCTCGTTTGTGATTCTCGCTGTGATTTTATGAAGCACGGGGTAGGGAATTTCCTCAATGCTGGCGCTCATAGCGTCTGTGGTGTTAACGGCACGAATGATTGCGGGCCAGCCCTCGTAGCGACCCTCGTCCTTTACGCCAACGCTCTTGATGTCCGGAATTGTGATAAAGTACTGCCATACCTTTTCGGCAAGTCCACAGTTGTCAAATTCCTCACGCAGAATTGCATCAGCCTCACGGAGTGCCTCGAGTCTGTCCTTGGTGATAGCACCAAGGCATCTTACGCCAAGACCGGGGCCGGGGAATGGCTGACGGTAAACCATAGAGTGTGGAAGTCCAAGTGCTTCACCAACAACTCTTACCTCGTCTTTAAAGAGAAGCTTTAAGGGCTCTACAAGCTCAAACTGAAGGTCCTCGGGAAGTCCGCCTACGTTGTGGTGCGACTTAACCGCCTTTTTACCCTCCTTTTGCTTAATGCTCTCAAGGATGTCGGGATAAATAGTGCCTTGCGCGAGGAATGAAATACCCTCGAGCCTTGATGCCTCCTCGGCAAAGACGTTGATAAACTCAGCACCGATTATCTTTCTCTTTTTTTCGGGGTCAGAAACGTCCTTAAGCAGACTTAAGAAGCGCTCGCTCGCATCAACGTAAACGAGGTTGGCGTCAAGCTGGTTTCTGAACACCTCAATTACCTGCTCGCTCTCACCCTTACGCATAAGGCCGTGGTTTACGTGCACGGAGATAAGCTGCTTGCCGATAGCCTTGATAAGAAGAGCCGCAACAACAGAGCTGTCAACTCCGCCCGAGAGGGCGAGGAGCACCTTCTTATCTCCTACCTGCTTTTGTATTTGTGCTACCTGCTCGGCGATGAAAGCATCGGCCAACGCCTTGTTCGTGATACGAATCATATTTTCAGGTCTAATGTTTGAATTCATTTTTATACCTCTAAATACTGTAAAATGTAAACTTTAATTAGAATAATCCAGTGATTTTCCCATTTTCATCGACGTCGATATTCTCTGCAGCAGGAACCTTAGGAAGTCCCGGCATTGTCATAATATCGCCGGTTAAGGCAACAATGAAGCCTGCTCCTGCACTTACCTTAAGGCTTCTTACGGTTACTGTGAAGCCGCTTGGCGCGCCGAGCTTGGTCTGGTCGTCAGAGAATGAATACTGTGTCTTTGCCATACAGATAGGCATATTACCGTATCCGAGCGCAGTAAGCTTTTCAATATCCTTCTTAGCGGCTGGTGTGAAGCTTACGCCCTCACCGCCGTACACTCTTTTAACAATTGCGCCAATCTTCTCTTCGATAGTCTTATCAAGCTCGTAGCTGAATGCAAAGTCGTTCTGCTCCTCGCAAAGTCTTACTACCTCCTCGGCAAGCTCCATGCCGCCCTTGCCGCCCTCTGCCCATACGGTAGAGAGGCGAACGTTAACGCCGAGCTCCTGACACTTCTTAATAACGAGAGCAATCTCGGCATCAGTGTCGGTGGGGAAGCGGTTAACTGCTACTACGCAGGGAAGGTTATATACGTTCTTG
>JAZQRW010000228.1:0-3528 GCA_045629765.1 Eubacteriales bacterium
ATCTCCGAGAACGTCCTGCGAAGGATCCTCGCGGAATAAAGCTACCATATAATAATAAGCGCAGGGCCCCAAATACCAAAAAGACCACCTCTAAAGATGGTGCAACTTAGGGATTTGCGAAAACAGCAAATTTTGTGCGACACCTTCAAGTGGGGTAAACAAGAAAAGACCACATATGAGGATAAAAAACTTGTGTGTGGTCTTTTCTTTATGCAATTATTCTTTTACCGTTCCTGTTTTACGCAAAAACTAGAATAGTATAGTACACCCGATTGAAATATCTAAGGAAATCTGTTATAATAGGTATAATAACAGATGGGGTTTATGCTTTGCCATGTCTTAACTCAAAGTATGGTATAATTTTATAAAGGTATTTTAAAGGAGTATACGATGAGCAAAACTAAACGATGTATCAGAGATTCTATTCTAACTGTACTTATTTTAGCAATATCGTTTGCAATCAGCATATTGCTGCAAAACGTATTGGATATATCAGAGCATGTCACAACGTTATTTGCTTTTGCGGTTTTTATCATATCTCTTATAACCGATGGCTTCTGGTATGGAATTGTTTCAACGATAATAAGCGTCGCAGCTATTAACTACGCTTTTACATATCCGTATCTCAATATGGATTTCTCCGTGCCGGAAAGCATTTTTTCAGCACTTGTAATGCTTATAATCTCGTTTTTGACTAGTATGTTTACGACCAGGCTGAAAATGTGGCAGATGCTGAAAGCCGAGGGAGAAAAAGAGCGTATGAGAGCAAATCTTTTGCGTGCGGTTTCTCACGATTTGCGTACACCTCTTACGACTATATACGGTGCGAGCTCTTCAATTATCGAAAACTATGATAAGTTAAGTGACGCGCAGAAGCTTCAAATGTCAAAAGGAATAAAAGAAGATTCCGAATGGCTGATCCGCATGGTAGAAAATCTTCTCTCTATAACGCGTATTGACAGCGGT
Organism: Eubacteriales bacterium; assembly: GCA_045629765.1. Classification (GTDB taxonomy): domain Bacteria; phylum Bacillota; class Clostridia; order Oscillospirales; family CAG-272; genus UBA1740. Next base: position 967 of record JAZQRW010000228.1, read on the forward strand.
GCGGTAAAGCTTATCAAAACCCCCACAGTTCTTGAAGAACTTATTGACTCTGTTATTATAAAATTCAAAAAGAGATATCCCGAGCAACACGTAAACATAGATATCCCGGACGAGCTCGTCGTTATTCCGATGGATGCGATTTTGATCGAGCAGGTTATCATTAACATTCTCGAAAATACGATTCACCATGCAAAAGGCTTTACAAAACTGTCAATGCGAGTATTCTCAATCGGTCAAAAGGCGATATTTGAGATTACCGATGATGGTTGCGGTATTCTTCCCGAAAAGCTCGACAATATTTTCACCGGATACAACGATAAGTTTGAAAGCACATCCGATACCCAAACACGCAACGCAGGCATCGGTCTTTCGGTATGTGCTACAATCATCAAGGCACACGGCGGCGATATCACCGCTGAAAACGCCAAGGAAGGCGGCGCAATATTCAGATTTTCACTAACTACCGAGGAGGTTTCAAATGAATCAAAACAAATATAAGATACTTCTCGTAGAGGATGAAGGAAACATACTGAATTTTGTTACCGCTCTTCTTGAAGCTAACGACTATCAAGTTATAACGGCGACGAATTATGAAATTGCTAAAACTATGTATGCCTCTCATATACCCGATCTTGTGATTCTCGATCTTGGATTGCCTGATAATGACGGTAGCGTTCTTTTAAAAGAAATTCGATTGAAGGATTTTACACCGGTTATAGTCCTTTCCGCAAGGAGTGAGGAACGAGAGAAGGTTAAACTTCTTGATATGGGCGCGAACGATTATATCACTAAGCCGTTTGGTTCTGACGAGTTAATCGCACGTGTAAGAAGCGCACTCAGAAACAGACGTCATGATACAGGCAAAGGGCTTTTACCCGGCGGTAAATTTACCATTGGCGAGCTTCTAATTGATTATGATGCCCGTCAAATATTTATTGCAAATGAAGAAATCAAATTAACGCAAACCGAATACAATATAGTAGCATTTTTATCAGAGAATTGCGGTAAAATGATGACATACGCAACAATAATTAAAGCCGTATGGCGCGAATACCCGGATGAAGCAAGTATAAAGAAGCTACAGGTAAATATGGCTAACATAAGAAAGAAATTCGGTGCACGTCCCGGTGAGGCAAGTTATATTGCCAATGAGCTTGGTGTAGGCTACCGAATGAAAGAATAATCAAAGACTGCAATATGCTTCAAAGGTGTATTGCAGTCTTTTCTTTGCCGTTTCTTAGCCGAATTTATGCTATTATAGTGTGGTAATATGGAGAGATATTGGTATAAAGACTAATATAACTGCATTTTTATAAATTTAAAAGAAAAAGGTAAAGGCTATGAGCGAATTGTTAGACTTGTTTAATCCAATTTTGGAATTTGGAAAAGACGGCAACTGGAAAATGATTGTGATGTGGTTAATAGGAGGTATTCTCATTTATTTAGCCATAAAAAAAGAAATGGAACCTACCTTGCTACTCCCCATAGGTTTCGGTGCTATCTTAATGAACTTCCCGCATTCAGGAATTGCTGAACCGCTGGAAACCTTATATAATGCAGGTATAGCAAACGAGCTTTTCCCGTTGATACTCTTTATCGGTATCGGTGCTATGATCGACTTCGGTCCGCTACTTAATAATCCTAAGCTAATGATATTCGGTGCGGCGGCACAGTTTGGTATATTCTTTACCTTGTGTACGGCAGCTATGTTCTTCCCCGAGGATGTAGCGGCTTCTATTTCAATTATCGGTGCTGCGGACGGTCCTACCTCGATCGTTGTTGCAAATACGTTGCTCGGCGGTGGAGAGAATTCCAAATACATAGGTGCAATAGCGGTAGCGGCATACTCTTATATGGCGTTGGTTCCTATTATCCAGCCTCCGGTAATTAAGGCTCTTACAACAGAGAGCGAAAGAAAGATCAGAATGAAGTATGAGCAAAAAAGTGTTTCTAAAACCACTAAAATACTTTTCCCGATTATTATTTCAATCGTAGCGTGTGCTTTCGTTCCTGCGGCGGCATCTTTGATTGGTTTCCTTATGTTCGGTAACCTTATCAGAGAGTGCGGAGTGCTCGATTCTCTTTCCGAAACGGCACAGAAGGTTCTTGCAAACCTTATCACAATTTTCCTCGGTATTACAATTGCACTTCGTATGCAGGCGGGAGAGTTCCTTGCACCGCAGACACTTCTTATTTTGGGTCTCGGTCTGGTTGCTTTCATATTTGATACAGCCGGCGGCGTGCTGTTTGCAAAAATCATAAATATTTTCTCCAAAAAGAAAATTAACCCGATGATTGGTGCGGCAGGCATCTCGGCATTTCCGATGTCGGGCAGAGTTGTTCATAAAATGGGTCTTGCGGAAGACCCGCAGAACTTCCTGCTTATGCACTCTATCGGGGTAAACGTTTCGGGGCAGATTGCGTCTGTTATAGCAGGCGGTCTTATCCTTAATTTCTTTATGTAATCGGGGGAGAATGCTATGAATATAAATCCTATGAACTTTGTAAATAATCTTTATTATATGGGTGTCGGTATGCTTACTATCTTTATTGTGATAGGCG
>JAZQRW010000229.1:0-9098 GCA_045629765.1 Eubacteriales bacterium
CAGAGATATTCCCTTCTCTGCCGATTCGCATAAGAGCCTCGCCCTTCGGGAGAGGTGGCACCGCAGGTGACGGAGAGGTCTAGCCTCGCCCTTCGGGAGAGGTGGCACCGCAGGTGACGGAGAGGTCTAGCCTCGCCCTTCGGGAGAGGTGGCACCGCAGGTGACGGAGAGGGTTGAATGAAACTAAACAAGAACAAAAGCTTATTAAACATTGCAAGAATTTTGCGCCGTAATATGACTCGTCAAGAAAAACACTTATGGTATGATTTTTTACGGCATTATCCTGTGAAAATATACAAGCAACGTATTATAGATAACTATATCGCGGACTTTTATTGTCATAGCGCGCGCCTTGTCATAGAGCTTGATGGCTCACAGCATTATACAACGCAAGGCAAGGAATACGACGAGGAAAGAACTAAAATTTTTGAAAAATACGGAATTTATGTATTGCGTTTTTCAAATAAGGATATAGACGATAAATTCGTAGGTGTTTGCCAAATGATTGATCGGATTATAAATGAAAGAATTGAAGGTTTGATGTAAGTACCCTCTCACCCGCCCTCGCGGGAGCTCTCCCAGAGGGAGAGCCTTTAGATATTTATTTCACAAAAGAGTTTTTAATTAACATTTTACAGCCTTTTCGATATAGAAAGGGCTGTTTTTGTATTTTTTTGGATTTAACACTTTACAAAATGTAAAAATGGTGATATAATGGTTACGCCAAACTAATCTGAATATTAAACTACTCGCGCTAGGTATAACTATTATTGGGGATACCCTTTTTTCGCATATATACAGAATATGAATTTGATAAAATGCGAATTCCGGCTTCTGTGTATGTGCGGTTATACCAAATAGCAAAGAGGATTAGTTTGGCGACTATCGGAGTTTGCGTTTTTGTGCGTCTGCTTCGGTGGGCGCACTTTTTGTTTTTTGGGAGGGTTTATGAGAAGGGTCGATAGGCTTGGCAGAATAGTTATTCCACATCAGCTACGTGAAAAGTACGGTTTAACCGAGGGAAAGGAGATAGATTTCTTCGACGCAGGTGACGGCATAACCGTAAAGCCTCAAGAAGCACTGTGCAAAATATGCCGATGTAAAATCAAATCAAACTTAGTAGTGCCATTATGTGAATCGTGTATTGGAAAAGTGGTGAAAAATTACAATAGAAGTTGAATATGCAAACAAAGGTTGGCAAAAATACCAACCTTTGTTATTTTTTGTTTGTTTTTAAAATCACTTTGTGCCCGTTGAGCCGAAGCCGCCTGCGCCTCTTACCGTATCATCAAGTGTATCGGAAAGCTCAAACTCTGCCTTAAGGAATGGCACTATAGCAAGCTGTGCCACACGCTCGCCTTGAGCAATCTTTGCAGGTGAGTCGGTATGGTTATGCAATGCTACCATCACCTCTCCGCGATAGTCGGCATCAATTACGCCCACCTTATTAGCAGGGGCAAGTCCGCGCTTAGTGGCAAGTCCGCTCCTTGCAAAAATCAGACCGCAATAGCCATCGGGGATTTCAAGAGCAAGTCCGGTATGCACAAGAGTAGTCGTGTGGGGAGCGATAGTGATATCGCCCTCGATACTGTAAAGGTCAGCTCCTGCGGAATACTCCGTGCCGTATGTTGGGGTTACTGCTCTTTCATCAAGCTTCTTAATTCTTACTCTCATACCTTTCTCCTTATGTAGAGGACGGGGTATAGGACTTATCCAAGGCACAGCCGTCCCAAATTGTTATTTCACCGCTTTGGCGGGTTTTATTCATATCAATTATGCGCTGATTATCTGAACCGCGGAAGCGAAGCCCGAGTCTCTTGCGCTCCTCAACAAATCTGCCGTCTACCAAAATATCAACGAGTGAAAGAAGCTCGTCGGTGATCTCAAGACGCTTGTAATGCTCGCCGAGTGCGCCTATCAACTCCTCGTAAAGATTACCCGTAAAGAGCCAGATGGTCTTAGTGGGAAACCTATTTTTAAACTCACGAAGAAAGGGCAAAAGCTCACGCTGATTTTCGGGCTCCATAGGCTCACCGCCAAGGATTGTCAAGCCCTTTATGATCGGGTTTTCAAAGGTTTTAAAGATTTCCTCTACTACCTCACTCGTAAACGGCTTACCGTAGTCGAACGCCCACGTTTCAGGTTGAAAGCAATTCTTGCACTTATTGCGGCAGCCGCTGACGAAGAGTGTGGTTCTAATGCCCTCACCGTTAGCAATATCGCATTTTTTTATCTGTCCGTAGTACATTATTAGCTCCTCAATTTGTCGATTAGGTACTTACCCGTGTAGGATTTCTCACATTTTGCAATCTCCTCGGGCGTACCGCAAGCGACAATCGTTCCACCGCCGTCGCCCCCCTCAGGTCCAAGGTCAATGACGTGGTCACAGGTCTTAATCAGGTCAAGATTATGCTCGATAACTATAACTGTGTTTCCTCCGTCACAGAGTCTGTGAATGATGCCGACAAGCTTCGCAACGTCCTCGGTGTGAAGTCCTGTGGTAGGCTCGTCAAGGATATAAATAGTCTTGCCCGTGGAGCGCTTCGCAAGCTCTGTCGCAAGCTTAACACTCTGCGCCTCACCGCCTGAAAGAGTAGTTGAGGACTGACCTATTTTTATATATCCGAGTCCTACGCCAAAGAGCGTTTGCAGCTTACGCTGTATCTGTGGTATTCCGTCAAAGAAGGCAATTCCCTCCTCAACCGACATCTCAAGCACGTCGTATATGCTCTTGCCCTTGTACTTTACGTCAAGAGTATCACGGTTGTAGCGCTTACCGCCGCAGACGTCACACTTTACGTACACGTCGGGCAAGAAGTTCATCTCAATGCACTTTACACCGTCACCCTCGCACGCCTCGCATCTGCCACCGCGGACGTTGAATGAAAATCTGCCCGCATCGTAGCCCTTTGCCTTAGCGTCCTTAGTCTTGGCGTATAGATTGCGTATATCAGTGAAGAGTCCTGTGTAGGTCGCAGGGTTTGAGCGCGGCGTTCTGCCAATCGGACTTTGGTTAATATCAATGACCTTGTCAAGATACTCAAGACCTTCAATCCTATCAACCTTGCCGGGATAGGTTATAGCACGGTTTAATTCCTTAGCGAGAGTGCGGTACAAAATTGCGTTGATAAGCGAGGACTTGCCGCTGCCCGATACTCCGGTTACTGCAACCAGCTTACCAAGCGGAATATTGACGTCGATATTTTTAAGATTATTTTCCTTTGCGCCTATGATCTTTAAGAAGGCACCGTTGCCCTCGCGCCGTGCCTTAGGAACGGGGATTTGACGTCTGCCCGAAAGGTAGTCTGCGGTAATCGAATTTTTGCATTCAGCAACCTCCTCGGGAGTGCCGTATGCCACCACCTCACCGCCGTGTATACCTGCTCCGGGGCCTATATCTACGATATAATCGGCAGATTGCATCGTCTCCTCGTCGTGCTCAACGACGATAACCGAGTTACCTATGTCACGCAGATTTTTAAGCGTGTTTATAAGCTTGCCGTTATCCCTCTGATGAAGTCCGATGCTGGGCTCGTCAAGAATGTATAGAACACCCGTTAAGGCTGAGCCAATTTGCGTTGCAAGTCTTATTCTCTGCGCCTCACCGCCCGAGAGCGTACCCGCAGTTCTTGCAAGATTGAGATAGTCGAGTCCTACGCTTGAAAGGAAGCTAAGACGCGCTTTAATTTCCTTCAAGACCTCCTTAGCAATAGTCATTTCGGTCTCGTTTAACTGTAAATTGCTAACAAAAGTTAGCATTTTATCTATAGAAAGGCGGCAAATCTCGTCAATATTGAGTCCGCCGACCGTTACACTTAAGACAATTTTCGAGAGCCTTGAGCCGTTGCAGGCAGGACACGCAACCTCCTCGACGAACTCCTGGTAATAGTCACCGCCTTGCATTTTCATGCGCTTTTCAATCATAGGAACAATGCCGTCAAAGGTTGCGTACTGCTCCTTAGCGCTGCCGCCGAAGTAGCGTGTTACGGAGTATCTTTCATCGCCTGTGCCATACATAAGAGCGTTTAACTGCTCGGCGGTAAAATCGCCGATGGGCGTATCGAGAGTAAAGCCGTATTTCTCACCAACCTTAGCAACCAAGGGTCCCGTCCACGAGTCTTCTGTCATTGACTTAAAGCCGTTTACTGCTATACCTCCCTCGCGGAGCGAAAGATAGGGGTGCGGAATAAGCTTTTTAACTGAAATTCTCTGCATATTTCCGATGCCCAAGCACTCCGGACACGCGCCGATGGGGTTATTAAAGGAGAACATACGAGGCTCAAGCTCGGGGAATGAAATTCCGTGCTCCTCACAAGCGTATTTCTGTGAAAACTCGTATTCACGTTCCTCGTCGCTCTCGTCACGTGGCACGGTAACGATGCTCACTCTGCCGTCAGAGGCGCGCAAAGCACTCTCAACCGAGTCCGAAAGGCGCGAGCGTACGTCCTCGCGCAAAACGAGTCTGTCAACGACTATATCAATCGTGTGCTTTATATTTTTATCAAGAGTAATTTCCTCGGATAAATCGTACATATTGCCGTCAATGCGCACTCTTACGAATCCGCTCTTACGAGCGTCGGCAAGCACCTTCTCGTGCATACCCTTTTGCGCTCTGACTATCGGTGATAGCACCATAAAGCGAGTGCCCTCGGCAAGACGCATAATTCTGTCAACTATCTGGTCCTGCGACTGCTGTTCTATCACTTTATTGCACACGGGGCAGTGCGGAATGCCAATTCTGGCGTACAAAAGCCTTAGATAATCGTATATCTCAGTGACCGTGCCAACCGTGGAGCGTGGGTTCTTCGACGTCGTCTTCTGGTCAATGGAGATTGACGGTGAGAGTCCCTCTATCATATCAACGTCAGGCTTGTCCATCTGTCCTAAAAACATACGGGCGTAGCTCGACAGACTCTCAACGAAGCGCCTATGTCCCTCGGCGTATAAGGTATCGAACGCAAGTGAGGACTTACCGCTGCCCGAAAGTCCTGTAAGAACCACGAGCTTATCGCGCGGTATCGTCAAATCAATATTCTTAAGGTTATTGACCCTTGCGCCCTTAATGATTATATTCTTTGCCATTTTATTATCCGTTTCTTAATTCTTTAATTCTGTCTCTGATATAAGCCGCCTTTTCAAACTCGAGCGCGCGAGCCGCATCACGCATCTGCCTTTCAAGCTCGGTGATTTCACGCTCACGCTGAAGCTTAGTAAGCTTCTTATCCTTTTCCTTGTTAGGCGCTTTACCTATCTCAATTATGTCAGCAACTCGCTTTTTAACGGTGCTCGGCGTAATACCGTTTTCATCGTTATATTTCATCTGAATTGTGCGACGCCTGTTCGTTTCATCAATCGCGCCACGCATCGAGCGTGTTACGGTATCGGCGTACATTACGACGTGTCCGTTTATATTACGAGCCGCACGGCCTATAGTCTGTATCAAGGAGGTCTCACTTCTTAAGAAGCCCTCTTTATCCGCATCGAGAATTGCTACGAGCGACACCTCGGGTATATCAAGTCCCTCACGAAGAAGGTTGATGCCTATCAGGACGTCGTATTCGCCGAGTCTTAAATCTCTGATTATCTGCATACGCTCAATCGTTTCAACACGATGGTGGATATAGTTAACCTTTACGCCGTGGGTAGCAAGATACGAGGTAAGGTCCTCAGCCATCTTAGTAGTAAGTGTGGTGACAAGCGCCTTCTCTCCCCTAGCGACAGTCGTGCGAATTTCACCAAGCAAATCGTCGACCTGTCCTTCAATCGGCCGCACATCAACACGTGGGTCGATAAGTCCGGTAGGACGAATAAGCTGCTCAACGGTAGACGAGCTTTCCGCCATTTCATACTCGGCGGGAGTTGCACTAACGAATATGGTCTGCCTGATTTTCTCCTCAAACTCTTCAAAGAACAGAGGTCTATTATCAAACGCAGATGGCAGACGGAAGCCAAAATCGACCAAATTCTTCTTTCTTGCAAAGTCACCGCCGCTCATACCCCTAACCTGAGGTATGGTTACGTGCGACTCGTCGATAAAGAGTATAAAATCGTCGGGAAAATAGTCAAGCAGAGTGTAAGGCGTTGACCCCGCAGGTCTGCCCGCCAGAACGCGAGAATAGTTCTCAACACCTGAACAAAAGCCAACTTCTCTTAACATTTCAATATCGTATTTAGTGCGCTCCTCAATGCGTTGTGCCTCGATAAGCTTGTTCTGCGAGCGGAAGAATTTAACACGCTCACGCATCTCTGCCTCAATTTCAGCAAGAGCCGCCTCACGCTTATCATCCGACACGGCATAGTGCGTCGCAGGGAAAATCGCAACGTAGTTAAGATACTCAATGACCTCGCCCGTTACGGTATTTATCCTTGAAACTCTGTCAATCTCGTCACCGAAGAACTCGACACGAATAGCAGAATCGTTCTTAGACGATGGAAAAACCTCAACCGTATCGCCACGGACGCGGAACTTATTACGCACAAAATTGATATCGCCTCTCTCGTAGCTGATAGACACAAGGCGGCGTATAAGCTCATCACGGCTCATAGTCTGCCCTGGTCGAAGCGAAACGAGGAGTCCCTCGTATTCCATAGGGTCACCGAGAGAATAGATGCAGGACACCGACGCAACGATAATTACGTCACGACGCTCAAAGAGCGCGGAGGTCGCAGAATGACGGAGCATATCAATCTCCTCGTTGACCATCGCATCCTTCTCAATATAGACGTCCTTACCCGGAATATACGCCTCCGGCTGATAATAGTCGTAGTAGGAAACGAAATATTCGACCGCATTCTCCGGAAAAAACTCACGGAACTCCGTGCAAAGCTGTGCCGCAAGAGTCTTGTTATGCGCCAAGACGAGAGTCGGGCGGTTGAGATTGGCAATAACGTTTGCCATAGTAAAGGTCTTACCCGAGCCTGTAACTCCTAGAAGAGTCTGCGCACGCTCACCTGCCAAAATGCCCTCCGTGAGCTTCTTGATAGCCTCAGGCTGATCTCCCGTCGGCTTAAAATTGCTCTTCAGCTTAAAAACTCCGTCCTTCACTATTCTCACCACCAATCCCTTAGAATTTAAAATGCTTATACATAATATATTGTACCACAAATATTTTAAAATGTAAAGCAAATTTTGGGTAAAAAAATAATAGGGTGTGTGCGAACATACACAGAAAAAACGGCGGGAGCCAAGCCCCCGCCCTACAATCTAATTATATCCCTGCGTAGCAGGATTTCATCGCCTTAGCGATTTCATCACGTAGTGATTTCATCCGTCTATCAGACGGATTTCATTGGCGCACCGCGCCTTTGCCTACGTCGAGGGAGGATTTCGACGCTTAGGCGCAAAAATGCAATTTTCGATGTATAAGGGCTGAACATCTTACCGTCAGGCGTAGTTACCTACGTCAAGGTGAGATTTCGGCACTTAGACACGAAAATTTAAAGTTCCATATTGTGGTAGACGGCGTTGACGTCATCATCCTCATTAAACTTATCGAGCATCTTCTCCATGTTCTCGATATCGTCCTCGTTGGTGAGTTCAACGTAGGTGGAAGGCACTTTGGCTACGTCTGAGGTGCTGATGGTATAACCACAAGCGATGATGGCAGAGGTAACTGCCTCAAGGTCACTGGGCTCTGTGTAGATGGTGTACTCACCCTCGTCACATTTAATGTCCTCAGCGCCACACTCGAGCGCATCCTCCATAATCTTGTCCTCGTCAATCTCGTCATCCTCATCAACGATGGTGATTACGCCCTTCTGCTCAAAGAGGTATGCAACACAACCGTTCTGTCCCATATTACCACCATACTTGTTGAACCACGCTCTTACGTTACCTGCGGTACGGTTACGGTTGTCGGTTGAGGTCTCAACGATGATTGCAACACCTGCAGGACCGTAGCCCTCATAGGTAATCTCCTCAAAGTTGATGTCACTGTTGTCGGTGAACTTCTTGATAGTACGCTGAATGTTGTCGTTAGGCACATTATTAGCCTTAGCCTTTGCGATAAGGTCACGAAGCTTGGTATTGTTGTTTGGATCAGGTCCGCCCGCCTTGATTGCGACAGCCATCTCCTTACCAATCTTGGTAAAAATCTTAGCCTTAGCGGCATCAGCCTTCTCCTTCTTGTGCTTAATGTTGTTCCATTTTGAATGTCCTGACATATTTATCTCCTAAAATTTAATAACAAAATGTAAATGTTTGTTTGCAAATATCGACAAATTTTAGATTTTATCGGGGCTCTGCATACAAATCAAGTGAAGCGCGGTGCGTAAAACCTGGTTAGTCGCCTTGGTAAGCGCAAGTCTATTCTTACGTGTCGCCTCGTCCTCGCATCCCACAATCTTATACTCGTGGTAGAAGCGGTTAAATGCAGCGGCAAGGTCAAGAATATATCTTGTTACGATGCTGGGCTCATAGTCAGCGATAGCAGAATTTATACACTCAGGGAAAAGACTGAGAGTCTTAACGAGCTCAAACTCAATTTCCGAAACCGGAGCGTCCGTCATCACTGCCTCATCGGTGCTCTTATTTAAAATCGAGCAGGTACGCGCATAGGTGTACTGAACGTAAGGGCCTGTATTACCGTCGAAGGAAAGCGCCTCCTCCATAACGAAGTTAATATCACGCATACGGTTATTGGAAAGGTAGTAGAACACAATTGCGCCAACGCCCACCTTCTCGGCAATAGCCATACACTCGTCCTTGTCGGGATGCTTCTCCTTAGTGATTTCAGCAACACGTGAGATAGCCTCCTCGAAAAGATGCTTCAAAAGAATTACATTACCGGTTCTTGTCGCAAGCTTAGCACCGTTGATGCTTACAGTGCCGTACGGAACGTGCACGAGCTTATCGTGCCAATCATAGCCCATAAGCTCCACTACCTTAAACCACTGAGCAAAGTGAAGTGACTGCGCGGCAGAGGTTACGTAAATTGCCTTATCAAAATCGTAGGTATCCTTACGGTAAACCGCAGCGGCAATATCACGTGTGGGGTAAAGAGTCGAGCCGTCACGCTTCAAAATCAAGCACACGGGCATATTCCACTTATCAAGATTAACGATAGACGCACCGTCGTCAATCTCGAGAAGTCCCATAT